>NZ_CP157005.1:305500-611000 GCF_039904985.1 Methylomonas sp. AM2-LC
CCAGCCTGGCCCTGCAAGAGATATTGTGGTTTTAAATGCTGGTGCAGCTATTTATGCAGCAGATTTGGTGACTACTTTGCAAGCAGGTATTGAAACAGCCTTACAAGTCATAGAAAACGGCACAGCTAAACAAAAATTTGCGCAGTTAGTTAGTTACTCTAATAATTTGTAGCAATAAGCATTTAATTTAACAGTACATTTATAACATCTGTTATTGCAAATTTGTACTTTCCTGCTATACCTTGGGTAGCTTTAAACAATTTTAAAAACTACTCTCATCGGAAGCCATTATGGAAATACAATCAAAATTATTAGGCAAGCAGGAAATCGATCCAAATACCATTATTAGCTTTCCGCTGGGTATTCCTGGATTTGAAGATCAGACGCGTTTCAAACTATTTCATCAGGAAGGTAGCGAGATTGTGTTCTGGCTACAAGCAGTTGATAATGCCGATTTAACATTTTCAGTATCTAATCCACTGTTATTTAATATTAATTACAGCTTTACTCTGACTGACGAGGAAGAAAAGTTGTTACAGATTACTAACAGTGAAGAGCTAATCATTCTTATTGTTTTGCACAAAGATGAAGAGAGCTCTGAGATTGGTCAGCCTATTATTAAAGGTTCAATCAAGTCGCCTTTGCTGATTAATATCGAAAAGCGTGTAGGCTATCAAAAAGTATTGGCTGTTGTTGAACAGAGTATTACTTTAATTGAAAAAAAGAGTGAAATTCAATTAACTGAAGTGTAATTGCCGAGTGAGCAGGTTAGATGCGCAATTGCTAAACTTTTAAAGTTTCAAAAGTCGTTGCGCGCAACGTAACCCACCGAAGGCATCAGTATCTGCCTAATTGCGTAACCCTAGCGGGTGTCCGATATTTCTCTGAGTAATTACCCGGAGCTTTGATAATTTGAAACATTCAGCAACCGCATAGGCAGTTACTGAATGGTATTCATTTATGCCGCCTGCACCGGAATAGAATGGCTGGAATGGCTGATAGTATTATTGCCATCAAAATATACCAAAGTAGGTTTATAGTCCTTTAGTTCCTGTTCATCCATACTGGCAAAAGCGCAGACTATTATTAGGTCGCCTGGGCAAGCTAAGCGCGCGGCAGCACCATTAATGGAAAAAACACCTGAATTTTCTTCAGCGCGAATTGCATAGGTCGTAAAACGCTGACCATTGTTAATGTTGTAGATATGGATTTGTTCATATTCCCTGATACCTGAAAATTCCAGGATCTTGCTGTCAATAGCACAGGAGCCTTCATAATCCAATTCTGAGTGCGTTACACGCGCTCGGTGTAACTTGGCTTTAAGCATGTTTATGTGCATGGTTAACAACTTTATATACTAGGGGGAGCGATTATGCCTTAATTCGCATTCTCTATCAAATTTAAGCATAGTATTTATTATTTAAATAGTCAGTCCTATCAGTTGCTTGTCGGTTAAAACAGATATTATCGATTAAGCGTGTACTGCCTAGTTTTGCTGCAATCATCAACACTAGGTGTTGATCATCTGACTTTGCTGGCAATAAATCACTGCTGCGACAAAGATTAAAATAATCAATCTCAAAACCTGCTTGTTGCAAGCTTAATTTTTGTTCGGCCAAAACATGATGATAATTGTCAGAATGCGTTAAAACGGCATCACGTACGCAACACAGGGCTTGAAACAGCATAGGTGCGACCAGACGTTGTGCATCTGTCAAATAACCGTTACGTGAGCTCAGCGCCAAGCCATCTGCTTCTCTTACAGTGGTAACACCTTGCAATTCCACCGGTATATTTAAATCAGTAATCATGTTGCGGATGACTGTTAATTGTTGAAAATCCTTTTCGCCTAGAAGCAATAAATCCGGCAGTACAATATTCAATAGCTTGCACACTACCAGGGCAACCCCATCAAAATGACCAGGGCGATTGCTGCCGCAATGTAATTTGGATAATTCGCTGACACTAATGACGGTTTGTGGCAATTGTGGATACATTTCTGCAATACTGGGTAAAAACAGTACATCGGCACTATGTTCCTGTAGTGCCGTTTGATCTTGTTGTTCTGTGCGAGGGTAGCTGTTAAAGTCTTCATTAACGCCAAATTGTGTTGGATTAACAAAAATACTCACCACTACTTTGTCCGCCTTTTGTTTGGCAGTTTCTACCAGTTGTATATGTCCGGCGTGTAAATTACCCATGGTAGGTACGAAAGCTACACTGTACCCTGCTTGTCGCCATTGGCGAATGCAGCCTCGTAACGCTTTAATGGTAGTGATGGTTTGCATGCGTTTAGTAACAGTGTTCTAAGTCTGGATATTGTTGGGATTTTATGGCCTGATGATAACGGCGTATGGCATCTTCAATGCTGTTGGCTCCGTGCATAAAGTTTTTAGAAAAGCGTGCTTGCTTGCCAATACTAATGCCCAGTATATCGTAAAGTACCAGTACCTGACCGTCGCAATCAGGACCGGCACCTATACCGATCACTGGAATAGTCAGTTGTTGGCAGATTTGCTGGGTTAAGCTGGCTGGAATACATTCCAGAACTAATAAGCTTGCCCCGGCTTGTTCAATTTTTTTAGCCTCTTCAATAATCTGTTGAGCTTCAGAAGGCTCTTTTCCCTGTACCTTAAAACCACCAAGATAATTGATGGATTGCGGCAGTAAACCCAAATGACCACAGACAGAAATACCCTGAGCAACCAAAAAGCGAATAATATCTGGTTTGGCTCCTTCCAGTTTAACCATTTGTGCCGCACCTGCTTGCATCAGGCGGGTGGCTGTTTCCAGCGCTTGTTCGGGAGTTGCATAGCTGGCGAATGGCATATCTGTAATGATAACAGCACGTTTACGGGCTGCCGCAACTTGTCGGCTATGGTAGACCATATCATCGACCGTAACAGGTACGGTGGAGCTATGCCCTTGGATGACCATGCCTAGAGAATCACCAACCAGCAACACATCAATGCCAATTTCATCTAGCAAGGCGCTAAAACTGGCGTCGTAGGCAGTTAAACAGCTGATTTTCTCACCCTTAACTTTCATGGCTTGTAGATCGGTGATGGTCAGTGTTTGGTTGGGTGTTCCATATAAATTCATGACTGTATCTTCCATAAGCCATCAGCTTGACAAGCCGTCAAGAGTTCTGACAGATACGCTTTGCCAGGTATGAATAAATCTTCTGCAACAATTTCTGCCAAGGGATATAACACAAAACCACGATTTGATATTTCTGCATGGGGTATCTGCAAATTGGGTTCTTTAACAATATCCGTACCATATAATAAAATATCTAAATCCAAGGTTCGGGCTCCCCAGTGTTGATTTCGGACTCGACCATGATCATTTTCTATGTTTTGTAATGCCTTAAGCAAATTTTGAGGTGTCAGGCAGGTTTTGATACGGAGAACGGCGTTTACAAAATTGGGTTGATCTTGAGGACCAACGGGCAGGCTATTATAAAGCGAAGAGCAAGCGATAAACTCAACAGTCGTCAGTTGAGTAATTGCGGATATTGCTTGTTGGATATGCTGGATTGGGTTATCGAGATTGCTGCCTAAGCCTATAAATACTTCATTCCATGACTCTGATAAACTCATTCCTGAATAGCCGATTTTACTTTACTGCGGTAGCGCCCTGATTTGCGTCTAGGTTTGCCTTGGCTGCCTTTAGTTGGGGTGGTCATTTTTTGACGTAATTCCTCGTCCGCTAGTTGAAATTGTGTCCACCACTCCACTAGTTGCGGATCAGAGCCTCCAGTTGCTGCACGAAGTTCTAGAAAATCGTAAGCGGCTCTAAATTTTACTTGTTCCAGTAAACGAAAGGGTCTGACCCCTACTGTTCGGGTAAATTTGTTTTGTAAAAACCATACATCGCGCATGGCTTGAGTAATATGACGCGGCATAGCGGTAATTTTAATTTGATCACTTAACACTTGATTGGCGGCATTTTGATAAGCGATGGTTTCGTTTTCGCCAGCTAACATACGTTTTTTAACGGCAAGTTGTAGCGGCTCCCAGAGTATGGCCGCTAACAGAAAATAGGGTGTTAGGCTTTTACCAGAAGCAAAACGCTTGTCGGAGTTATCTAGGGCCTTAATCAAAAACAGACGCGGAAAATCTTGTTCTTGGGTTTCTAGGCATTTATCCGTAGCCGGAAACAAAATGGCGAACAGACCGTAATGTCTAAGCATTTCGAATGTTTGTAATCCGTAGCCCGATAGAAATAGTTTAAGCATTTCGTCATATAACCGTGCGGACGGAATACTTTTTAATAGCTCTGCACATTGATGAATAGGCTGTTTGGTATCAGGATGCAGGCTAAAACCTAATTTCACAGCAAAGCGAATGGCACGCAACATTCTAACCGGATCTTCACGATAACGAGTGGCAGGATCGCCAATCAGGCGTAATACGCCCGCAGTATGGTCCTGCATTCCACCTGTATAATCAACTACAGAGAAGTCGCGAATATTATAGTACAGAGCATTGACAGTAAAATCGCGTCTCCACACATCTTGTTCTAAAGTACCAAAAACATTGTCGCGTAGTAAGCGCCCATCTTCGTGAACCACCTGTTGATCAGATTCATCCGGTTCGGAGCCACGAAAGGTGGCTACTTCGATAATTTCCCGTCCAAAAAATACATGGGCAAGACGAAAACGTCTGCCAATAATCCGGCAATTTCGGAAAATTTGTTTAATTTGTTCCGGACTGGCATTGGTTGCTACGTCAAAATCCTTGGGTTCTCGTCCCAAAAGTAAATCGCGTACACACCCACCGACCAGATAGGCTTCGAAATTTGCTTTTTTCAGGCGTATCAAGACCTTCAATGCATTCTCGCTGATTTTCGAACGAGAAATACAATGTTCGGAGCGCGGATAAATCTTTACCAAATTAACAACCGGAAGTACCGGTTGTTCTGTAGGGGAAAAGATTTTTTTGAAGAAAGTTAAAATGACACTATTCCTTTGTTGATGTTATTTGTTTGGTATCCTTGTGCTCTAAAATAAACACCGAAAACCAGCTAGGAAATCGTAAAAACCTCAGTATTTGTGTTTCAATTTAGTGGTAAAAATCGCTTTACGCCGATTTGTACAGTTAAAGTTTTTTATTCTTTAAGCTTAAGTTATAGAGCAATAGACCATAGTCACTAACAGAATGCAACGCTCACCCAAATTAATTTTACGCAGCTAACCCCACAATTTATAAAGGTTTAATCGAATTTTGCCGATTATCACTATTATAGATTAACGCATCTGTCTTGCTGACTTAAAGATTTTGACTAACACTAAATTTTTATATCCTATTATCATAACATCTTGCTAGATACCAGCTCAATCAACTGTTTCTTTCACATTCTTTACCAATATAGTAGAATCTCACTACGCACCACAGTTGCTGGTGCATTCTTTTATAAGAACAAAACGGCCATAGGCTCGCTTGAGTACTGGCAACCACTTTAAGATGCCTGGGGGATTTATGCTTAAAAAACTGCTTAATGGTTTGATAGACCAACCTGTTTTTGCTAGTTTATATTTGGCCGATTTTTTTATACTACTTTTTCACAGACCGCCATTTCTATTTTCAATCGTGATGGTAGGTGCATTAGTAGCAATGAGCATGTATTTGGGCCAAAAACTCGAATTATTTAACAAGTAATTGCCAAAAATTGTTAATAAAAATCCCAAAAAACCCGGCGCAGAATTAAATTCTGCACCGGGTTTTTTAATCAGAATAGCCGCTATTTGCTACGATATACTGTTATTGTTGGCCGTGCTTTTTCTGGCCACACTACTGGCATTGCCATTCAATGCCACTCAGGCATTTTCTGCCGAACAATTTTCTTATCGATTCTATCTTATTTGCGTAAGCTTTATTTTTTACGGCTGGTTTTGGGTTAACGGTGGGCAAACCTTGGGTTTACGTGCCTGGAAGTTAAAACTGGTCCGTTTTGATGGTGGTGCAATCACTTGGCAACATGCGACATTACGTTATTTGGCCGCAATATTATCGTGGGCGTGTTTGGGGCTGGGTTTTTTCTGGTGTTTATGGGATAAAAATCGCTTATGCTGGCACGATTATCTGTCTAAAACCCGCCTCTATAGGGACAAATGAGAAAACACTAATGGCCTCAGGCTAATATGTTATATTTGTTTGTCAGCTCATCCTATCGCTTTGTCGGGAGAAATTAATGAAAAAAATAACAACACTCTTAGCCGCGTTAGCAGTAATGCTAAGCATTTCAGCACACGCAGAAGACATTAAGCTGCAAGATAACAGCAAAATTCTTGGAAAATGGAAGGTGAATGCCGAATCTCTTGGTCTGGATAAAGAAAAAAAGGCATTGCATGTCAGTTGGGATTTTCAAAAAAACGGTACCCTGCTGACCATTGGTGAAGATTCTCTGGGACGCACCAAAGAAATGGATATAGCGATTAAATACAGCGTTGAAAATGGTGTCATTAAAAAGCAATCTGCGCCTGGCAGAGAAAAATATGAAGATTGTGCCGTTGTGGAGATGAGTGGTAAGGATATGACTTTAAAATGCAGATCATTGTATTTTTTTCTTAGCCGCATCTAAGTAAAACCAACATTTATATTAACAGAGTAAGGTCTTAGTATAGGGGCGTATTGCATACGCCCTAAACCACAATTATTGTTACTAGTCAGGTTTTTGGGCGGGTGTAACCCGCCCTTAGAGATATAGCCGTTTACTGGATTTACTAAGCTAAATGGTTGCTGGCTATCCTACTCTTTTTACAGCATATAGGGCGGCAAAAAAGACTAAAGTACTGGGTAATGCAGCCGTCAGTATTGGATTAAGCTCATAAATCAAGCCTGCATGCCCTATCATCTTATCGAAAGCATCGAAAAGCTCACCGATTAAAACACCTACCAAAATACGTGCTCCAGTACTGGTGCCGCGACCAATGCCAATGACAAACGGTGCAGAAACCATCAACATAACAAAGGTGACGAAAGGATTAATCAATCGGTTCCAAAACGCGGCCTCGTAACGTTGTGATTTTTGATTATTTTGTTTTAGAAAATCGATATACATGTATAAATCGTATAAGGATTGATTATCAGCGGAGACAACAGCTACTTTTAGTAGATCTGAATCAATACTGGATTGCCAGATTTGTTCAGATTGAGTGTCGGCAGTAAAGCGGTTGGCATCAAATTCCGAATGTTTGACATTTTCTAATCGCCATTGTTGATTCCCTAAAAACTTTGCATGGTCCGCATGGGTAAAACGCTCAAGTTTATGTTGTGGGTTAATGTCATAAATCCGTATATCAGAGAGCGAACTGTCTTCCATGATTTTACGCACATTGATAAAACTATTGCCTTCTCTAAGCCACATGCCATAGCGGGTACGCATCACGACGCTGTCATTTTGTGCGGTATTTTTAAGTAACTGCGCGGCGCGTTCGCAGGTAGGGGCAATAAATTCACCCACTGTTATGGAAAGCAAAACCAGGAAAAGGCCCGCCAGCATGATGCGTCTTATTATCCACCCAGTTGATAAACCTGCGGCACGCATAGCTATAATTTCGCGATGGTTGGCTATAGCGCCAACCACGGCCAGACTGCCTATTAAAGCACCTGAGGGTATGACCTCGTAAAACAAGCCGGGCGTGGTGAGCGTTAAAAACATTAAAATCTGTTTCATGCCATAGTTGCCATGCCCCAAATTTTTTAATTCGTCAGTGAAGGTAAATAAATTGAATAGTGTCACCAGCAATAATATGGCAATTAGCGAACCCTTAAGTACCTCTTTAACAATATAAATGCTTAATACTTTCATGGTAGCCACGTTTCCCGGAAATGTTGAAATAACCATTTCCATCCGTATGAGCGGATCAAAGTGAGTAGGCCCAATAGAAATAACAAGCCATTCAACCAGAAATAGCCTAGCCAGGTTGGCATAACGCCGCTCACAACCCAACTAAACGTTAAACGTTGCAAATTGCCATAGACAAAATAAATGCCAAAGGCAATGAATACACTGCTATAGATACCACCGCGTGGTGACACTTTAGCCAGTGGAACGGCTAAAAAGGCTAATAATAAGACGCCTAATGGAGTGTTTAAGCGGCTTTGGAATTCTGCAATTTCCCGTAGCCCAGAAGAAGACAGTAGCTGTTGAGTGGGTATTGATTGACTATTCAAGTTTAAGACAGTGGCTTTTTTTTCAATCAGTACTGCATATTCTTGAAATGTTTCAAGCACAAAATCTTTTTGTCCAGCGATTCCTAGGAGTCGTTCGCCATTTTCCAGTATCAGATATAAACCACCTGGCAGCATTTTTAAACGACCCGCATCAGCATTTACCAACCCGGTTTTATCGCCTTGCAGATTTTGTACAAAAACATGATGCATTTCACCATCGGCATCGATTTTTTCAGTGTAAAAAATTAATTCGCCGTTGCTGTATTCACTGAAGCCACCGGCAGAAATACCCCGAATATCCGCGCTTTGTTTATCATCGTGCATAAGTTCTTGGGACGTTTCTTCTGCCCAAGGTGCAGCAAACATGGATAAAGCCATGGCGATGACGGTTAATGGAATCATCAACATAAATATGCCACGGTAAAGCGAAAAAATACCACAACCAGCTGAAGCAATAGCGGCTATCTCTTGCTCCTGATACATACGGCCCAAAACAATGAGTACCGACATAAAAATAGCTGCAGGCAAAAAAGAAGCAGTGACTATCACGGTTTTTAGGCCTAAAAGCATAAATACGGTGTCATTAGCAATATTGCCTTCCAGCGCTTGCGCTAATACTTTGATAAATTTTTGACTGACGATGATGATGACCAGTACCAGCAGAATTGCAGAGAATGTTTTGATTAAATCTACAATAATCATTCTATCTAACACTCTTAGCAACCTGAAAGATCGACCTGAAGTTCCTGCAATGCTCAACAACTATCCCCCGAATTTCTGATGTATAATCTTATATCTTGCCTATTAATGGGCATAAATTCCTACTTCGCGATTTTTTAAAGGCCAATGCCATCATGGACTATTCTATAGTAAGCTTATCTTTAGACAAACTGCAAAGCGACTGTCTGCTGGTCGGTATTTACGAAAACCAGCAATTAAGTCCGGTTGCGACTGCTGTAGACACACTGTGTGAGGGCTTGCTGACCAAGCTGATTGCACGCGGAGACATAAAAGGTAAAAATGCCGAAACCTTACTGATTAATAATGTGCCGCATGAAAATTTTCAGCGCATCATTTTGGTAGGATTTGGTGAGTCCGGCAAAGTGACTCGTAAGTTATACCGTAAAGCATTGGCTGCAGCCATTAAAGTTGTTAAAGAAAGTAAGGTGAGTGTGGCAACTAGTGCTTTGCTGGATATTAATGTTGAAAATGTTGATACGCAATGGTTGACCCGACAAAATATAGAAGTATTTAACGACGCTATTTACTTATATAGTAAAACCAAAGTGTGCGAGGAAATGCCTGCCTTGCAACAATTGTATATCTACGCCGATAAGCTCGTTTCGTCACAGGCTGAATTGGGTTTATTACAAGGTAAGGCCATTGCTAAAGGCGTCGAATTGACCAAACAATTGGCGGATTTACCCGGTAATATTTGTACGCCAACTTATTTAGCCGAACAGGCAATCGAGTTAGCTACACAGCATGAAAAATTAAAGTGTGAAATTTTAGAAGAGAGCGATTTGCAAGCCTTGGGTATGGGTGCTTTCCTGTCTGTTTCTCGTGGTAGCCGCCAGCCTGCCAAGCTGATCAGTCTTTTTTATCAAGGTGCGGAAGCCAGTGTTAAACCCATCGTTTTAATTGGTAAAGGTTTAACTTTTGATGCCGGAGGTATTTCGTTAAAACCTGGTTTAGGCATGGATGAAATGAAATACGACATGTGTGGCGGAGCCAGTGTTCTGGGCTTAATACGCATGGCTACCTTACTGAATTTAAAACTGAACATTGTAGGACTTGTACCTTCATCTGAAAATCTGCCAGATGGCGATGCCAACAAACCTGGTGATATTGTTACCAGTATGTCCGGTAAAACCATTGAAATTTTGAATACCGATGCTGAAGGGCGTTTATTACTGTGCGATACCCTTACTTATGCAAAAAAATTCAATCCAGAAGTGGTGATCGATATGGCTACCCTAACAGGTGCCTGTATTGTAGCTTTAGGTCGGGTACCCAGTGGTTTATTTGGTAATGACGATGCGCTGTGTGAAGAATTATTAACAGCGGGTGAAGTTGCTTGCGATAAGGTTTGGCGTATGCCGATTTGGGAAGAATATCAGGACCAAATCAAATCCAACTTTGCTGATTTGGCCAATATCGGCGGTCCAGATGGCGGTAGTATTACCGCAGCTTGCTTTCTGTCGCGCTTTGCTGAAGATTTTCGCTGGGTGCATCTGGATATTGCGGGTACAGCGTGGCGCACTGGGGCTGCTAAAGGCGCAACCGGACGTCCGGTGCCACTGGTTAGTCAGTTTTTGTTAAATCGCGCTTAATGCTTAATCTGGTCGGCGTGGGCATAGGTTTATATCCACGCCAGACTTAGCTAGATTGCAGCGATGACCTACTCTGATAAGCCGAAAATTACCTTTTATGTGCTCAGTACGCAATTGCAACCTGAGCGCGAGATGTTTGCATGTAAATTAATCGAAAAAATTTATCGCAGTGAGCAAAACTGCTATGTATTAACCGACTCCGCAGAACAAGCTGGCAGTATGGATAAACAGCTTTGGACATTCAGGGCGGGTAGTTTTATACCACATCAAATTTATAAGGGCATACTGCCCGACTTAAATCAAACTATCTTGATTGGCGGCAGTGATATTCCTGAAAGCAGACAAAATATCATCATCAATCTGTCGTCTATCTTCCCCACTTTAAGCGAACAAACTAAACGTATTATTGAAATTTTGGATGCTAGCGAAACCAGTAAACAAGCAGGTCGCCAACGTTACCGGCATTACCAGGAATTGGGGTTGGAGATTGAGACACATAAAATTTAAGAATAACGTGTTGTTTCGTTGTAACAGATTAACGGTAAATTTATAAATCGTGGTTTTAGCTGTTTTTCAATCTTATTTTTACGGGTAAAAGACAAGATACGATGCTTTACAAAATGTTGTTGCTATAGATAACGAAATGATAAAATAAACTGATGTTAGTAGTAGGTTTGGTAGGAAATGGACGTGGTGATTAAATGAAAGAAAGCAACAAGTTACTGATCGACCTGCTTGACTACATTAAACAAGTTGAAAAGCTCAATCGAAAACCAGTCTATACTGTTCCAAGCGATATTTTTGAAGCCTATCAGAATGATCTTAAAGGACTTCCTGGTATCGACTTCAACATACAATCACAACATGATGATGTTTGGTTACGTGTAACTCGATTGAAAGAAACGCCTGCACCTGAACCAAGTGAGACTTTAAAGCCTTGGGTAATCGTTTCCAAATCACCTGACAAACAGGCAATCCTCAAGGATGAATATACTGTTTATGAGAACAAGGTGGCAGTCAAAGTCGAAACGATAGACCGTCATCCTGAAATTCAAGCTGAATTTGATACCTATATCAATTTGTTCTGGGAACCGTGGTCAAATGCAGAGAAACCACGACGAAAAACCATAAGTTATTACAACAAGTTATTTGCCGTTCAACAAACTATCGCATCTGATAGTGCCGATTCACCAATAGAATTAGCTTGGGGCATTGGTTTTGCGCTTTGGTCTATTCCTGATAGTAAAAACACGATTAAGCATCCATTATTGACTCAATCATGCGAAATTTATCTTAATCCATCAAACTTTGATATTGAGATTAGGCCGCGTGATTTAGAACCTAAACTTGAATTGAGTTGTTATGAAGACAATGAAAATCAAGGCATTAGACCATTAATTGAATTTTGGAAAAGTGCTAATGAAAATGCAGCTGACCGTGTTAATCCGTTTGAATCTTCAACTTATGAAGGCATTTTAAAAGCGGCTGTTTTGCATTTAGACCCTAATGGTCTTTATTTTGCCAAACAATTAGACCCTATATTACCATCACCAACTGATAAGCTAATCATCACTGATACTTGGGTCTTATTTGGTCGAAAACGCTCTGAACACATTTTTATTCAAGATGTTGAGCGACTAAAGAAAAATATAGCTGAAGACATAAAAATACCAGCAGTAATTGAAGGCTTTGTCCAGCCAGGTGATTCAATTATTAGACCAAGGGAATCAGTAGGTTTCAGAGGTCTGTCATGCAGTGATGCAAAGCCAGGTTTAAAAGAGCTCTATTTCCCGATGCCTTATAACGACGAACAAGTTTCCATCATTGAAAAGCTGGAAACAAATGATGGTGTTGTAGTACAAGGTCCACCAGGTACAGGGAAAACTCATACTATAGCCAATGTGATTTGTCATTTTCTAGCTCAAGGGAAACGTGTATTAGTAACGGCATCCGGCGAATCTGCATTGGCCGTTCTGCAAGAGAAATTACCACAGCAAATCAGGCCATTAAGTGTCGCCTTGTTAACTGATGAACGAGATGGCAGACGTCAATTTGAATATTCGATTCAAGAAATTGCCACTAGTGTAAACAGTTTAAATCCAAATCAGACTAGCAAAACTATTCAAACACTTGAAGATAAATTAAATGGATTGCACGCAAAAATTTCTGTGGTTGATCAAACTATTAATAGTTTTGCAGAAAAACACATGAAACTTTATACGTTTCAGGGTAAAGAAGTTTTGTCCGTTCAGCTTGCAAAATTCGTCTTGGATCATGAGGATAATTACAGTTGGCTAGAAGACGAAGTTAACTCAAAATCTAATACTTTGAAATTTTGTGATGATGACATCAAATTGTTGAGAAATGCTCGCGCAACGATTGGTAATGATCTTATCAATCTTGAACATTCTTTTCCAGTTAGTGATGCATTTCCAGAATGGCAAGTTTTATATAATTTGCATAACGACCTCATTCGTGCGAAACAATTTAAGGAAAAAGTTACCACAGGCACAGTATTGCCATTATCGAATGCCACTGTCGAGGTTTTTGAGCAAGCGAAAAAACTATTGGAATTTATTGCTCATAGGCAAGCTATTGAAGAAAAGATAGAACGGGAAGGAATTAAATGGTCAATTGCACTTCGAGAAAAGTTTTTACAATCTATAAATGATCAAGCTATCAATCATTTGTTGTCATTGTGTGATGAAATTAATACGCTGGATTCCATTCGTAAATCTAATTTATCGCATGCGGTATCTATTCCAGATGGATCAGAACTTAACGAACAGTTTATTCAAGCCATTCAGCGCCTTTCACATGGTAAAAGCGCGTTTAAGTTATTTGGACCAAAAGAAGTTAAGCAATTATTAGCGAAAGTCCTGGTTACAGGATTGAATCCTAAAGCTGAAAATCGTGAAGCATGGCAAGCAGTAGCGAGCCACATTGAATATCGATTGGATGCGCGAAAACTCATGTCTCGCTGGAATGTTATTGCTTATGAAATGGAGATCGAAGTTGTTGATGGTGATTTAGAACGGTCATTTCGCCTAGCTGCCCGTTATAAAGATCACATTATTGAACTCAAACGATTGGTTGATGATTTTGACCGTTCCCTTGGCAACAAGATTTCGGTTGTTTTTGGTCATACAATTGCCGAATCACTCCATATCTCAAAACAACAGATTGAAACTATAAAATCCAGTCTCTCTCAGCATTTGGATCGAGATCGATTTACGTATGCTCTACAGCAAGTTTCCGCATTAATCAAAAAATTGGATGGTTATTCAGGATCCATCATCGAAGATATTTCAGTATTTTTAAATCAATCATTGGGGAATTCCATGATTGATGACACATTATTACGTGATACATGGCATACACATATTAATGAGCTTAATAGGTGGAATAGTCTTCAACCATCGTTCAGAGAAATTAAAAGAATTTCAGCTCTGTTGATTGAAGCGGGTGCGCCAAAATGGGCGCATGCCATCCAATCAATACCCTACCAAGAGAATGAACGGATTACCTCTTTTGATTGGTTGGAAGCTTGGAATTGGCGATCAGCTAAAACATTTATTGAGCAAATCGATGGACACCATAAGCTTAAACAACTATTCGATGAAAGACATTCACTTGAAAAAAACTTATCTAAAACTTACCAGAAGTTAATTTCAGAAAAAACCTGGCTTGGCGTCTACAACAACTCCCCGAATGATATTCGGCAAGCTTTACAATCCTACTTAAATGCAATTCAATCAATGGGGTCAGGCAATGGTATAAGGGCCATCCGCTTTAGAAAAGATGCACGTGCTGCAATGGAACGTGCTTATAAAGCAGTACCTTGTTGGATTCTTCCGCAGTGGCGTGTATCTGAAACCATTCCGGCAGAGGTAGGCTTATTCGATTTAGTTATTATTGATGAAGCTTCTCAATCAGATATCTGGGCATTGCCAGCACTATTACGAGGTAAAAAGCTATTAGTTGTTGGCGACCATAAGCAGGTTTCCCCATCAACAGTTGGAACAAAAGAATTAAAAATTCAAGAGCTTAAAAACCGCTTTTTGAGAAATCAACCGCATGGTGATCAAATGACACCAGGCAAGTCGATTTACGATTTGGCAAGAGTGGTATTCGCAGGAAATTCAGTGATGCTGAAAGAACACTTCCGATGTGTACATCCAATTATCGAATTTTCTAATCGTGAATTCTACGATGGTCAGATCAAGCCTTTGCGTGTACCAAAAAGCTCGGAACGCATTGACCCGCCATTAATTGATGTCATGGTATTAGGTGGCTATCGTAAAGGTAATCACAATCCACCCGAAGCCAGGGCGATTGTTAACGAAATTAAAGGTATTATTGCCAATCCAGAAATGGTTGGCAGAAGCATTGGCGTTGTGACCTTACTAGGTACAGAGCAGCCTAATCACATATGGAACTTGATCAATAGTGAAATCTCACAAGCTGATATTCTTGAACGATCAATTTCTGTTGGTGCTCCACCCGTATTTCAGGGGCGTGAGCGCGATATCATGTTGATTTCAAATGTACTTGAAAAAGGCGATAGAGGTATTTCAAATGATTTAACCTATGAACAACGATTTAACGTCGCCTTATCACGCGCACGGGATCGAATGTATCTTTTTCGGTCTATCGATGAAAGCCAAATAAACAGTAACAGCTTAACAGCAAAAGTTTTCCGTCATTTCAAGCAACCTTTTACGCAAAATGCTAAGCAAGTTTCATCGCTGCGTGAATTATGCGAGTCGGATTTTGAATTAGAAATTTTTGATTTATTGGTTGAGCGAAACTATCGAGTGAAGCCCCAGGTTCGGTGTGGTGCTTATCGTATAGATTTTGTCGTTGAAGGTTCAGAAGGTCGTAGACTGGCGGTTGAATGTGACGGTGATAAATTTCATGGACCAAGCCAATGGATGAACGATATGGTACGTCAGCGCGTACTTGAGCGTGCCGGTTGGACGTTCTGGCGTTGTTTTGCGTCAAGTTTCGTAATGCGCAGGAAAGAAGTTTTTGATGATTTGCTTTCGACACTCAATAAAATGGGAATTGAGCAATTAGGTTCTGATGCTGTTGATAATTCTCTATGGGTTTGCTCGAAAGTTGTCGATCCATATCAAGTGTTGAATGATGTTGAAGAGGATGAATCAGAAGAATTAACATTTGAGGTAAAGGAAATCGATATCGATGATGAAACTAAACCTCAAGTTACATCACAAAAAAAAGACATCTTTGCTGAAAACATCATTGAGGAAGTGATTGAGTCTGCTGATCATCGAATTCTGGATATTATTGAATTATCTGAAATTCAACAAACAATTCTCAATGTACTTACCAATTGTCCAAATCAGTCCTGCACAATCGAATCAATTCCAACAAGAGTACTTAAAGATCTTGGGATAATTACTCGTGGTAAACCACGAATCGACTTTGAAAAAAAAGTATCCAAAGCTCTTGGAACTTTGATTAGAAAAAATAAAGTAGAAAAGTACAAAGCCAAGAACGAGCGTATTAGGCTTCAAGATAACGCCTGATGTTGTTATCTGTATTAAGGCCATAAGCCGCAATTATCAAAGCGGTCGCCTCATAGGGCGTCAATAGAAAAACACAATGGGGTCAGGTCTTTCAATAACGCATTTTTATGTTAAAATAAATGTACAGCCTATACAGAATGAATAACATAAATATATTTATGAAAGGTTAAACAATATGGCAAGACCTTTAAGAATTGAATTAGCGGGCGGTTTGTATCATGTCACTTCGCGAGGAAATGCTCGCGATGATATTTTTTAGACGATGACGATAGATTATGTTGGCTGGAAATATTTGGTCAAGTTTGCGAGCGATTCAACTGGATATGCCATGCTTATTGTTTGATGACTAACCATTACCACGTTGTTATTGAAACCATTGAAGGTAATTTATCAGCTGGCATGCGGCAGTTAAATGGGGTTTATACTCAAAGCTTTAACCGCAGGCATCAACGGGTAGGGCATGTCTATCAGGGAAGATTTAAAGGAATTTTGGTTGAAAAAGAGAGCTATTTACTGGAATTGTCGCGATATGTGGTTTTGAATCCCGTTAGAGCGTTAATGGTGTCATTACCTGGACAATGGAAATGGAGTAGTTATAACGCTATGATTGATAGTGTAATACCCCCTAGATGGCTGCAAACGGATTGGTTATTGAGCCAATTTAGCCTAAATAGAGCACATGCAATAATTCAATATCTTGATTTTGTAAATGCTGGCGTTGGTTTGCCACCAATTTGGCAGAATTTACGCAATCAAATTTATTTAGGAAATAAAGACTTTGTTCTACAACTACAAAGCAATTTAAAAGGCAATTCCGAACTTATTAATGAAATTCCCAAGGCTCAACGGCGTCCACCCACTGAACCGTTAGAGTTCTATAAGAATAATTATCAAAATAGGAAAGAAGGTATGAGGTTAGCATTCAAAACAGGCGACTTTACTTTACAACAAATAGCGATTATTTTTGGTGTGCATTACTCAACAGTTAGTCGAACGGTAAAATGAAATTACTTGCATGTGTTATGGAAAGACCTGACCTCAATGCCCCGCTTGTCGACAAAGTTGTTTGATTGCATCCGGCGCAATACGCTACGCTATTGACGCCCTATGAGATAATCGCTTTGTGCGGGTTATGGCCTTGACCCCAATGCCGTTTTTAATGATTTCTGAAAGGCTATATTATGGACTGCTTTGTTAGACTCAAAATAACTTTAGGTGACGATAATGTCTCGGATTTTGAAGAATTACATAAATTTCATCCTGATCGAATATGGTCAAAAGGTGATACGAGACCTAATACTAAACTTATTGAGAAAAAGGCTGGTTGTATATTGAATTCAGGTCTTGAAAAAGAAGCCTCACTTGATCAGCATATAGAAGCTCTGCTTCTTCGGACAAAATCCATTGCCGATGTAATTAAAAAGCTATCGGCGCGACATACTGTCGAGGTTCTATGCTCTATATATGCTGATGATATTCCTTCTCTATATTTCGAAAAAAACATAGTTGAAGGAATATCAATTCTTGGAGCAAATTTTGATATTGATCTGTATATAAAGTCGAATACAGCATAAGGCTACAAGGCGGAACCGTCCACAGGTTCCGCCATCCGCTGGCCTTACATCCGCAAGGACGGCCCCTGCCGTCCTCTGTTCACCGCCACGGTTCGAACCTTTGCCGCCGGGTTGCTGATCTCCAAAGGCCCAATATCGCTAACGGACACATCCTGTCCCAGCCGCTGCCGTTTCTCCAGTTCCAGTTCCGCAATATCACGCTGCAACCCTTCTTTTTTTATCAGTAAGAGAGCGTTATCAGCCGTGAGGTTGGCGAAGTCCTGGTCTGCACTGACGCCATACTGCGCTTGAAGCTGTCGCTGTCTTTTTTCGGAATGCAATGGGGTCAGGTCTTTCAATAACGCATTTTTATGTTAAAATAAATGTACAGCATATACAGAATGAATAACATAAATATATATGAAAGGTTAAACAATATGGCAAGACCTTTAAGAATTGAATTAGCGGGCGGTTTGTATCATGTCACTTCGCGAGGAAATGCTCACCATGATATTTTTTTAGACGATGACGATAGATTATGTTGGCTGGAAATATTTGGTCAAGTTTGCGAGCGATTCAACTGGATATGCCATGCTTATTGTTTGATGACTAACCATTACCACGTTGTTATTGAAACCATTGAAGGTAATTTATCAGCTGGCATGCGGCAGTTAAATGGGGTTTATACTCAAAGCTTTAACCGTAGGCATCAACGGGTAGGGCATGTCTATCAGGGAAGATTTAAAGGAATTTTGGTTGAAAAAGAGAGCTATTTACTGGAATTGTCGCGATATGTGGTTTTGAATCCCGTTAGAGTGTTAATGGTGTCATTACCTGGACAATGGAAATGGAGTAGTTATAACGCTATGATTGATAGTGTAATATCCCCCTAGATGGCTGCAAACGGATTGGTTATTGAGCCAATTTAGCCTTAATAGAGCACATGCAATAATTCAATATCTTGATTTTGTAAATGCTGGCGTTGGTTTGCCACCAATTTGGCAGAATTTACGCAATCAAATTTATTTAGGAAATAAAGACTTTGTTCTACAACTACAAAGCAATTTAAAAGGCAATTCCGAACTTATTAATGAAATTCCCAAGGCTCAACGGCGTCCACCCGCTGAACCGTTAGAGTTCTATAAGAATAATTATCAAAATAGGAAAGAAGGTATGAGGTTAGCATTCAAAACAGGCGACTTTACTTTACAACAAATAGCGACTATTTTTGGTGTGCATTACTCAACAGTTAGTCGAACGGTAAAATGAAATTACTTGCATGTGTTATGGAAAGACCTGACCACAATGCCCTGCACTTAAATCGCCGTCTCACAATCTGAACGCCGCTTTTGTATATCCTCATGGGCATTTTCTGGTATCTCTTTCAATTCAGAAACATCAAATATCTCAACTTGGGTTGGGTTTAAACAAACGAAACTGAATCTACATAGGATATTGCGAAAACCTACAGATGACAAGACCTTGCGTCAATTATTCACGTCCTAATTTTTAGCCATGAAAAACTGGTGTTTTTTCTGGGAAATTAGGGTGCATTTAAACAAACGACACCAAAGTCCCATAGGATTTTTTTCAAAGCCATAGCTGGCGTGGCTTTGAACCGATTTAAGGCTTCCCAATTTTAGTCCGACTTCCAGTCCGGATTTTTGGGAACTTCTAAGCCCATTGAGTCGACCATTCGCTCATCCGAGAAATCGAACTCCCCATGCAGGTTGAAATGCTTCCAGGTGGAGACCGAGCCGTTACGAATGGTTTTGTCGCAAATTTTGCTGATTCTTTGCGACAAAACCCTCAAGCGGCGGTCATGATGTTCCAACATTCACGATTTAGCCAAATTATATTCTTTCTGCACAAAACTCTTGCACTTGCTGCCCAGTAAAAGGCCAGTTAAGTTGTTGTTGAGTTTTGCTATGCACTAACACGGGAATTAACAGAGCGTATTTTTCTTGCCATTCCTGTTCTTGCAGGATGTCGTTTAATTGAAACTGGATGTTATTTTCGTAGAGAAGATGCTGGGCTTCTTCGCATAAATGACAGGCTTCTGTACCAAAAAGAATAAAATCAGCCATTAGTGTTTAGTAATTTTATCTAGATAACCCATAAAAAAGGCTGAAAATAACAATGATAAATGAATAATTACGTACCAGATGAGTTTGTCACTCGAAGTGGCTTCTAGATTCATAAATATTTTTAGCAAGTGTATGGAAGAAATCGCCACAATCGAGGAGGTGACTTTGGTTTTCAACGAGCCATAATCGTGAGTACCCAACCAGCCAAGTTTTTCGGTATCATTCTCTATATCAATTCTGGAAACAAAGTTTTCATAACCACTAAACATGACGATTACCGTTAGGTTGCCGACTAGTGTTAAGTCAATGATGGTGAGTAATTTTAAAATAATTTCCGAATCCGGCAATGCCAGTATATGCGGGATAAAATGGTACAGCTCCTGAAAAAACTTAATGGCCAGAGCAAAAAGAATCAAACTCATGCCTAGATAAATCGGAGCCATGATCCAGCGACTGGCATACATGACTCGTTCTAGAAAATGTTCGATTTTTAGATTCATTTTTATAATTAAAAATTTTAATGATTTAAATGTGCGGCTAGCCAGCGTTCAGCCACTTCAACCTGCATAGCTTTACGCAGTGCGTAGCTGTGTAACTGATCCTGATCGATTTTACCCACGTTAAAGTATTGTGACTCGGGATGAGAAAAATACCAGCCGCTGATTGCGGCAGTAGGTGTCATCGCGTAGTTTTCGGTTAATTCGATTGTGGTATGTTCGGTCACATTCAATAGCTCAAATAGCTTGGCTTTTTCGGTATGATCTGGGCAGGCAGGATAACCAGGCGCTGGGCGAATACCTTGGTAGGCTTCCTGGATAAGGGCTAGTGCATCATAATCTTCATTTTCAGCATAGCCCCAGTAATCACGCCTTACCGTTTCGTGCAAGTATTCGGCAAACGCTTCTGCCAGACGATCTGCTAATGCTTTTAGCATTATGGCTTTGTAATCGTCGTGTTCTTTTGCAAATTCATTGAGTTTTTCATCAATACCAATGCCAGCCGTCACGGCAAAGCCACCCAAATAATCTTGAACACCACTTCCTTGCGGAGCAATAAAGTCGGCCAAACAATAATTTGGACGTCCGGGTGCTTTAATATTTTGTTGGCGTAAATGATGTAATACTTCCAAAACTTCAGTACGCGTGTCGTCGGTATACAGCACAATGTCATCATCGACACTGTTGGCAGGATAAAAGCCAACAACAGCTTTAGCCGTTAGCCATTTTTCGCTTACCAGCTGTTTCAGCATATCCTCTGCATCTGCAAATAATTTGCGAGCTTCTGTACCTACCACTTGATCGTTGAGTATGGCTGGATAATGTCCAGCCAATTCCCATGTGTGGAAAAACGGTGTCCAGTCGATGTACCTGACCAGTGTATCCAGCGGGAAGTGATCAATAACCTTATTACCCGTGAATTTGGGTGTGACGGGCTGATATTGGGCAAAGTTAAATTTATTTTGCCTTGCCGCTTCCAGGCTGTGCTGTGGTGTTTTGGCCTGACGACCTTTATGACGTTCTCTAACCAAGGCATATTCAGTGCGCGTTTTTTCAATAAATTCTGCCTGCTGATCGGTACTTAACAAGGCACTGACCACTCCCACACTTCTTGATGCATCGGTTACATAAATCGTAGGAAAATCATAATTAGGTTCGATTTTAACGGCCGTATGCGCACGAGAAGTGGTTGCTCCTCCTATCATCAGCGGAATTTTAAAATTTTGACGTTGCATTTCTTTGGCAACATGTACCATCTCATCTAAAGACGGTGTAATCAGGCCACTAAGACCAATAATGTCGACTTTTTCTTCACGCGCAGTTTTAAGTATGGTTTCGGCTGAGACCATTACGCCCAGATCAATGACTTCATAATTGTTGCATTGCAAGACTACTGCAACGATATTTTTACCTATATCGTGTACATCGCCTTTTACGGTTGCCATTAATACTTTACCATTGGTTTGCCTAACCCCATCTTTGGCGTCATCCATAAATGGCAGTAAATAAGCCACGGCTTTTTTCATTACGCGTGCTGATTTAACCACTTGCGGTAAAAACATTTTGCCTTCACCAAACAAATCGCCAACCACGTTCATGCCATCCATTAATGGACCTTCGATTACGTGCAGTGGTTTTTCTGCTTCCTGACGTGCTTGTTCGGTATCTTCATCAATAAAATCGGCAATACCTTTTACCAAGGCATATTCCAGACGTTTATTAACTGGCCATTCACGCCATTCCAGCGTTTCTTGTTTAATGACTTGACCACTGCCCCGGAATTTTTCCGCAATTTCCAGTAATCGTTCTGTGGCTTCTGGGCTGCGATTTAAAATGACATCTTCAACGATATCGCGCAGTTCGGTGGGAATGTCGTTGTAAATGGCTAATTGTCCGGCATTGACAATACCCATATCCATCCCAGCTTGGACGGCATGATATAAAAATACTGCATGTATGGCTTCTCGTACTGGATTGTTGCCACGGAACGAGAATGAAACATTAGATACGCCGCCCGAAATTAAGGCATGAGGCAGGGTTTGCTTAATAATGCGAGTGGCTTCGATAAAATCGACGCCATAATTATTATGTTCTTCAATACCTGTCGCTACCGCGAAGATATTGGGGTCAAAAATAATATCTTCTGGCGGAAAACCGACTTGTTCAGTTAGGATTTTATAGGCGCGGGTACAGATTTCGACTTTGCGGGCCATGGTGTCGGCCTGACCCTGCTCATCAAAAGCCATCACGATAACCGCTGCGCCATAGCGGCGTACCAATTTGGCCTGTTTGATAAAATTGGCTTCGCCTTCTTTGATGGAAATAGAATTGACTATGCCTTTACCCTGAATGCATTTTAATCCAGCTTCCAGAATGTCCCATTTAGAAGAATCTAGCATTACCGGTACTTTAGCAATATCGGGTTCTGCAGCAACCAGATTCAGAAAGCGTACCATAGCCGCTTTGGAATCGAGCATGCCTTCATCCATGTTGATATCGATAATTTGTGCACCGCTTTCAACTTGTTGTTTGGCGACTTCCAGGGCGGCTTCGTAGTTTTCTTCGATGATCAGTTTTTTAAATGCAGCAGAGCCCGTAACATTGGTACGCTCACCTACATTGACAAAAAGCGTTTCAGGTCCAATCACCATGGGTTCCAGGCCCGACAAATGGCATTTTTTCTCCAATTGCGCAACTCTATGGGGTGCGGATTTACTGACCGCATTGACAATGGCGCGGATAGTATCGGGTGAGGTTCCGCAGCATCCCCCAATAATATTTAGATAGCCATTGGCTGCCCAATCAGCCAATTCGGCAGCCATTTCCTCGGGGGTTTCATCATATTCGCCAAATTCATTTGGTAAACCTGCATTGGGATGCGCTGAAATATGCGTGTTGGCAATGCTGGACAGTTCGGCGATATATTGACGTAAATCTTTGGCACCTAAAGCGCAATTAAAACCAATCGAGATAGGATTGATATGTTTTAAAGAATTCCAGAATGCAGCCGCTGTTTGGCCCGACAATGTACGGCCAGAAAGATCGGTAATAGTGCCAGAAATCATTACAGGTAGCTGATAGCCCACTTTATCGAAAATTTCTTCAACGGCGAAAATAGCGGCTTTGGCATTCAATGTGTCGAAAACTGTTTCGATCAAGATAATATCGGCACCACCGTCGATTAAACCTTGGGTTGCTTCGCTATAGGTGTTAACTAGATCATCGAAAGTGATATTGCGAAAACCTGGGTCGTTAACCTCAGGAGACATTGATGAGGTGCGATTGGTAGGTCCTAATACCCCTGCAACGAAACGAGGTTTGTCGGGGGTTAATACACTGACTTCCAGAGCTGCCTGTTTGGCTATTTGTGCAGAAGCAACATTAATCTCGTAAGCCAGTTCTTCCATTGCATAGTCTGCCATTGCTACGCGAGTGGAATTGAAAGTATTGGTTTCGATAATATCAGAGCCAGCATCAAGATAAGCGCGGTGAATGGCTTTGATAATGTCGGGTTGTGTTAAGGACAGTAAATCGTTATTACCTTTTAAATCAGTGTGCCAATTTGCGAAACGGGTGCCACGATAATCCTTTTCGCTTAGCTTATAGCCCTGTATCATAGTTCCCATGGCGCCATCCAGAAACAATATGCGTTCGGATAATTGCTGGTTTAATCGTTGTGTACTGTTCATCAATCTGATTGTGTGCGGCAGTTAAATGTAGAATAAGGGAAAATGCTGAATGGCCCCAGAAATATTTTTTGTACCATAATAAATGGAAAACTATGTCTAAACCCAGCCTATTACAAATTGTAAAAAGCGTTATTGCAGGATTAATCGGTGTGCAAAGCGGAGCTAACCTGGAGAAAGATTTTCAACATGGTTCTTTGACTTCTTATGTTGTTATTGGAATCATCGTAACGCTGTTATTTATTTTTGCGCTAGTTAAAGTTGTTAGCTTGGTCATTGCCTAGACTAAAAGCGAGCGCGAAAATGGTCTACGGAAAGCTGATTTAAGAATTTGGCTTTCCGTAGTTTTTAATTAATTGCTTGTAGTTTTAAAGCTGTCTTTGATACTAATAAGCAGTTCTTTAAGCCCGCTGAACAAATTTGCAGGGGTTAAGGCTTCTTTGGTAATAAAAAACGTACGAATAAAAGCTACGCCCACAAAAGCCAGTATCGAAGGTAATAATTCACAAACAGCAGGCATAAATAATCCACCGGCACCTTCTTGAGTTTTACGATCACCCACATCGGTTAAGCTTGGATCGTATTCACCACCAATATCTTTGCCATTCAGTGCATCAATAATTTCGATGCAAAATAAATCGCTTAAGAACAGGATAGCAAAGAAAACGATACAACTGCCTGTTACCCACAATAGCAAATTACCTTTTTTTACTTTAATTAACGATTGGTATACCCATATCGCTGCCAAAATCATCACTACACCACTTATCATAAGTTTCCCCTCAAGTTTTTTATTGTTTTTTAAATTTTGGATCAAAACTCCATACTACTCATATTCTACCTGTATGGCAATTTGTGAGACAATCTTTCTTTAATAGCTATCAATTGCTTGACTTTAAAGGCAGCTGAAGTAACATATGAGCTTCGGCCGCCAACGAAATGGCAGATTTTTATATAACAACTAACTAAAAGGTAGGAGGCACCCATGGGAGCGATCTTAGATTTAACAGAAATGCTGAAAGAACCGTCAGGCATGATTGGAGCGGTTGTAATTATCGCTGCAGGATACTTCTTCGTAAAATGGGTGTTTAAAGAACCTAAAGACGAAGAATAAGCTAATTGCTTTTCGCGTAGCTTAATCAAAAAGCGATTAAGGTTACTTAGTCGCTTTTTTTATGCTTAAAAAACAATAGATCGGTGGCAAATACCTTATAATCTGTATATTTTTTACTGTTGACGGAAAAAATGTACACGCTACTCCTGTCTAAAATAAATGCACTGTATCTTAAAAAATCACCCGCAACGGGGGTAGGCTTGTTCAGAATTCTGTTCGGGCTGGTGACTTTTCAAGAGGTTTTATTTCTTATATTTTTTAATCATCTGATTTTCGATCCCATTCCTTTTTTGGATGTCGAATTTCCTATGATCGTGTTTTTTCTGTGGTTATGGGCCTTAGTCGCTTTGGCTTTAGCGGTGGGTTATCGGTGTCAAACCGCAAGTATTGTTAATTATTTATTTTGGCTGATTTTCGTTAATTTTACGCCTATGCAGCGTGATTTTGATGGTGGCTTCGATCTGTTTATGATAGGTGCCAACTTTTTCCTGATTTTTATGCCTATTGATAAGGCTTTCGCTATTGATAGCCTAAGAAAAAAATGGTCAACCCCTTTTGTACACTATTCACACTATAAAGCTGAAGAAGTTTCGAGATTAGTCTATTACTTACCTGTTGTTATTTGTTTGGGTTTTCTGTACTTCGATTCGGCAATACACAAAATGTTTGCTCAACATTGGCGCAATGGTTTAGGCGCTTGGTTGCCGTCTTCAATTCCATACTACATTTCTGCACTCGATTTGTCGTGGTTGTTAAATATTGAGTTTTTGCAAAAGTTTTTTGGTTACACCATTATCGTTTTTCAGTTCACTTTTTTGTTTTTTTTTCATAATCGACGTTTTAGACCGCTTTATTTTTGGGTAGGTGTGAGCATGCATTTGGGCATTGCTTTATCGTTCAATATTTACCCGTTTGGATTGGGTATGTTGATTTTTTATAGCTTGGTGGCACCTTTTTCCTGGTATCGGTTTTTGGGAAATCAGTTTAGATTAAAAAAACCTGTGTTAACTGTGTTTTATGATCAGCAATGTCCATTATGTTGTCGTACCGTTTTACTCTTAAATCATTTTGATATTTTGCAGGGGGTAGATTTTAAGCCTGCTCAAGTGTTTGCTAAAAATTATCCTGAACTGAATTCGTTGGAAGAGCAGCAATTATTAAAAGATTTATATGCATTGAATAGCAAAGGTCAGCTGTTTGAAGGTGTGGCCACTTATGCGCAAATTTTAATAGCTATGCGTTATCCTATGCTTTTTGGATATGTGTTGAAGTTACCACTTATCTACCAGTTCGCTTGTAGTCGATATCGAAAAATTGCTGATAATCGTGTGCGCATGGTGTGCGATGTTAGCTGTGATACTGGGCCAGATATCCGGTTTGAAAAAACCTGGTACGCACGTATTTTTGAAACGGAGACGACACAAACCGCAAAAATAAAAGTATTTATGATCACTAAAGTATTAGTGGTTTTAATCATTCTGCAACTTAACAGCAGTTTTCATTATGGATTGCTATATCGATTACATGTTGATACTAGGCAAACTGCGCTTACCAGCGTTATGACTGATATGAGTAATGCTTTACTATTAGTTTCAAATACATTTTTGGGTATTACGCCGCATGCACTGTATTTACATGATCATTTTGCCGAATATAACCATTTGTTGGCGATTACGTATCTGGATGCTAAAGGCGGAGAGCATTTTCTGCCCTTTATTAATGAGCAAGGTCGTATGTTGGCACCAAACTGGGGAAGAGTGCATTCTATGTGGGCCAATATTGCCGTTACTCCCAATATAGACGAAGTGAGACTTAAAAAATTTATCATGAAAGTAACGGCATTTTGGGGAATAAAATCGGGTCTTGATCTGCAAAACACCCAATTTTTGATTAAAATGAAAAAAATAGATGCGCCGTTTGAATGGGAAAAAGATCTCAGAAGTAAAAACTTATCGGGTGAATGGCGAACAATTGGTGAAGCCCGGTGGCAAGGTAAAGAAGTAAAAATAACTCTCCCTACGGATATAGATGCTTTGTAAAAAAGGCTATTGCAAGTCGGTTTTTGGCGTGATATAAATTTATTGTGCTCATCTCAAGCACACATAAATTTTAAAAACCTAAATTATTCGGAGGGTGTAATGAAAAAAATATTTTCTGTCTTAGTGACGGTTCTTATACTTATGAGTCTAACTGCTTGCATGGATAACCCAGATGGTGGCAATAAAAAGCCAGCCAATTATGGTAGCGGTCCAGGGCAACAAAAAGGCTAAAAAAGCAATCGTAAACCTGAAAATGTTAAAGTGTGGGGCAAGAGTCTTACTGTGTTAAAACATTGTTCAGACACAATCGATGCTATTGAGATAATTTTACTATTGCACAAAGCGGTTTTACCATGATATAAATTCCGCCGTGCTTAACTTAGTACAAAAAAGAAATATAAAAAAATTTTATTAATTTGGAGGATGTTATGAAAAAAGTATTGTCTCTATTGGCTGTGGCGTTAATGATTGTTGGTTTGACTGGCTGCATGGATAACCCAGACGGCTCTAAACAAAAAGTTTCAAGCTCTACATCTTCAGTTCAGCTTTAAATTTTGCTTAAGTAAGGCCCACTTCGGTGGGCCTTATGCTTTTCAGTCAGCGAGTATTTCAAGGATTTTCAGAAGTAATTTCTTGCATAGCTTGATTGATCCACGCTTCAGCTTCGTTATTAATGTCCTTTGATTTTTTTCCCTTAGTTTCGATCTTTGGCCCTATTTTTACTTTTATCACGCCAGGATATTTTAAAAAACTGTTCCGCGGCCAAAACTCACCCGCATTATGCGCCAATGGAACGACTGGGTAGGTTGAACGTTGTGCTAGCATCGCTCCGCCCGCATTAAATTTTTTATATTCGCCAGGCGCTACTCTGGTGCCTTCAGGAAAAACGATGACAAAAAAACCTTCCTGTAAGCGTTCGGTACCTTGTTCTATAAGCATGCGTAAGGCTTCTTTCTGATTTTGTCTGTCAATGGCGATGGGTTTAAGGGTTGCTAATGCCCAGCCGCCGAAAGGTATTTGCAATAGTGATTTTTTGAGCACTGCGGTTTGTGGCGAAATAAATTGCCGTAAGGCAATGGTTTCCCAAGCAGATTGATGTTTGCTAAGGATGATGGCTGGACCGTCAACTGGGATATTTTCCAAACCCTGCACTTCATAAGTTAAGCCGCAACAAATTTTTAGCATAAACAGCAGTGTGCAAATCCAGTAATCAGAGATGCGATAACGTACTGAGAAAGGTAAAAAAGCGGTCGATAAGATTAATATACCAACAATTAAGGTCGAAAAAACGATATAAATAAATAAGAATGTTGAGCCGAGATAGACTCTTAAGTTACGTCGAGACGATGTAGGTTGCTGCGTCATAGAGGTTATCGAAAATGGGTAGTTTAAGTTGTGGATTGTTAAGCAGAGTTTGTAGTCCTTTTCCGGTTTTTACCAGTATGGGTTGGGCAGATACTGCCCAACTGGCCTCAAGATCGCGTAATGAGTCGCCCACTGAAAATACCTGTGTTAAGTCTATGTTTTTTTCTTCCGCAAAAGTTTTGAATAATCCGGGTTTTGGTTTACGGCAGTTGCAATGGCTATCCGGCCCATGTGGACAAAAATAGATGGCTTCAATGTGGCCGCCTGCGGCAATGACTAGTTGATGCATATAGGCGTGTATAGCGTCCAGAGTGGCTAAATCGTATAAGCCCCTTGCCACGCCAGATTGATTGGTGATGACCACTACCCGATAGCCGTGCTGGTTTAGCAAGGCTATGGCTTCCAGGCTGCCGGGAATCGGCAGCCATTCCTGTGGTGATTTAATAAAGTCATCCGAATCGATATTGATGACCCCATCACGATCTAAAATAACATAGGCTTGTGTCACGATTGTAATTTGGAGATGTCAGCAATTTTAAGAAATTGTGCCGATATCATCGACAATAATGCCAGTCGACTATTACGCAGCGCAAGATCATCGGTGTTAACCATGACATGATCGAAAAAAGCATCCACGTTGTCACGCAATTGAGCTAGGCGACTTAAAGCTTGCGAATAATTTTGCTCAGCCAATAATGGTTGAATATCGGTGAATGATAGTTCTGCAGCCGCCAGTAAGATTTTTTCTTCTGTAGCGACCAGTTGACCTATGCTAGTGGATATAGGCTGATCAGATTTTTTCAGAATATTACTAATACGCTTATTGGCTGCCGCTAGACTTGCTGCTTCAGGTAGCTGCCTAAAAGCTTGTACAGCACGGATACGAAGCATAAAATCTAATGGTTGAGTAGGCTTAACGGCCAGCACTGCTTCAAATTCGTCACTACTAAAACCTTGGTCCAGACAATAGCCTTTTAAACGATCAAAAATAAATTCAAGAATTCGTTCCCGCGTTTCTTCTTTATTGAATTGATGGCTAAATTGCGCTAATGCCGTATCAAGAAGAGCTACTACATCAATCGAAATCCGATTTTCGATCAGTATTCTTAAAATACCCAGTGTTGCGCGTCGTAAAGCGTAAGGATCTTTATCGCCTGTGGGAATTAATCCGGCGCTAAAAATTCCACTGAGGGTATCTATTTTTTCCGCAACTGCCAAAATCTGACCGATGACACCACTTGGGGTGGGGCCACCTGATTGTTTGGGAAAGTAGTGCTCCTCAATAGCCAAGGCAACTTCAGCCGCTTCATGATCTGCCAGCGCGTAATAACGGCCCATAATGCCTTGTAAGTTGGCAAATTCGCCGACCATATTGGTGATTAAATCAGTTTTGGCCAATAAAGCAGCGCGCTGTGCCTGAGCAACATCCGCATTCAATAATTCAGCAATATAAGCGGATAGATGACTAACCCGCGTGGTTTTGTCAGCTAAAGTGCCCAAGTCTTTCTGAAAAACAATACTGGATAAACTTTCAACTCGATCAGCCAGAGATAGTTTTCTATCCTGTTTCCAGAAAAACTCGGCATCGGCCAGTCTTGGCAACACCACCCGCTGGTTGCCCTGCTGTATAGAGCTAGGGTTGGAGCTTTCAATATTACTGAAAGTGATAAAGTAAGGTAGTAAGCCACCTTGTGCATTTTTGACCGGAAAATATTTCTGGTTGGCTTGCATGGTGGTAATTAATACTTCCATAGGCAGTTCTAGAAAGCGCGCGTCAAAATTGCCAACTACAGGTACTGGCCATTCATTAAGTGCTGCTACTTCTTCCAGTAAATCTTCTTCAATATGAGCTGTGCCGCCGACTTTGGCTGCGGCGTGATTAGCCGCATCGCGGATGACAGACATACGTTCAGCAAAATCTGCAATGACCTTGCCTTGCACGCGTAACGTTTGCTGATAGGTTTGTGGGTTATCTATCTGCACGGGTTGCGGGGCATGGAATCGGTGGCCTCTAGTGAGCTTGCTAGTTTGTGTGCCTAAAATTTCTGTTTCTATGAGCTGTTCGCCAAACAATAATATCGACCAATGTACCGGACGGGCAAACTCACAATCAAAATTACCCCAACGCATGCGTTTGGCTATCGGTAAATTATGCAGACTTTTACGAATAATGTCTGGAAGTAAATCAGTCGTGGGTCGGCCTTTTACTTCTTCATTAAATACCAGCCATTCTCCTTTATCGGTAGCTATACGTGCTAATTGCTCCACTGTAGTACCACAACTACTAGCAAAACCCAGCGCGGCTTTACTGGGAGATCCATCAGCAGTAAAAGCCGCTTGCACAGCTGGTCCACGTTTTTCTACGCTCTTATCTGCTTGAAAGGTTTGTATATCGTCAATCAGCACTGCCAAACGACGTGGGGTGGCGAAAGCATGACCTTGTTGGTAAGCGAGTCCTGCCTCAGTTAGCCCTGACAATATATTATCCAACAGGGCTTGGCTCAGGGCTTTTAATGATTTAGGCGGTAATTCTTCGCAACCTAATTCGAATAATAAGTGATTACTTGCAGTCATAATTACACTCCCTGTCTGGCAAGAATAGGAAAGCCTAATGCTTCCCGGCGATTGTAATAGGCTTCAGCCACAGATTTGGCCATATTGCGTACTCTTAGGATATAACGTTGGCGTTCAGTGACAGAAATGGCATGCCGGGCATCTAATAAATTAAACGCATGTGAGGCTTTTAAAACCATTTCATATGCAGGTAATGGCAGATTTTTTTCCAGCAACATCAAGCATTCACGTTCATAAGTGTCAAAGCATTGGAACAGAAATTCAACATTAGCCCAGTCAAAATTAAATTCAGACATTTCGACTTCGTTTTGATGAAAGACATCGCCATAAGTCACTATGCCTTGTGGGCCGCGCGTCCACACCAAATCGAACACACTTTCGACACCTTGCAAATACATGGCGATACGTTCCAGACCATAGGTTATTTCCCCCGTTACGGGCCTACACTCCAGACCACCGACTTGTTGAAAATAGGTAAACTGGGTGACTTCCATGCCGTTTAACCATACTTCCCAGCCTAAGCCCCAAGCACCTAAAGTGGGCGATTCCCAATTATCTTCTACGAAGCGTACATCATGTTCCAGTAAATCCAGCCCCAAGTGTTGCAAAGAGCCCAGGTATAAGTCTTGAATATCCGCTGGCGAAGGCTTCATGACCACCTGAAATTGATAATAATGCTGCAGACGCATGGGGTTTTCGCCATAACGACCATCGGTAGGGCGGCGGGAAGGTTGTACATATGCGGCATTCCAAGGTTCAGGGCCTATAGCGCGTAAAAAAGTAGCTGGGTGGAAGGTGCCAGCACCGACCTCCTGATCTAATGGTTGCAATAACACACATCCCTGATTCGACCAGTATTCCTGTAAGGTCAAGATCAGGCCCTGAAAAGTAGAGACATCATTTTTGCTAGTCGACACGTTGGGAGCCACTTGAATAATAAAACCTTGAATTATAGCCGAAAATTAAGCTAGAAATCGTTGCATAATTTGAAATTCTTAGTTGTCGATTGTATCTTTATAGGTATTGCCAGTTGAATAAAGTGTTTAAGGCTTTTATAGTGCTATCCTGATTTTTTTACCTTGAGTTTTCACTATGCCTTCTTTTGATATTGTTTCTGAAATTGACAGCCACGAAATTACCAATGCCATTGATCAAGCTAATAAGGAAGTATCGACCCGATTTGATTTTAAAGGCTCTAATGCCTTATTTGAACAGCAGGATGACAGTATACTTATGAAAGCCGAATCAACCTTCCAGCTGCAACAAATGTTACCTATTTTGTATGCAAAAATGGGTAAACGCGGTATTGATATCAGCAGTTTGGAAAGCGGTAAAATTCAGGATACTGGTAAAACTGCGCAACAACCCATTACGCTGAAACAGGGGTTAAGTAGTGAGTTTGCCAAAAAAATCGTTAAGCTGATTAAAGATAAAAAATTAAAAGTACAGGCAGCGATTAATGGTGACAAGGTGCGTGTTACCGGTAAAAAGCGTGATGATTTGCAAGAGGTAATCCAGATGTTAAGAACTGAGGAACTGGAACAACCCTTACAATTCAATAATTTTCGAGATTAAGCTTTGAGTAAGTTTACAGCATGAAACGATTGTTTTTTGCACTCTGGCCTGAGACTGCGGTGCGAGAACAGTGTGTTGCGGTTTATAAAAAACTGCCTAATTCAATGGGTAAACCCGTACTAGCCAGTAATTTACACTGCACCTTGTTATTTTTGGGTAATGTGTCTGCCGCGCAGAGCAGGCTGTCAGCATAGCGGCAAATGGTTTGCAAGTCTCTACAATGAATCTGGTTTTTGACCAACTCAGTTATTGGCAACAGCCCGGTATACTGTGCATTACTGGCAGTGCTGCATTTGATCATGAAGTGACAAGACTGGCAGAACAATTGCTGGCTATTGCTATACAAAATGGGATTAGCATTGATACACGCTCCTACAAACCACACATTACCCTGATGCGTAAAGCCAAAGCGCTGCCAGATATCGAATTTGAGCCGATTATCTGGACAACTGCCCGCTTTTGTTTGCTTGAGTCCTGCTCTTTAGCCTCAGGAGTGGAATATCAAGTGGTAAGGTGTTGGGAGTAATAGATAACTGTTAGGTATGGTACCAGCCGCCTTGCGTGAAGGTTCCCTGATGGGTTGTAGTGTTAAGGGCTGCATCGGTAACACCCACTAATTCAATTGTAACGGTATCTGCATGGGTATCGCTAATACTAACAAATAGATTTGCACCCGATTGTGTTTCGGTAGCATTTAAAGTGCCGCTCATAAACGATAAAACCAGTTCTGGGATTGAGGCTACTGCACTTACATTATTGTTGGTTGTGCCTGGATTAACAATTAAAGCCATATGATTGTTAATTTCAGTTTTTGTTTCCCCTGTGGTTAGATCCAGTTCCGAAATTTGTCCCAGTAAGTTTGCATCAATATGTAATGCGCTGTTAACGTTATCAAAACTATCGCTGATTATAATTTTATTGGCAACTTCGATGGGATTTAAAGCATTGTTGTTGACCACTTTGTTTTCGATGGCATTTGCAATATTTTGTGCCGAGTCAATGATGTTAATATTTTTTAAAAGAGTATATAACCCAGTATAACTGGAATTACTAAACAAACCTTGCAGATTGGCAATGGTGTCTTTTGCGGTAAGGGTATAACCACTGCTATCTTGTGCAGCAATAAGTTCATTGGTTAGTCCAGAAAAACTTGAACTATAGGCAGATTCCAGATTGGAAACGCTATCCACTATATTTACAGCGGCTGTAAAGTTTTTTAATACAGCTGTTTCCAATACTTCTTTTGTAGTATTGGTGGGTGGAGTGAGGTTAGCATAAGTATCGTTTACAATATAATGAATATTATTGGTGCCGTAGGCACTGCTCAACTTTGTGTTAATACTCGAAACCGAGAGAGTTTGGGCTTCAAACTGTGCTAGCGTGTCTGCAACCTGAATACCTTGCAAGGTACTGAACGAGTGTAACTGTGAGCTGGTATCGCTCATAATTGCATTCAAAGCCGATGAATTACTGGTGTTGGTCAACATTGCCAAGTTGTCGGTTAGCCAAACGTTATTATTAGTTAAGGTGTTGTTTACTAACGATGACGTTTCATTCACATTGCTGGCGTACATCAGGCGGGCAAGGTCATCATGCACTACCATGGTTTCACCCGTATATAATTGTGGTACCTGCGCCAGCGCTAAAAGTGAATTAGACAGTGTTGATGTGTCGGCAACATTAATAAAATTCAGATTTGGTAGCTCTATCAATTGCTGCTGTAAATAGCTTAGTTCTGAATTGGTTACTTCATAAGCCAGCACACCATTGCTAGACAGGTTTGCTGCTAATCCGGTTGCGGAGGTGGCGGCAGCAAATGCTTCCAGATTTTGTGCAGTATCTTTGACTACATAAAGTGTATTGGCAGCGGGTGATGTTAGTGTGAGTTGATTAAATGCGCTTACTGTTCCTACCCACAAGTTGATTGATGAATTAAAGTTGGCTGGTAAACCGCCGCCACCCAAAGGCATTAAACCTATATTCAGATTTGAAGTGGCACCCAGAACAGTTGCTGTCGCAGTTAAACTACCCGATATTGCGTCTGCGGGTAATTGAAAGGGTAAGAATATCGTAGTCCCATCTACGCTTACTGTAGAGGTTAAGATACTTCCGTTTTCTGAAAACTGGATAACCGTGTTTGCGGGTAAAATATTACTGGAATTGTCCTCGGCAATTAGTTGTAGTGCTGAGTAGGGTTGGCGGGTAATTGCCAGAGTCTGGTTGGTGGCTGTTCCCAGATTGTTATCCCAATTCGTTGCGGTTTTAAAAGTATAATTCTGGAGTTTGGAGCTGAGCAAGCTATTGATTTGTTGTACTTCATTACTTTCGTTTAAAGTGACAGTAAAGCCAGTAGTACTAACATTGCTGAATGTATCACTATTGCTAATTGTAAAGTTATATGTCGAATTGCCTGCAACGATACTAAAACCGTTTTGCAGTAAGTTGTAATTATTGTTGTTTAAGGTGATAAAACCCGTGCCGCTAAAAGTCAAAGTGCCTGTTGCTGTGTTGTAGCTTACTTGGCTAATAGTGGGTGCTGCGTCATTGCTGACAGTAATAGTCTTCGCGGTAATGGTATCTGCGTTGTAAGTCCACGTATCCCAGCCATTGCTTGCAGATAACTGATAGACTGTATTAGTGCTGTCGTTTGCCGTCGTTCCATTTTGGTTAAACAAAGCGTTTACTGCTAGTTCATCGTTGGCAGATAATTGAATGTTAACACTGCTACTATTTGGATTGCCGATCACATTACTATTGGTTAACGTATAGTGCCCCCCGCCTTTTCCGGTTAAGGTGAGGTCGTTGGTCTGGTAATCGTTCGTGTTAGTGCTAAGGTCGGTGCCGTGAAGAGTCAGTATGCCTGTGCTGGCATCATAGCTAACCGAACTTACCGTCGGATTTATGCCTGCGTTGTTATTACCGATTTGGTACCAGCCGCCTTGGGTAAAAGCATTTTTGGCGGATGAATTATCCAGATAATTTTCAAAATCGATGATAACCGTATGATTATTCGTGTCAGAAATAGTAACAAGCGTGCCAGTGCCTGCACTGTCTATGGCCTCAGTAGCTGTTAATGTGCCGCTCATGAAAGGCAGAATCAGGTCTGGTAAATTGATTGCGGTATTACCATTAGTTTGTGGTTGAGATAGAATCTGTATCGGCAAGTCGCCGTTGTTGGCACCCGAAGTAAGAATTAAGGTGGAGACATTATCAAGCAGAGTTAAATTCCCCAACGTTTCGTTCATTACATTTTGGTAGCTATCCTGAATGGCGATGTTATTGGCTATCTGTAACGGATTAATATTATTGTAATTTTGATTAGCTAAAGCTGTATTTATATTGTTTGCGCTATCAATGACAGTGACATCATGTATATGTGAATACAAGCCATTGTTAGTGTAATGATTTAGCAATGCATTTAAATTTGCAACTGTATCTTTGGCAGTAATGGCAATAGTTTGATTAGAATCACCATAGCCAGCCAAAGCTGTAGACAGACTGGCAAAGCTGCCAGCGTTAAAAGCGGTTTGTAGGTTAAACACATTGTCAACTACATCTATTTGAACTGATGTGAGTTGCAAATTGGTTTGAGTTTGCGCACTGGCATTTGTCAGGGCCGCTTGTAGATTAGCAACACTGTCTTGTACTTCATAACTCAAAGTAGTATGAAAATGGGTTGCTAAGGTATTAAGGTTTGTTTTAACAGTAGAAAATTGCGATTGATAATCGGCTATAGAATCTGCAACGACTATGCCTTGTACGTTGATACTTGTTAGACTTTGCATGCTCTGACTGTTGGTCAGATTAGCCAGAGTATCTGTCAGCCATATTTGTCCGTTAGTTAAAGCGGTAGCGACAGGCGTAGACACAAGGTTTTGGACGGCTGTAGAGTTATAAATAGCCGCGGCTTGTGCATATAGCTGGCTGATTCCGGCTATGCTGTCATGAATGGCTATAGTTACACCCGTTTCTGCTGAGGGTAGTTTTTGCAAAGCAAATAGGCTATCAGCCAGAGTGTATCCTGTGACATTAGCAATATTAACATTCGATTGCTCTATCAATTGGTGTTGCATATAGCTCAATTGATTGTCGCCACTGCGGGATAAATCAAATGCCAGTTGCCCATTTGCTGATAAGGTTTTCAATACACTGGTTTCCACTGCCGAATTTGTCAGCGCGGCAATATTCTGTGCCGTGTCTAGAATAATGTACAAGGTGCTACTATTTATGGCCGACACTGTTGCTGGTAATTGATTTGCTGAGCCTGCCCAGAGGGTGATAGCCGATGTAAAACTGGGGTTGCCGCCACCTGCGGGTACTAATCCCAGTCCAATTGCAGTGGCTAATCCACCATTCAAGCTGAGTTTAGCCGTCAATGTACCACTAGTTAGGTTTAGGCCATCTGGAAGTTGTATAGCTTGTGCAGTATGTATGCCGTCAATGATAAATGGGGTAGTTCCTATTATTACGCCGCCCAGATAAAACTGTACAGTATAAGTGGTTGTATTACTGGTTGCCGGCAGTGGATTTCCACTACTGTCTTTAGTTTGCAGTGCTAAAACACTGTAAGCCTGCTGGTTTGTGCCAGTATCCTGTAGTACCCGTACATAGCTTACACTGCTACCAACTGTTACGGCCAATGCAGTAGGTTGCGCATTGCTATTATTCACAAAACCATCTGTTGGATAAGCGCCAATAAGATGTTGGCTGCCATTCATCAAAATGCTTAAACCGCTACCTGCATTTTGTATATTTTGAGTGGTGTCTGAAATAATGTACCAAGTATTGCTGTTAGTGTGAGTTTTTGCATAAGCTTCCAGATTACTGACAGTGTCGACTTGTAGAGAAATAGGATTGGTTACCTGATTGGTGTTAGGATCGAATATTGAATTAACCGTTGTCCATTGAGAGGGCGCACCGCCGCTCACAGAGCTAACAGCAACTTGTAAATTTGTAAAATTACTACCAGTGATGGGATCGTAAAAATACAAGTTATAGCTACCAGCTGTCAAGCCAGTTGGCGCATTAAATCCGTAAAACTGTTCTGTCGTAGCGATGCTTTGCAGAAGACTTGTGTAAACACCTCCGGTTGCATTTGTTGATGTCGGCGTTACATACATTTCTACACCTTGATTGGTGCTACTATCGGTATTCACCAATATGGCACCTTGTTGTGCATCAAAGTTTTCGTTGATCACCGGAACGCTATAAGTAGTACTGCCAACAGTAATGTGTGCAGCGGGTGTTGCCAGAAAATTTCCAGCTGGAGCACTGGCTCCATCCAGCGTATCGATAATCAAGCGGCCAGCCTTCAGATATTGCAACAGTGAGTTGTAATATGTTGGATCAGATGTACTATTAAATGCGGCAGTAATAGTGCTTAAATTGGGCGTAAAGCCAGTGCTGTCACCCTGTAGAACATAATAATGGTTATCCGTTGCGGAATACGTGCTGGGTAGTCCGGTGATTGTGCCATCAGCACTTAAGCTGACAAACTGAACACTGATACCTGTACCAAAGCTACTACTGACCGTACTACCCATAAAACCAGGCGCAATCTCAATTTGCCCTGCTCCCAGAGAGCCGTTTGCGTTACTGGCAGTAACGGAAATAGTCCATTGATCACCAGGTTGAGTATTTAGACTGGGTGAAAACTCAACAGGCGTATTGCCATTGGTGGTTAACGTTCCAACAGCTATAGCAGCAGCGCCGTTGATGGAGACATTTACTGTCAAGGTTACTGTATCACTGCTGCCAAAGGGTGCGCGTACGATGAAAGGCGATATTTTTAAAGGGGCTAGCGCATTATTTGAATTAGAAATGTTTAATGTATAAGGAGTACTAATCTCGGCCAGAGCGTCTATATTGCTAGCATATTGTTGACTGGTGAGTGTTAACGCAACATTACTGGGTAGGGTAATGTTATTGATATGGTTGGCGTTGGGTTCAAGATAGTTTGTAAAGTCACTTAACAGGTTGGCAAGGGTTGTTGAAGTATCTGTAACAGCAAGCGTATAGTTTGTTAATTTGGCAAGTACATCTTTATCAGTAGTGATTTGAGCGAGAGACACACTTATAGGAGTGCTGGAAGTAGTATCGGTGATACTAGACAGTTCGTTCTTTTTATAAAGACTTTCCAAGGCATCCAGGTTAGCGGAAATATTGGTGCTATTGTCGGTGACAGCAACGCTAAAAGCATTTGAAATTTTAGCAAGAGCATTACTATCGTTTAAAATTTGCGCGATAGAGAGTGTAAGTGGTGCTGAATCCAATATAGTAATGGCATTAAGTACTCTATCGGTAGCCAAAGCCTGTAAGCCATCAAAATTCGTTGAGATAGATGCCGCTGAATCCGCAATAGCAACAGCGGTTACATGACTATAACTACTGAGGAGTGTCTCGACATTCCCGATGGTTACCCCCGCAACCATAAAATTGCTGTTAATTAATCCGAATACATTGGCAAAACTTGTTATCTGAGATTGTGTTGAGGGTGTTAAGGTAAATGTGGGTTCTGTGGTATCCGTAAAATGTATTGAACTGATTTGTGAGCTAAAAGACGATAGAGCATTTAAGTTATTAAAAATATTGCTAGCTAAGTCAGATACAGTCAATGTATAGCTATTATTAATACTTTGCAGAAGTGAATTGCTATTACTGATTTGAGTAACGGTTAAGTTTAACGGGTTATTATTGTCACTGATGGTAATGTTTAAGCCAGTGAGATTGGCAACGTTATTTTTCAGAACGCTAAATTGGCTGATAATATTGGCAGCCGTATCAGTAATGGCTATCGCTTTAATAGTATTTTTATCCGCCACCAGAGTGGTGATGTTGCTCGCCACATTGCCTGCGGTATCAGCTATCGCAATACTATTGACATGGCTATTGCTCAGCGCGGTCGTCACACTGGCTGCAGGAACGCTCGCCAGCGTAAGGCTGTAAGGTGTATTGATCTTGCTGAGCACGGCACTATCAGTGTTATAGGTTGACCAGCTTAAATTGATGGTCACTGTGCCGCTATCAGTTAAGCTGATGCTGCCCAGTTTGCTGTTATCACTCACCAGAGTGCTCATGCCACCCAGTACATTGGACAACGAGTCGCTGACACTAAATCCCGTCAAATGGCTATTGCCTAGTACGGTGCTGATATTACTGACGGTAACGCCACTTAATTTAAAGGCACTGTTGATCAAAGCCAGTACATTGGTATCCTGCGTTTGCGCAGCCAATGTAATAGTGGGTGTACCGTTGTCAGTCAGGATAATGCTGGTAATTTTGGTGACATTGCTTTCAAGATTGGAGGGCGTGGCTATTAAATCCGCTTGGACATTGGCCGCCAGGTCGGTGACCGTTACGGAGGCGATATGGCTATAGGTACTTAACAGGTTAGCCACACTGCCGGCAGCAACACCAGCCACCTTGAAACTGCTGTTGATCAAGGCCAGCACTGCGGCGTCAGTAGTCAGAATCGATTGCGTGGTTGCCGTTAACGTCAGCGTGGGTGTTACGGTGTCGCTCAGGGTGATGGCGCTGATTTTCGTCACATCATTCAGCAAGCTGGATAAGTTACTGCTGCTGAAGACATTGGCTGCCGTGTCCAGTATGGCTATGTGGCTGACGCCCGTGGTGGCGAACACGCTCGGCAGATTCGCTAAAGTGACGCCAGTGACGGTCAGATCGAGCGTGCCGCCATTCGTACTGATGAGATTGAGTACGTTTTTATAGCTTGTCAGTTGCGCTGCTGTTAAGGTGAGCGTTAGCGTTGCACTGTCTGAGACGGTGATCGCGGTAATTTTGGTGATGCTTGTTGACAGCGTGGGGGTATTGCTGGCCAGATTGGCTGCAAGATTAGCGGCACTATCCGATACGGTAATACTGCTGACATGACTGTTGCCGAGTACACTGGCTATGTTAGTGGCACTGACAGCGCTGACGGTCAGACTGTAGGCGCTGCTGATTTTATTCAGAACAGTTAAATCGGTGTTGTAATCGCTGTAGACCAGTGCTGCCGCCGTGGTGGGCAACGGCGAAAGTGTAATGCCGGTCGTTTGGCTGGTTAGCAAGGCATTTTCATTGCTGATGACATTGGCCAGACTATCGGTGACCGTTACGGAGGCGATATGGCTATAGGTACTTAACAGGTTAGCCACACTGCCGGCAGCAACACCAGCTACCTTGAAACTGCTGTTGATCAAGGCCAGCACTGCGGCGTCAGTAGTCAGAATCGATTGCGTGGTTGCCGTTAACGTCAGCGTGGGTGTTACGGTGTCGCTCAGGGTGATGGCGCTGATTTTCGTTACATCATTCAGCAAGCTGGATAAGTTACTGCTGCTGAAGACATTGGCTGCCGTGTCCAGTATGGCTATGTGGCTGACGCCCGTGGTGGCGAACACGCTCGGCAGATTCGCTAGAGTGACGCCAGTGACGGTCAGATTGAGCGTACCGCCATTCGTACTGATGAGATTGAGTACGTTTTTATAGCTTGTCAGTTGCGCTGCTGTTAAGGTGAGCGTTAGCGTTGCACTGTCTGAGACGGTGATCGCGGTAATTTTGGTGATGCTTGTTGACAGCGTGGGGGTATTGCTGGCCAGATTGGCTGCAAGATTAGCGGCACTATCCGATACGGTAATACTGCTGACATGACTGTTGCCGAGTACACTGGCTATGTTAGTGGCACTGACAGCGCTGACGGTCAGACTGTAGGCGCTGCTGATTTTATTCAGAACAGTTAAATCGGTGTTGTAATCGCTGTAGACCAGTGCTGCCGCCGTGGTGGGCAACGGCGAAAGTGTAATGCCGGTCGTTTGGCTGGTTAGCAAGGCATTTTCATTGCTGATGACATTGGCCAGACTATCGGTGACCGTTACGGAGGCGATATGGCTATAGGTACTTAACAGGTTAGCCACACTGCCGGCAGCAACACCAGCTACCTTGAAACTGCTGTTGATCAAGGCCAGCACTGCGGCGTCAGTAGTCAGAATCGATTGCGTGGTTGCCGTTAACGTCAGCGTGGGTGTTACGGTGTCGCTCAGGGTGATGGCGCTGATTTTCGTTACATCATTCAGCAAGCTGGATAAGTTACTGCTGCTGAAGACATTGGCTGCCGTGTCCAGTATGGCTATGTGGCTGACGCCCGTGGTGGCGAACACGCTCGGCAGATTCGCTAGAGTGACGCCAGTGACGGTCAGATTGAGCGTACCGCCATTCGTACTGATGAGATTGAGTACGTTTTTATAGCTTGTCAGTTGCGCTGCTGTTAAGGTGAGCGTTAGCGTTGCACTGTCTGAGACGGTGATCGCGGTAATTTTGGTGATGCTTGTTGACAGCGTGGGGGTATTGCTGGCCAGATTGGCTGCAAGATTAGCGGCACTATCCGATACGGTAATACTGCTGACATGACTGTTGCCGAGTACACTGGCTATGTTAGTGGCACTGACAGCGCTGACGGTCAGACTGTAGGCGCTGCTGATTTTATTCAGAACAGTTAAATCGGTGTTGTAATCGCTGTAGACCAGTGCTGCCGCCGTGGTGGGCAACGGCGAAAGTGTAATGCCGGTCGTTTGGCTGGTTAGCAAGGCATTTTCATTGCTGATGACATTGGCCAGACTATCGGTGACCGTTACGGAGGCGATATGGCTATAGGTACTTAACAGGTTAGCCACACTGCCGGCAGCAACACCAGCTACCTTGAAACTGCTGTTGATCAAGGCCAGCACTGCGGCGTCAGTAGTCAGAATCGATTGCGTGGTTGCCGTTAACGTCAGCGTGGGTGTTACGGTGTCGCTCAGGGTGATGGCGCTGATTTTCGTTACATCATTCAGCAAGCTGGATAAGTTACTGCTGCTGAAGACATTGGCTGCCGTGTCCAGTATGGCTATGTGGCTGACGCCCGTGGTGGCGAACACGCTCGGCAGATTCGCTAGAGTGACGCCAGTGACGGTCAGATTGAGCGTACCGCCATTCGTACTGATGAGATTGAGTACGTTTTTATAGCTTGTCAGTTGCGCTGCTGTTAAGGTGAGCGTTAGCGTTGCACTGTCTGAGACGGTGATCGCGGTAATTTTGGTGATGCTTGTTGACAGCGTGGGGGTATTGCTGGCCAGATTGGCTGCAAGATTAGCGGCACTATCCGATACGGTAATACTGCTGACATGACTGTTGCCGAGTACACTGGCTATGTTAGTGGCACTGACAGCGCTGACGGTCAGACTGTAGGCGCTGCTGATTTTATTCAGAACAGTTAAATCGGTGTTGTAATCGCTGTAGACCAGTGCTGCCGCCGTGGTGGGCAACGGCGAAAGTGTAATGCCGGTCGTTTGGCTGGTTAGCAAGGCATTTTCATTGCTGATGACATTGGCCAGACTATCGGTGACCGTTACGGAGGCGATATGGCTATAGGTACTTAACAGGTTAGCCACGCTGCCGGCAGCAACACCAGCTACCTTGAAACTGCTGTTGATCAAGGCCAGCACTGCGGCGTCAGTAGTCAGAATCGATTGCGTGGTTGCCGTTAACGTCAGCGTGGGTGTTACGGTGTCGCTCAGGGTGATGGCGCTGATTTTCGTTACATCATTCAGCAAGCTGGATAAGTTACTGCTGCTGAAGACATTGGCTGCCGTGTCCAGTATGGCTATGTGGCTGACGCCCGTGGTGGCGAACACGCTCGGCAGATTCGCTAAAGTGACGCCGGTGACGGTCAGATCGAGCGTACCGCCATTCGTACTGATGAGATTGAGTACGTTTTTATAGCTTGTCAGTTGCGCTGCTGTTAAGGTGAGCGTTAGCGTTGCACTGTCTGAGACGGTGATCGCGGTAATTTTGGTGATGCTTGTTGACAGCGTGGGGGTATTGCTGGCCAGATTGGCTGCAAGATTAGCGGCACTATCCGATACGGTAATACTGCTGACATGACTGTTGCCGAGTACACTGGCTATGTTAGTGGCACTGACAGCGCTGACGGTCAGACTGTAGGCGCTGCTGATTTTATTCAGAACAGTTAAATCGGTGTTGTAATCGCTGTAGACCAGTGCTGCCGCCGTGGTGGGCAACGGCGAAAGTGTAATGCCGGTCGTTTGGCTGGTTAGCAAGGCATTTTCATTGCTGATGACATTGGCCAGACTATCGGTGACCGTTACGGAGGCGATATGGCTATAGGTACTTAACAGGTTAGCCACACTGCCGGCAGCAACACCAGCTACCTTGAAACTGCTGTTGATCAAGGCCAGCACTGCGGCGTCAGTAGTCAGAATCGATTGCGTGGTTGCCGTTAACGTCAGCGTGGGTGTTACGGTGTCGCTCAGGGTGATGGCGCTGATTTTCGTTACATCATTCAGCAAGCTGGATAAGTTACTGCTGCTGAAGACATTGGCTGCCGTGTCCAGTATGGCTATGTGGCTGACGCCCGTGGTGGCGAACACGCTCGGCAGATTCGCTAGAGTGACGCCAGTGACGGTCAGATTGAGCGTACCGCCATTCGTACTGATGAGATTGAGTACGTTTTTATAGCTTGTCAGTTGCGCTGCTGTTAAGGTGAGCGTTAGCGTTGCACTGTCTGAGACGGTGATCGCGGTAATTTTGGTGATGCTTGTTGACAGCGTGGGGGTATTGCTGGCCAGATTGGCTGCAAGATTAGCGGCACTATCCGATACGGTAATACTGCTGACATGACTGTTGCCGAGTACACTGGCTATGTTAGTGGCACTGACAGCGCTGACGGTCAGACTGTAGGCGCTGCTGATTTTATTCAGAACAGTTAAATCGGTGTTGTAATCGCTGTAGACCAGTGCTGCCGCCGTGGTGGGCAACGGCGAAAGTGTAATGCCGGTCGTTTGGCTGGTTAGCAAGGCATTTTCATTGCTGATGACATTGGCCAGACTATCGGTGACCGTTACGGAGGCGATATGGCTATAGGTACTTAACAGGTTAGCCACACTGCCGGCAGCAACACCAGCTACCTTGAAACTGCTGTTGATCAAGGCCAGCACTGCGGCGTCAGTAGTCAGAATCGATTGCGTGGTTGCCGTTAACGTCAGCGTGGGTGTTACGGTGTCGCTCAGGGTGATGGCGCTGATTTTCGTTACATCATTCAGCAAGCTGGATAAGTTACTGCTGCTGAAGACATTGGCTGCCGTGTCCAGTATGGCTATGTGGCTGACGCCCGTGGTGGCGAACACGCTCGGCAGATTCGCTAAAGTGACGCCGGTGACGGTCAGATCGAGCGTACCGCCATTCGTACTGATGAGATTGAGTACGTTTTTATAGCTTGTCAGTTGCGCTGCTGTTAAGGTGAGCGTTAGCGTTGCACTGTCTGAGACGGTGATCGCGGTAATTTTGGTGATGCTTGTTGACAGCGTGGGGGTATTGCTGGCCAGATTGGCTGCAAGATTAGCGGCACTATCCGATACGGTAATACTGCTGACATGACTGTTGCCGAGTACACTGGCTATGTTAGTGGCACTGACAGCGCTGACGGTCAGACTGTAGGCGCTGCTGATTTTATTCAGAACAGTTAAATCGGTGTTGTAATCGCTGTAGACCAGTGCTGCCGCCGTGGTGGGCAACGGCGAAAGTGTAATGCCGGTCGTTTGGCTGGTTAGCAAGGCATTTTCATTGCTGATGACATTGGCCAGACTATCGGTGACCGTTACGGAGGCGATATGGCTATAGGTACTTAACAGGTTAGCCACACTGCCGGCAGCAACACCAGCTACCTTGAAACTGCTGTTGATCAAGGCCAGCACTGCGGCGTCAGTAGTCAGAATCGATTGCGTGGTTGCCGTTAACGTCAGCGTGGGTGTTACGGTGTCGCTCAGGGTGATGGCGCTGATTTTCGTTACATCATTCAGCAAGCTGGATAAGTTACTGCTGCTGAAGACATTGGCTGCCGTGTCCAGTATGGCTATGTGGCTGACGCCCGTGGTGGCGAACACGCTCGGCAGATTCGCTAGAGTGACGCCAGTGACGGTCAGATTGAGCGTACCGCCATTCGTACTGATGAGATTGAGTACGTTTTTATAGCTTGTCAGTTGCGCTGCTGTTAAGGTGAGCGTTAGCGTTGCACTGTCTGAGACGGTGATCGCGGTAATTTTGGTGATGCTTGTTGACAGCGTGGGGGTATTGCTGGCCAGATTGGCTGCAAGATTAGCGGCACTATCCGATACGGTAATACTGCTGACATGACTGTTGCCGAGTACACTGGCTATGTTAGTGGCACTGACAGCGCTGACGGTCAGACTGTAGGCGCTGCTGATTTTATTCAGAACAGTTAAATCGGTGTTGTAATCGCTGTAGACCAGTGCTGCCGCCGTGGTGGGCAACGGCGAAAGTGTAATGCCGGTCGTTTGGCTGGTTAGCAAGGCATTTTCATTGCTGATGACATTGGCCAGACTATCGGTGACCGTTACGGAGGCGATATGGCTATAGGTACTTAACAGGTTAGCCACACTGCCGGCAGCAACACCAGCTACCTTGAAACTGCTGTTGATCAAGGCCAGCACTGCGGCGTCAGTAGTCAGAATCGATTGCGTGGTTGCCGTTAACGTCAGCGTGGGTGTTACGGTGTCGCTCAGGGTGATGGCGCTGATTTTCGTTACATCATTCAGCAAGCTGGATAAGTTACTGCTGCTGAAGACATTGGCTGCCGTGTCCAGTATGGCTATGTGGCTGACGCCCGTGGTGGCGAACACGCTCGGCAGATTCGCTAGAGTGACGCCAGTGACGGTCAGATTGAGCGTACCGCCATTCGTACTGATGAGATTGAGTACGTTTTTATAGCTTGTCAGTTGCGCTGCTGTTAAGGTGAGCGTTAGCGTTGCACTGTCTGAGACGGTGATCGCGGTAATTTTGGTGATGCTTGTTGACAGCGTGGGGGTATTGCTGGCCAGATTGGCTGCAAGATTAGCGGCACTATCCGATACGGTAATACTGCTGACATGACTGTTGCCGAGTACACTGGCTATGTTAGTGGCACTGACAGCGCTGACGGTCAGACTGTAGGCGCTGCTGATTTTATTCAGAACAGTTAAATCGGTGTTGTAATCGCTGTAGACCAGTGCTGCCGCCGTGGTGGGCAACGGCGAAAGTGTAATGCCGGTCGTTTGGCTGGTTAGCAAGGCATTTTCATTGCTGATGACATTGGCCAGACTATCGGTGACCGTTACGGAGGCGATATGGCTATAGGTACTTAACAGGTTAGCCACACTGCCGGCAGCAACACCAGCTACCTTGAAACTGCTGTTGATCAAGGCCAGCACTGCGGCGTCAGTAGTCAGAATCGATTGCGTGGTTGCCGTTAACGTCAGCGTGGGTGTTACGGTGTCGCTCAGGGTGATGGCGCTGATTTTCGTTACATCATTCAGCAAGCTGGATAAGTTACTGCTGCTGAAGACATTGGCTGCCGTGTCCAGTATGGCTATGTGGCTGACGCCCGTGGTGGCGAACACGCTCGGCAGATTCGCTAAAGTGACGCCGGTGACGGTCAGATTGAGCGTACCGCCATTCGTACTGATGAGATTGAGTACGTTTTTATAGCTTGTCAGTTGCGCTGCTGTTAAGGTGAGCGTTAGCGTTGCACTGTCTGAGACGGTGATCGCGGTAATTTTGGTGATGCTTGTTGACAGCGTGGGGGTATTGCTGGCCAGATTGGCTGCAAGATTAGCGGCACTATCCGATACGGTAATACTGCTGACATGACTGTTGCCGAGTACACTGGCTATGTTAGTGGCACTGACAGCGCTGACGGTCAGACTGTAGGCGCTGCTGATTTTATTCAGAACAGTTAAATCGGTGTTGTAATCGCTGTAGACCAGTGCTGCCGCCGTGGTGGGCAACGGCGAAAGTGTAATGCCGGTCGTTTGGCTGGTTAGCAAGGCATTTTCATTGCTGATGACATTGGCCAGACTATCGGTGACCGTTACGGAGGCGATATGGCTATAGGTACTTAACAGGTTAGCCACACTGCCGGCAGCAACACCAGCTACCTTGAAACTGCTGTTGATCAAGGCCAGCACTGCGGCGTCAGTAGTCAGAATCGATTGCGTGGTTGCCGTTAACGTCAGCGTGGGTGTTACGGTGTCGCTCAGGGTGATGGCGCTGATTTTCGTTACATCATTCAGCAAGCTGGATAAGTTACTGCTGCTGAAGACATTGGCTGCCGTGTCCAGTATGGCTATGTGGCTGACGCCCGTGGTGGCGAACACGCTCGGCAGATTCGCTAGAGTGACGCCAGTGACGGTCAGATTGAGCGTACCGCCATTCGTACTGATGAGATTGAGTACGTTTTTATAGCTTGTCAGTTGCGCTGCTGTTAAGGTGAGCGTTAGCGTTGCACTGTCTGAGACGGTGATCGCGGTAATTTTGGTGATGCTTGTTGACAGCGTGGGGGTATTGCTGGCCAGATTGGCTGCAAGATTAGCGGCACTATCCGATACGGTAATACTGCTGACATGACTGTTGCCGAGTACACTGGCTATGTTAGTGGCACTGACAGCGCTGACGGTCAGACTGTAGGCGCTGCTGATTTTATTCAGAACAGTTAAATCGGTGTTGTAATCGCTGTAGACCAGTGCTGCCAAAGTTGGTGCGTTGGTATCTGTTAGCGTAATCGTATAATTACTTGTAATTTTTGAAAATACAGAAAGATAAAGCTGTAATTGACTTGAAGAAATGGTTAAAGTTGGTGTGCTGGTATTGACTAATTCAATAGAGGCAATATTTGCCAAATTGCTCTCTAAAGTAGATATATTGAATAAAACGCTTGACGCTGTATCCGAAATTGTCAGCGTATAGATATTGGTAATGGCATTCAGTACTGCAATGTCATTAACTAATTGCGGAGCGCTAATGGTCAAAGGGGTAATGCTGCCAGTTTGCGTGATACCGACAATCTTGCCAGCCAAGGCCATAATGTTCAGAGCATCAATATTGGCAGCAATCTGCACTGAACTATCAGCAATGCTTAGAGCAGCAATATTATTATTTGTTTGATAGGCACTAAGGGCCTGACTCACTGAAGATGTTGGAATTGTGAGGTTAATTGTCATCATTTTCCTAATAAAATTCAGGTATATTCAGCAAGTGATAATTAAGTTGCATTATTCTAAATAGCCAATATTTTTTGACTAAATACAGCTATGCAGAAATGTTATACGGTTTCTAACGGTTTTGATAGCGTACAAAGGTACAATTATATGAAAATTGTGTTCTGTCTATCAGAAGATTAAACCATGGGCTATATAGCTAGACTATAGAATTAGGTTGAAAAGTAGTCACTCATTGCAAGCAATTGCATGGTTACTAATTTGATCTTACGGTTAAATTAAGCGCTGATTTCCAGCTGATGGCGGAATTTTTGAAAATGCTGTTTTGTCGAAGGTTGAGCTGGCCTGCTTACTTTCAGTAAACAGGCGGATACAAAGCCAACTAATAATTGTATAGCTGTCTATCAAGGCTGATAAGTGACAGAAAAATCATTCATGCAGGATAGCGCTAAAGGAAGTTGTTGTTCGTTTTCTAATTGAAATGCATTGACACCAACGCGCATCAAATAAAATACTTGATCTGCCAGAAAATGACCTGTTGCCCGAATTTCACCCTGATATCCCAATCGCGTGCGTAACAAGCGGGCTTGCGAAAATATACGACCGTCACCAAAGCCAGGAAAATCTAGTTCAATCAGATCAAGACTGTTTAAGGTATCGGATAAATCGTTAACATTATCAGTTGAAGTTAGGCGCACCCCTCTTTTTCCAGAATGATTTAAACATTGCTGATGATGATTTTTCCAGCGATCAAGGGAAACAGTGATGTTGCCTTGATCACCGATTTCGGTTTCATTATCAACATAAATCCAGTCGTTAGGGACGATTTGTTTATCTTTAATGATTTGCATAAATTTTGTCTTTAAAAGGTTCTAGTCCAATCCGTTTTACGGTTTGTAGAAAAGCTTCGTCTTCCAGGCGTTTTTGTACATAGACATCAAGAATATCAACGACAGTTTGTGTGATCTGACTTTTAGGGACTGAAGGTCCGAGGCGTTCGCCAATTGCAGCCTCATTTTCAGAGGATCCACCCAAAGTGAGTTGATACCATTCTTCGCCTTTTTTGTCGACACCCAAAATACCAATATGCCCGACACTTTGATGAGCGCAGCCATTCATGCAGCCGGACATATTAATTTTAATATCGCCAATATCGTGCAGATAATCAAGATCATCCAGTGCTTCATTAATTTCTTTTGCGACGCCAATCGAGCCGGCATTGGCTAAAGAACAAAAATCCAAGCCTGGGCAGCAGATCATATCGGTGGCTGTGCCAATGTTAGGTGTTGCCAGTTGCAAAGCAGTCAGTTTTTGCCATAGGGTAAATAGATCCGCTTGTTTTATATCTGCTAAAACCAGATTTTGTCTATGAGTGCTTCTGATTTCGCCAAAGCTGTACAAATCTGCCAGTTCAGCTACAGCATCAAGTTGATCGGCAGTGATGTCGCCTGGTGGTGAATCAGGTGCTTTTAACGACAGAAAAACTATTCGATAACCAGGTATTTTATGCTGTACTGTATTAAATTTAAGCCATTTGGAAAAGTCGGTATTGGTTGCGGCAATATCTGTGTGCGTAGTATTTACTGCTGCTTTTGTATCGTAAGCAGGAGGTAAAAACTGTGCCTGCATAGCAGCAATACGTTCATCGCTAACCAGTTGGTCATTTTTAATGTGTAACCATTCATTCTCAACCAGGGCGGTAAATTTTTCCAGTCCGGTTTCTTTAACTAAAATTTTAATGCGAGCTTTATATTTATTATCACGTCTGCCTAGCTGGTTGTATACGCGCAGTATGGCTTCGAGATAAGAGAGTAAATATTTTTTTTCCAGAAACGGTCTAATGGTTTGCCCGATAATCGGTGTTCTGCCCAGACCGCCCCCTGCCAGAACGCGGAAACCTGTTTCTCCCTCTGCATTTTTAACCAGATAGACACCAATATCATGTAATTGCACAGCAGCGCGGTCGTGTTCAGATCCGCTGACTGCAATTTTGAATTTTCGCGGTAAGTAAGCAAACTCAGGATGTAAAGTAGTCCACTGACGGATAATTTCGCAGTAGGGACGTGGATCTTCGATTTCATCTGTGCAGACACCCGCCAGATGGTCTGAGGTAGTATTGCGCAGGCAATTACCACTGGTTTGAATAGCATGCATTTGCACTGTAGAAAGCTCTGCAAGCAAATCAGGTACTGTTTCCAATGCGGGCCAGTTATATTGGACATTTTGCCGGGTTGTAAAATGGCAATAGCCTTTGTCGTATTTACGGGCCACTTTTGCCAGCATACGTAATTGCCGAGAAGACAGTAACCCGTAGGGTACAGCTACACGCAACATCGGTGCATGGGTTTGCACGTAAAGGCCATTCATTAAGCGTAAGGCTCTAAATTCATCAGGGCCAAGTTCTCCGTTTAGGAAGCGTTGGGTCTGGCCTCTGAATTGGAGAACTCGCTGTTCAATAAGTGTTTGATCGTCGTTTGTGTATTGATACATTTGAATTTTGCTGTCTATAAGCAACTATAAAATTTAGTGATAGTTTTAAGATACCGGTAGGGATTAAATGACAAAAAACATGATCTAATGATAACATGTTGCACTGATTTATACTGATTTGATAACAACTAAAACTTAATCATATGGGAAGGGGGTTGCCTTGTTGCGCTTACTGTTAATATTAGCCGGTTTGCTGTTGATACCGGAAATGGCCATGGCCGAAGAATTTAAGAACCTGGGGTTGACAGGTACTGAACGCGGAATTTACACCGTTTTAATCTTCTTGGTCGCATATGGATTTGTAATGGCTGAAGAGTTTACGCATTTGCGTAAGTCAAAACCAGTCATTTTTGCCGCAGCTGTTATTTGGGCTCATGTTGCCGTTTTAGCGAGTGATGCGGGAGTTCCATCTGAGGAATTGCATCAGGCTTTCGAGCATGATCTGAAAGAATATGCAGAACTGATGTTGTTCTTGCTGGTAGCGATGACATATATCAATTCAATGGCTGATCGTAATGTATTTGAAGCATTGCGTTCTTGGTTGATTAGAAAACAATTCGGTTATAAACAATTATTCTGGATCACTGGCATTATCACCTTTTTCTTATCGGCTGTAGCGGATAATCTGACTTCTGCCCTTTTGGTAGGTGCCGTGGTATTAGCAGTAGGTGCGGATAATGAAAAATTCGTTTCGGTTGGTTTTGTTAATCTGGTGATTGCCGCTAATGCTGGTGGTGCATTTTGTCCATTTGGAGACATTACCACCTTAATGGTTTGGCAAGCAGGTTATGCTGAATTTTTTGATTTCTTCAAATTATTCATTCCATCCATCGTCAATTTCGTTGTACCTGCCTTTTTTATGGCGCAAGCTGTTCCCGCAGGACAACCCTTGGCGACCAATGAAGCTGCAGTGCAACTTAAACCCGGCGCAATTCAGGTGTGTGCATTATTTCTGTTAACCATTATTTTTGCGGTCTGCTTTAAACAATTCCTGCATTTACCTCCATTCATGGGCATGATGTTAGGTTTGTCTGTGTTAATGCTTTACGGATACTACATAAAAGTTACTTTCCCTGATCCTGAAAACGGCGAGCGTTTTGATATTTTCGAGAAAGTAAAAGGCGCAGAGTGGGATACATTATTGTTCTTCTTTGGCGTGGTTTTCGCGGTTGGTGGGCTGGGTTATATCGGTTACTTGGAATTATTATCGGGAGCCATGTACGATGGTCTTGGTGCTACCACAGCTAACATCTTGGTGGGTATTATTTCTGCTATTGTTGATAACATTCCTGTGATGTTTGCAGTATTAAATATGAACTTGGATATGGATCTGTATCAGTGGTTGTTGGTTACTTTAACTGCGGGTGTGGGTGGATCACTGTTTTCAGTGGGTTCTGCTGCTGGTGTAGCATTGATGGGTCAGTCTAATCATAAGTATACATTTTTCAGTCACTTAAAATGGACGCCAGTGATTGCTCTTGGGTATGCTGCTAGTATTTTTACTCATTATTTAATTAATGGCTAATTGATCTGATAATTCAAGCTTTAACAAACAAGAGAAAGCGCATGTCAAAATATAACGCCAGTTGGCGTAGCGCTTTCTCCGTTTATGCCCAGTCAAAAGTGCTGGGCATGATTTTTCTCGGATTTTCGGCAGGGTTGCCGTTTTCGCTCATTTCTTCCACTTTATCTGCCAGACTGGCAGATGAGCAAATATCTTTATCTGTCATTGGTTATTTCAGTCTGGTAGGAATTGCTTATTCTATAAAAGTGTTTTGGGCTCCTATCGTTGATCGCGTGTCATTACCTTTGCTGCACAAACTGCTGGGTAAGCGACGTAGCTGGATGTTGTTAGCTCAAGCTGGCATAGCTGCAGGGCTTTTTGGTATAAGTGCTGTTGATATGCATCTGCATTTACATCAAGTTGCTTTATTGGCTGTGTGTGTGGCTTTTTGTTCTGCAACGCAAGATATTGCTATTGATGCTTATCGAATTGAAGCCGTAAATCCCAAGTATCAGGGGGCTATGGCGGCAATGTATGTGTTTGGCTATCGATTGGCGCTTTTAATTGCTGGTGCAGGTGTATTATATATAGCCGAGTACGGTAGCTGGAAGGTGGCTTATCAGGTTATGTCCAGTGCTATGTTGGTTGGTATTGTAACCACCTTGATAATATCAGAGCCGGAACATATTGCGGATCAACGTACTAAAGCCATAGAGGAAAAGGTAGAGTCGGCATTAGGTGTTCACAAAGCCGTGCCTATTTTTTCTAACTTTTTAAAGTGGTTTTCCGATGCTGTTGTTAGTCCTTTTGTAGAGTTTTTTCAGCGTAATGGCCGTGCAGCAATTTGGATTTTATTGCTGATTGCTGTTTACAAGATAAGTGATATAGCTATGGGGGTAATGGCTATACCTTTTTACCTGGATTTGGGCTTTAGTAAAAAAGACATTGCAGATGTTAGCAAATTGTTTGGTTTTTTTATGACCATTTTCGGTACTTCGTTGGGCGGTATAATGATCGTGCGCTTGGGGATCATGAAGCCTTTGCTGATTGGTGCTATTCTGGCGGCAATAACTAATCTGTTGTTTGCTTTACTCGCGTCAAGCCAGCCAAGCATTGCTTTGTTGGCAGGAGTCATCAGTATCGATAACTTGAGTGGTGGCATTGCTGCTGCCAGTTTGATTGCCTACTTATCAAGTTTAACTAATACCGCCTATACGGCCACCCAATATGCGTTATTTAGTTCCTTAATGACTTTGCCTGCCAAGTTAATTGGTAGTTTTTCTGGCGATGTGGCAGCCACTTATGGTTATAGCGCATTTTTTATCTATTCGGCAGTCATAGGGTTACCGGCTATCTTTTTGGTTATTTTTTTGATGCGTTCACCTGTTGCTGTGAATACATTACGTGAATAGATAGTTATTACTAATCTATGTCCGCCTAAATCCTCATAATCTAAGCAGTTCTTGCAACGTGCATTCTCTAGTTCTATACTAAAGGTATGCAACCATTTAAATTATTAGTCACAGTCTTGTTGTGTTTTATGCTGTCCATTCAGGGCGGTGTGAGCCAGTCTTTGCTTGGAGATATGTGCTCTAAAACAGATGGTTCAGTTAGTCAAACCCAAGTAGATGATGAACACAGTTGTTGTCAAGATACGCTTAAAGTCACTAAAACAGGTAAGATCTGTAAAGCGGAACAGTCCTGTCAGGGCTTAAATTATGCTGTGTTAAACAAGCTTGAACCTTTAACGGTGGTGGTAACTACTAATAAAATACCGCTATTAGCTAATCAGTTGGTTTTATCATTTCAGCCTTTTAATACTTGGCGACCTCCCAATTTAATCTAGTTCCATTTTTTCCATCTGCATTGGTTGATGAGTAATAACTGATGCGGTTTGTGAATTATTTTTAGCCGTAAATTTGTTATTCGTCCGCATAACTACGCATTAACGGCTTTCAGTGCTTATTAGGATTTAGATTATGTTTATTCCATTTCCATCTAGACCATTAAAATTTATATCCCTATTTATTACCATACTAGGTATTTTGCCACTTAATGTTTCAGCAATAGAGTTATCTTTTGCCGATGCCCTTAAACTCGCATTGGAGAATGCACCAGTATTGGTTGCCAATCAGGCACAAATCGAGTCGGCTAGACAGGCAGCGATTCCAGCAGGCGAACTTCCTGATCCACAATTAGCTTTGGGTGTCGACAATTTACCCATTCAGGGTAATGAAAGTTTTAGTCTGTCTAGAGATTTTATGACTATGCAAAGGGTGGGGATTATGCAGTCATTTCCTAACCTGGCTAAGCTGGATGCAAGAATAGCGATTGCCGAAGGTCGTTTGGCTGTGGCAGAGGCGCAAACCCGATTGGTACGATTGCAAATATTACAAGAGACTTCAGTCGCTTGGATTAATCGTGCCGGTATTGAACGCCAATTGCAAAAAATGACTGAATTAGAAATCGAAAATCAACATCTCGCGCAATCAGTTAAAGCGCGTTTTGCTGGGGGAGCGGGTATGCCTAGTGAATTATTGGCTCCACGTCAGGAAGCAGCAAGAATTGCTGAACGCCGAGATGATTTGGAAAGTGCCAAGCAGCAAACAATTGCTCAGCTTAAACGTTGGATTGGTGGTGCAGCAGAACAACCTTTGTCGGGTGAGGTGCCAGAGTGGCCAATTAGCTATGAAGACTTATCGCATGGTTTGCACCGCCATCCGGAACTAGATTTGTTTATGCCAAAAGGTAAGGTTCTGGACGCAGAAGTCGCTGAAGCTAAAGCCGATAAAATTCCAGATTGGGCACTACAGCTTGCCTATCAACGCCGTGGTCCAGCTTATGGTGATATGGTGTCTATGCAAGTAAGTGTGGATTTGCCCTTATTTGCAGACTCCCGGCAAGAACCAAAGATTGCCGCTAAATTAGCGGAGCGTAATGCTTTAGCTGCAGAACATAATGCTGCTCTACAAGAGCATAATGCTATGTTGGAATCAGGATTGGCAGAATATAAACGCTTGTGTAAAGCAGAACGACGTAGTCAGGAGGTATTAATTCCGTTAGCAAAGGAAAAAGTGGCATTAACACTAGCAGCTTGGCAGAGTAATCGTAGTGATTTAGCGACGCTTATTACGGCTAGACAGGAACTTATTGACACTGAATTGAAAGCTATTACGACGGAAAGTGAGCGCAAGCAGCTTGCGGCGCGATTGCATTATACCTATAGCAAAGAAACGTTGGTTTATGGAGAGGGGCAATAATGTATAACGCAAAATCTATTGTTATTCAATTAACCATTGCCTTAGTTTTATTGCTGATTGGAACTGGAAGTGGTTGGTGGTTTGCTACGCACCAGCTCTCACAAGAAAATCAGACGATGCTGGCACCAACTGAACTGATTAATGAGAGTCAACGCCGCGTGTTGTACTGGTATGATCCAATGATGCCACAGCAGCATTTTGAGCATGCCGGAAAATCACCATTTATGGATATGGAATTAATGCCTAAATATGCAGATGAACAAGCTGCAGCAGGTGTGCAAATTGATCCGTTACTTGCCGAAAATATGGGCATGCGTCTCGTAACAGTAAAACGTCAGCCACTAAGCCGACAAATTGAAGTATCGGGTTTATTGGCTTTTAATGATCGTGACGTTGCCGTGGTGCAGACTCTCAGTAATGGCATTGTGAAACGTGTTTGGTCATTAGCTAGTGGCGATATAGTCCAAGCGGGACAGCCCTTAGCAGAAATTTTGCAACCCGAATGGGTAGCTGCACAACATGAATTTTTGGCAGTTCAGACTATGAACGATGCCAGTTTACTTACCGCAGCACATGAGCGCTTGCTTTTGTTAGGAATGCCGGAGTCTGTTATTCAGCAGTTGCAGCGCAGTGGGGTTGTGCAACTAAACTATACCATTAAGGCACCTATTAGTGGTGTGATACAGAGTTTAGAGCTACGTAATGGTATGAGTGTTACGAATGGACAAACAGTTGCACGTATTAATGGGTTATCTAGCGTTTGGTTAGAAGCAGCAGTGCCGGAAGCTCAAGCGGATGTTTTACATGTGAGAGATACGGCTGAAATCCGCTTAACCAGTTTTCCAGAAAGGTCGTTAGTTGGAAAGATTGCAGCCATTTTACCCATGTTAAACGAAAGTAGTCGAAGTGTAAGGGTACGTATTGAACTTAAAAATCCACAACAACAATTTAGGCCGGGTCAAACAGCGCAGATTAAACTTAGCAGTAATGGTGGTGGTGCAGCGTTATTTGTTCCAACTGAAGCCTTGATTCGGACGGGTAAACGCACCTTAGTCATGCTTGCTGTTCAAGCAGGACGGTATCTTCCGCGTGAGATTACTATCGGTCACGAATGGGGCGATAAAACAGCGGTGATTGCTGGTTTGGAAGAAGGTGAAAATATCGTTGCCAGTGGACAGTTTTTAATTGATTCTGCCGCCAGTTTAAATGGTATAGAAGCTCAGAAGTTACCCATACAGTCCATACCTATGGAGGCAAAATGATTGCCTCATTAATTCGCTGGTCTGTTGCAAATCGTTTTTTGGTGCTACTGAGTACCTTGTGTTTATGCGTTTGGGGCATATGGTCGGTAAAAACAACGGCCATAGATGCGCTGCCAGATTTATCGGATGTGCAAGTGATTATTCGTACTAGCTATCCGGGGCAGGCTCCACAAGTGGTTGAAAACCAAGTCACCTATCCATTGGCAACGACTATGTTGTCTGTGCCAGGTGCAAAAACTGTACGGGGTTATTCCTTTTTTGGAGATAGTTTTATCTATGTGCTTTTTGAAGATAATACCGATTTATACTGGGCTCGATCTCGCGTCTTGGAATATCTTAATCAGGTACAAAGCCGATTACCTGTTACGGCACGCACCAGTTTAGGACCGGATGCCACGGGTGTTGGCTGGATTTTTCAATATGCATTGATAGATAAAAGTGGTCAACATGATTTATCGCAACTACGTTCAATACAAGATTGGTTTTTAAAATACGAGTTAAAAAGTTTACCGAATGTCGCCGAGGTTGCTACGGTTGGTGGTATGGTAAAACAATATCAGGTTCTGCTTGATCCGCTGAAATTGGTGAATTATGGGCTTAGTCAACAACAAGTCAGTGATGCCATTACGCAGGCTAATGCCGAAGTGGGTGGTTCCGTACTGGAATTGGGCGAAGCCGAGTTGATGGTGAGATCCAGTGCGTATTTAAAATCTTTAGATGATTTTAAAACAATTTTTATAAAATTAGCTGATGGGGTACCCGTTTTATTGTCAGATATAGCCAGTATACAGCTAGGTCCAGAAATGCGGCGTGGTGTGGTGGAATTGGATGGAGAAGGCGAAACTGTGGGTGGGATAATTATTTTGCGTACCGGTAAAAACGCAAGAGAAACCATTGCTGCCGTAAAACATAAACTTGAAACGCTGAAAGCTAGTTTACCCAAAGGGGTGGAGATAGTTACAACTTATGATCGCAGTCAACTCATTGATAGAGCAGTTGAAAATTTAACTGATAAATTAATTGAAGAGTTTATGGTTGTTACGCTGGTATGCATCCTATTTCTCTGGCATTTACGCTCTGCTTTTGTTGCAATCATTGCCTTGCCGATCGGCGTATTAACCGCCTTTGCCGTTATGCGTTACCAGGGTATTAATGCCAATATTATGTCATTGGGTGGTATTGCAATCGCCGTAGGTGCTATGGTTGATGCCGCTGTGGTCATGATAGAAAATGCGCATAAAAAGATTGAACTGTGGCAGCATCAGCATGTAGGTGAAAAACTACAAGGTGAAACACATTGGCAGGTAATGACTGAGGCAGCAGTGGAAGTTGGCCCTGCTTTGTTTTTTTCCTTATTAATTATCACCTTATCATTTTTGCCTATTTTTACCTTAGAAGCTCAAGAAGGACGCTTGTTTAGCCCACTGGCATTTACCAAAACTTATGCCATGGCGGCTTCTGCCGGACTATCAGTGACCCTGATTCCCATCCTTATGGGATATTGGATACGCGGTAAAATTCCAAATGAAGCAGATAATCCCCTTAATCGCTGGTTGGTAAAGCGTTACTGGCCGATTTTAAATAGCGTGATTAGTCAGCCTAAAATCACGCTCAGTGTTTCTTTTTTGATTTTTTTAACGATTAGTTGGCCACTTAGTCAATTGGGTGGGGAGTTTTTACCACCTCTGGATGAAGGTGATTTGCTGTATATGCCTAGTGCTCTGCCTGGTTTGTCCGCACAAAAAGCGACAGAATTATTACAACAGACAGATCGTATGATTAAATCTGTACCCGAAGTGGCTCGAGTTTTTGGCAAGGTTGGCCGAGCCGAGACCGCAACTGATCCAGCACCGCTAGAGATGTTTGAGACCACTATCCAGTTTAAGCCGCGACAGGAATGGCGAAAGGATATGACTCCAGAAAAATTAGTGGAAGCGCTGGATAAAGCCGTGCAAGTGCCTGGGCTTTCTAATATATGGATACCACCTATACGCAATCGTATAGATATGTTGGCTACCGGTATTAAAAGTCCGATAGGAATTAAAGTTACCGGTAGTAAGCTGGCCGATATAGACAGAGTTGCACAACTTGTGGAGCATTCAGCTAAACAAGTACTCGGTGTATCCTCGGCATTGGCAGAGCGATTGACGGGTGGGCGTTATATCGATATTGATATTGATCGTGCTGCCGCTGCACGCTATGGACTCACTATTGCGGAATTACAAAGTGTAGTGGCTGGTTTGATTGGTGGTGATAACATAGGCGAAACTATAGAAGGTCTGGCCCGTTACCCAATTAGTTTACGCTATCCTCGTGAGTGGCGTGATTCACTACAGCGGTTGCAAGAACTACCTATCATGACTGCAACAGGTATACCGATCACCTTAGGCAGTGTTGCACATGTGCATATTAGTGATGGTGCGCCTATGTTAAAAAGTGAAAATGCACGTCCAAGTGCCTGGGTGTATATTGACGCGCATAGTCGAGATTTAGCGTCAGTTGTCGCTGATTTGAAACGAGTTATACAACAGGATGTAAAGCTGGAGCCCGGTATTACCCTAAGTTATTCAGGTCAGTTTGAGTTTATGGAACGCGCCAATGCTCGATTAACTGTGGTGGTGCCTATTACCTTATTAATTATTTTTGTATTACTCTATCAAACTTTTTCTCGATTTGATGAGGCGTTGTTGATTATGTTGACTCTACCCTTTGCCATGACGGGTGGAGTCTGGTTTTTGTATTTGTTAAATTTCAATTTGTCTGCTGCATCAGGTGTCGGATTTATTGCTTTGGCAGGAATTTCGGCAGAATTTGGCGTTATCATGCTTCTTTATTTAAAACAGGCCTGGGAAAAACGTCTTAGCAGTGGAGAAAATACCGAAATTGGCTTATTGGCAGCCATTCGTGAAGGTGCCGTATTGCGAGTGAGACCTAAAGCGATGACGGTAGCGGTAATAATAGCGGGTTTACTACCCATTTTATGGGGTAGTGGTACTGGCAGTGAAGTAATGAGTCGTATCGCCGCACCAATGATTGGCGGTATGATTACTGCTCCGCTTCTCTCAATGCTGGTTATTCCGGCTGCGTATCGATTGATGCGCGGTAGAGCGTTGCAGAAGGCTTAAAACTTAGTTTATATATCTAATATTTTTTGTAAATAAATCATAATGACCCAAACCCTGCAATTTAATTTGGTCGCCTGTGGAGATGATCATGACCCCACTGCCTTGCCAGTGGATCAAGCTCGACAACGTATTTTGGATACTATTACACCTTTAGGTGCAAATGCCACTGAACGTTTGGATTTGTTAAATTGTTTGGATAGGGTGTTGGCGGAAGATATTGTTGCAACGTCGAATGTTCCACCACATATGAATTCTGCAATGGATGGCTACGCTTTAACAGCTACGGATATCCCAATAAATACTACACGGGAATTGCGCGTAGTGGGTAGTAGTTTTGCTGGGCATCCGTTCCAGGAGGTTTGCGGAAGTGGGGAATGTGTACGCATTATGACTGGTGGGCTGGTACCAAATGGTTTGGATACAGTCATTCCACAAGAGTCTGTGCAATTATTACCTGAAAATTACATACGCATTGATGGGCGAACTCGATCAGGTGACAATGTGCGCTTGGCCGGTGAAGATCTTCAGATAGGACAGACAGTCTTAAGCAGGGGGCGGCGTATAACAGCTGCCGATCTGGGGTTGATTGCATCGCTTGGTATCGGTGAAGTTGCCGTTAAGCGTTATTTGAAAGTTGCATTTTTTTCTACTGGTGACGAATTATGCAGTATAGATACACCACTAATGCCGGGACAGATTTACGATAGTAACCGATATACCTTGTTTGGTATGTTAAGTCATCAACATTGTCAAATCAAAGATTTTGGTGTTGTGCGTGATGATCCTGCGCAATTACGATCTACTCTTCTGGCGGCGGCTGATGGTTATGATGTCGTTATTGCCACGGGAGGTGTCTCTGTCGGCGAAGCAGATTATGTTAGAGATGTGTTAGCTGAACTAGGCAGCATTGCTTTCTGGAAAGTTGCTATGAAGCCCGGTCGTCCTTTAACCTTTGGCTATTTGCGGCAGGCTTTATTTTTTGGTTTACCCGGTAATCCAGTAGCCGTGATGGTTAATTTTAGCCAATTCGTGCAACCTGCTTTAAAGCGTCTGGCGGGTGAAATTAGTCACCCTCCTTTGATGTTGAATGCCGTAACAACGTCAACATTAAAAAAGAGAGCTGGTCGCACTGAATATCAGCGGGGCATCCTTAGTCAAGCAGAAGATGGTAGTTTGATAGTAACTAAAACGGGTAATCAAGGATCGGGAATTTTATTATCAATGTCGCGTGCGAATTGCTTTATTGTCTTAAACGCTCAGCAAACTCATATTGATGTTGGTGAAGTGGTGATGGTACAACCTTTTGTTGATTGTCTGTAAGCCATTAAACTTATCTATGGCTAGTCAGTTGGTAAACTTTATACTCTATCCGTTCCACTAGTTCTGAATTTGCGGAGTCAGTGACGGATACGCATTCAGTATGCGCAACTTCAATATTATATTCAGTTGCATAAAGACTGCTAATTTCACTGTCTACCTCATTATTGGAGCTAAATTCTTTAGTTCCTTCAACGTCTTCGGCTGTCAGCAAAAAAATCTGTTCCGCGTCAGGTACAATTAAACGTAAATGTTTTACATAGTGTTTACGAATATCCTCTGGTAGAGCTGTTAATGCAGCCCGATCATAAACTATATCGATTACACCTAAATTTTCTGGTAACAAAGCAAAATAATCCCCACACAGGATGCTAATTTTTCCCTGCTGCCAAACGGTAAATTTACCCATACGCCGTTTACTGGGTTGCATATGGTTTTCTCGGAAAAAGGCTTTTACGGCTATCGGACTTAACTCAACACCTATCACCTCATACCCTTGTTCTGCTAGCCAGAGTATGTCCAGGCTTTTACCGCACAGAGGTATAAATACCCGGCTGCCAGGTTGAGTATGGAAACTGGGCCAAAAACGTATCAGTAATTGATTAACATTGTTTTGGTGAAAATCGGTGCGTTGATCTAGCCAGAATTTTAACCATAAATTATTGTCGCGACTATTCATAAGTCGACTTGAAACAGTGATCGACTAAATGTTAGAAAACAACCTTTATACGGATCGCCGTTTTCAGTGAAGCTCTCTGCACGTCTACTGTTAAATCCATAGCCTAACTCATTCATTTCCCGACAAAATCGTACCCGATTTCCCCTGTCAGGGTCGACAATAATAATTTCAGCCGCTTCAGTAGTGTGCTGATTGATAAAATGAGCGAGCTGACTTGCTTGTTGGCGTTCGTAGAGAATATCACTACCAATAATCAGATCAAACTGGCCCAACTCTGGATTACTTGTTTCCCAGTTGCCAATTTGATAATGCATGGGTAGCATTTTATTTAATAGTAAATTTTCATTTAAGAAAATTTCACTTAACGGATGCCAGTCGCTAACAGTCATATCACCTTGTCGACGATGGATTACCAGGCTGGCTAGTGCAAGTCCAGCTCCAATTTCCAGGATACGTTTTCCGGTAAGCTCATAACTATCCATACACAGAGCTAATATGCGTGCAGATGGCCACAAATGACCAAATAAAGACCAACTGGCGGGTGAAATACCTGTCAAAGCAGCTTCCCCGTCGGTATCTGCATATTGTTGAAGATCCAACAAGGAACGGATTACATAGTCGGTACCACCGACAGTGACAGTCTGGAACTTGACTTGATAATCGAGCATAAAGGTTTCTCAAAGAATGCAGCTGGTTCGTCAGGTAAATGTACTGATCGAACGCATTCAGCAGCTTCTTAAAGAAGAGGAATGCAGGGCGAAAAGGCACTCGCGTGGATTGCTTCGCAGTTAAAAACTAAGGGTGTGTCTCAGCATAACATTTTGGCTAGACAAAATGTTAATTTTTGATGTTTTTTTGGCAAGTAAGGCTGTGCTTAGTTAAGTTTTTACTGTGCCAATCATATGGAACTAGTATATCGACAGGTTTATTGATTTTATGGCCAGTCCCATTCAAATAGGGTCCATTTGTTGATATTTGTATTCTTATCCATATCGTTTTTTTTGGTATCCATTTCACCATCGCCATTGGTATCAAGCATGTAATAAGGTGGACCCACTTGCGGAATAATTTTTACCATGTAAAGCTTGCCGTTACGGCGATATTCCTGAATGGTATCCTGACCTTTACGAATAATGGTAATGTCTGGTTGCATTTCTTCACCTGATTGTACAGGTAAAGGTAGTTCTGGAGGTTCTGGCACGTCAGCAGGTTCGTTTTCTGCGGCAAGACACAACAACGGCAAAATTAGCAACAAACTGAGCGGGAAAAAATAACGCATGACTATCTCTAATAAGCAGTATTATTGGGAATAATAATACAGTTTTATATAATCTGTATTAATTTGCTTGCATTGTTTAGTCTTGGCAAGTGTGGCTGAAGTAGTAACAGACTATTTCTATAGCACTGATGCTCAAGCGTAGGTTTAATTTGATGGGAAGAGAATAGTCCGGTGATTTATTCTGCAGTTATGCTGAGTAAATCACCGGAATTTTTTATCAAGCCTGTTTACGAAGATATTTTTCAACGCCAGTGGTTCTGGTGGTAACTGTTTCTTTCGCGTGTAAATGTTGTTTGGCTAGATATTTAACCACACCTGAAATAGCGGGGGCATCTTCCTGATTATTTAAATACTTGGCAACTCCAGTTAATCCCACAGAAACTTTTTCTTGAGATTTTTGTTGTGCCAAATATTTACTGACTGAAGTAATAGTCGTGGCAGGTTTAACTTGTAACAGCTGTTTAGTCAGATACTTTGCAACACCCGTTAAAGGTGGTTGTTGTCTAGCTAGAATAGCTTGTTTTGCCACATATTTGGCTACACCTGTTAAAGGCTCAGCTTGGCTTTGCAGTTGTGTTTGGCGAGCAATATATTTACTGACACTCGTTGTTTTAGGTGCATTTTTTTCGGAAGCTGCTAGTTTGGCTAGGTATTTGGCAACACTAGAGCCAACAAACTCTTCTTCAACAACCTGTTCTGCACTTTCTTCAACTTGCGGCACTTTTGCCTCAGCTTTTTCTTGTTGCATTCTGGCTTCCTGTTCTTGGTAGTGTGCAATCAGTGCAGCCGCTGCTGCTTTTCGAGCAACAATAGCCTGTTCGGCTAAAAACTTTTCTACTCCGGTTAATGGGGTCTGTTCTTTTAGCAAGCGTTCTTGAGTTTGTATGTATTTGCTGACACCCGTGATGACAGGAGCATCTTTTGCCAACTTAGTTTGTTTACTGACGTATTTACTAACACTAGTTGCAATTGGAGCCTCTTTTGCCTGTAATTCCTGTTTCATTACGTATTTAGCGACACCTGTGATTGTGGGAGCATCACCAGCCAATAAATGTTGTCTGGTTAAATACTTAGCCACACCCGTTACAGTGTGCGGTTCACGATCATGGATAGTTACGTATTTAGCAACACCTGTAACAGGCGCTTCTTTCGCTAGAAATTTTTGCTTAAGTAAATATTTGGCAACGCGTGTAATAGGATTAGCTTCTTGTTGTGACAGATATTTTTCAACGCCGCTTGGCAGTTTCTCAAACGCTTCTTGAACGGCAATCCTGGCGGATTCAGCTGCTGCGGCTTCAGCGTCTAATGCTGCTTGTTGTGCTTGTTGTTCGGCAAGCAGAGCCTGTTTTTTCTCTAGTAAAGCTTCTTCAACCAATGCTTGGCGAGCCAGATATTTAGCAACACCGGTTAAGTTTTCAATGTCTTCAATTTTTTTCAGATAACGGGCAACGCCAGTTAATTGCAATTCTTCTCTATTGCTATCACTGCTGCTGTTCGCTGAAGGGGTGTTGAAGAAAAAAGTCGGGATTATCCCGAATAAGCTATTCATCAAATTAGGTTTTTGCATTTGAGAATACTCCTGATTATTTTAAATGGGTGCATAACGATCCTGGCTATTTATTCTTTTAAATTATGAGCGGATTGTTTGTCAATAAAAACTAGCCGCCTATTGTATTAGCTTAGGAACCTTGGTTGCTATAAATAACTTTTGGCTGAAAACTGGCAGCGGGATATTTTGCATCAAATTGAGTTTGTTCAACTTGAGACGATTTTGTCGCTTTGGGTTCGCAGGGGGTGGACGTTGAGGCAGTTGAAGTTGTCGCTACCGCTTCAGTGCTATAGATGACTTTCGGTTGAAAATTTGCTGCCGGATAATCCTCAGCATGCGCTACGGAAGTCGATAGCAATAATGCTATGAGTAATCTTTGGTTCAATTGTGAGTTTTTCATTTATTCACCTTACTCTACCGTTAGAAAATTCAGATGTTTTGCCGGAATATTCCGGCAAAACATAGTTACACTATAACCTAATTAAAGCACTGCTTCGACATTTGCGACAACATTATCGACGGTAAAGCCAAACTCTTTGAAAAGTTGGCCTGCCGGAGCTGATTCGCCGAAGCGATCCAAGCCGACGATTTTGCCTTGGCTGCCGGCATATTTCCACCAACCTGCGGTCACACCTGCTTCTACCACGACCCGTTTGCTGACACTGGGTGGCAGCACGCTGTCTTGATAAGCTTGATCTTGCGCTTCGAAAACATTCGTAGAGGGAATAGAAACCACGCGAATGTTTTTGCCTTTACCTGACAGTGCTTCTGCTGCTTTCAGCGCCAATTCCACTTCAGAACCCGTCGCAATAATAATGGCATCCGGGCTACCCACGCTGTCTTTCAGAATATAGCCACCTTTTCTGATAGCCTCAATCTGTGCTGCTGTACGTGGAACGTGTGGCAGATTTTGACGTGAGAAAATCAGTGTACTTGGGCCTTCTTGACGATCAATCGCTGCTTTCCAGCTAACCGCTGATTCAACCGCATCGCAAGGACGCCAAACTTGCATATTGGGTATCATACGCAAAGTTGCCGTTTGTTCAACGGGTTGATGGGTTGGGCCGTCTTCGCCTAAGCCGATGGAGTCATGCGTATAAACAAAAATGGTCGGAATTTTCATCAACGCCGCCATCCGCAGTGCATTACGCGCATATTCCGAGAACATCAGGAATGTTGCGCCATAAGGTCTGAAGCCACCGTGCAGAACCAAGCCATTCATGATGGCAGACATACCAAATTCACGTACGCCATAGTAAATATAGTTGCCGTCATGACCACTGGCGTTAACATCTTTACAACCAGACCACAGCGTCAGGTTGGAGCCTGCCAAGTCAGCAGAGCCGCCCAATAACTCAGGTAATAAAGGCCCAAAACCATTCAGGGTATTTTGTGACGCTTTACGACTGGCAATGGTTTCAGCTTTGGCATCCACCGCAGCTATAAATGCGTTGGCTTTTTCGTTCCAGTCACTGGGTAGTTTGCCTGACACACGGCGTTCAAATTCGGCAGCCAGCTCAGGATGAGCGGCACGATAAGCGGCCAGTTGTGCATTCCACTCTGTTTCTAGACGCGCACCTTTGCTATGTGCATCCCAGCCTGCTTTAATGTCAGCAGGGATCTCAAATGCAGGGTGTGGCCAACCAATACGTTCACGCGTTGCTGCAATTTCTGCTTCGCCAAGTGCCGCTCCGTGACATTCTTCTTTGCCTTCTTTGTTGGGTGAACCCCAGCCAATGATGGTTTGGCAGCAAATAATAGTCGGTTTGTCAGTTACTTTACGGGCTTCTTCAAGCGCTTTTTTCACCGCTTCAGCATCGTGACCATCTACTTTAGGGATAACATGCCAGCCATACGCTTCAAAGCGTTTTGGTGTGTTGTCCAGGAACCAGCCCGTTACATTACCATGACCACGCACTTCACCATCAATCGAGATGTTGTTGTCGTCGTAGATTGCAATCAGTTTGCCCAGTTGCATGGAACCCGCCAGTGAACAGGCTTCGTGCGAGATGCCTTCCATTAAGCAGCCATCACCCAAAAACACATAAGTGTAGTGATCGACAATACTGTGTCCTGGACGGTTAAATTGGCCTGCCAGCGTACGTTCTGCCAGTGCAAAACCCACGGCATTGGTAATGCCTTGGCCCAAAGGACCCGTAGTGGTTTCTACGCCAGGTGCATAACCATATTCCGGGTGACCGGCGGTACGTGAATGCAATTGACGAAAATTCTTAAGTTCTTCTATCGGCAAATCATAGCCTGCCAGATGCAGTAACGAGTACAGCAACATGGAGCCGTGACCATTGGACAAAATAAAACGGTCGCGATTTGGCCAGTGGGGGTTGGCAGGATTGTGTTGCAGAAAATCGTTCCACAGTACTTCTGCTATATCGGCCATACCCATAGGTGCGCCTGGGTGTCCTGAATTGGCTTTTTGCACGGCGTCCATGCTGAGGGCGCGGATGGCGTTCGCTAAATCTCTACGCGAAGGCATGATGGTCTCCTTTTTATTGGGGTACAAAAACCCCCGGCTTTAATGTTATGTTTGTAAAAAACTGGGGGTCAAAACGAACAAAAGGACGAGTGGCATTACCACTCGTCCTTGACATTGCTACGAAAAAGTAGATGTTAGCAATGCATAGATTATGCAGCTGCAGCGTCTACCAGTTCGCGAATTTCACGTGCCGCTTCAGCAGGTGATGGTGCACCGTAGATTGCTGCACCGACGACGATGATGTTTGCGCCAGCTTCAACAACTTGTTGAACAGTCGCTTGTTTAATACCGCCAGCAACAGAAATTCTGACGTTCAAACCCAGACGAGCAATGTCTTGCAAGTCAGAGAATGGTGTTTGGCCTGCAGCTTGAGCATCCAAACCAGTGTGAATACCGACGATTTGAGCGCCCAGTTTCACTGATTCTTTTGCAACGTTAGCTTTGTCGCCAACATTGATCAGGTCGATTTGTACTTCAGCGCCGCTTTTTTTAGCTGCTTTAATAACACCAGCAATTGTTGCCAAACCAGAAACACCTAATACGGTACAGATATCTGCGCCAGCATCATAAAACGCACCTGCTTCGTATTCGCCAGCATCCATAGTTTTCAGGTCAACCAGCAACAGTTTGTCTGGGTAACGATTTCTCAATTCTTTTACCAAATTGATACCATTGTATTTGATACAAGGAGTGCCAATTTCAAAAATATCAACATATGGCGCTACTTGGTCAGCCAGTGCGACAGTTTGGTTGAAATCCAGTGAATCTAACGCCATTTGAATTAATGGTCTTGCCATAATGATGTGCTCCGTTTGTTACAGTTATAGTTATAAAGACTACCCATCAACATCGTTTTCCAGGTATTAGACCAGAAAACAGTCACACCTATGTTGACGAGCAATAAAAAGACAATCTGGCGCAACTCTAAATCAGAATATGGCGCTCTGTCAATGCAAAAACCAAGTTAAAGTACTATGTGCCGAAGTTTGACTTGTGCATGCCAAATTCGAATTATAAATATTTCCTGGCAACATAGCCACAGCCACTTGTTGTTTTGTTATGTAAAGCTGTCGTAATCCATACAATTTACAAGGAATAAATGCAAATTTATAAGTACTTCAATGTGCTGTATGCCTTGATTGGCAAGGGATATAAGAATTTTTGGTCATGGAATTTTAAATTGGATTGAATATTGCTTCTAGGTTTTAGATATTTTTAAAACTATATGGAGTGCGTATGTCAAGTACAAATTTTTCCGAAATTTTAAGTGGATTATATGATAACCAAGTCATTCCTTACCTGGGTCCTGGTGTATTGAATGATGTCGTTAATACGATTAATGGTGAGTCAATTCCAGCTGATAGTAACAGCTTGATTCTGGCGATGAATGGTGGCAAACCCATGGCTCCCAAGCTAATGTACGAATTTCCGCGCGCAGCAATGAATCAAGAGCTAAAGCGTGGGCGCAGTTTTGTTACACAATTTTTGGATAAAACGTATGCACAAAACCAATGGAGCAGGGCTGCCGTACATAATTGGTTAGCTGAATGGCGCCCGAAGTATGTCATTGACATCAATCGGGATACGCAATTGCAAGACAGTTATGCCGATGAAGAACACACTCTAATAGTTGGTTTAGCGCGTGTGATTGGTAATTCGTTCCGCTTCAAAATTTATCATTATGACGGCAGCAGTTATTTTGAAATTCCCCAACATCAGGTCGACTTAAACTTGCCTGTTCTATTTAAGCCAATGGGTACGCCAAGGCCAGAATCTAACTATGTGGCTTCGGATGCAGATTATGTGGATTACATTACGGAACTGATGGGTGGATTTGCTATTCCGGATTTTTTAAAAGAATATCGTAAGGATAAAAAATATTTATTACTGGGTTTGCCGTTAAATCGCGATTCTGAGCGAATGGTTATGAGTGATATTGTCTATGCTGCCAATGAACATAGGGGGTGGTTTTTAAGAAAAAATCCAACCGATAAAGAAAAGCGCTTTAGTGAGCGCATGGGCTTCGAATTGATAGAAATCGAATGCCAAGAATTTTTGCAAAGTTTGGAAACAGCAGCCACCATTGCTGCTTAAAAAATGGGTTAAAAAGGGCAAATTTTTTGCCCTTTACTACTACAGTAACTATAAAGCATGGTCATTTCTCACCGCTCCTCCTGAGCCAGTAGAAAGGTTTACACTAGATTTATCTTGTTAAGATAATGGCCCAGTTAGCGATCTATGCCTGTTGTTTATTGTTAATGCCATGCGTCTTACGGATAATTTGTGGTTTAAAACAAAAATACCATAGCAATATGGCTTGAAAACGATGCAATAAACAGAACACTAATAGCAGGGATAATAGAGCGATCACAGGTAACCACTGATCGGCTGCGGCAACGGATAATGTCATATTGGCAAAACCCACACATAGCAACATTATCACTATGGGTAGTAGATATAGCAACATAGAAGTAGAGAGTAGATGCGAATCATCAATTCCCACCAGTACTTCATCACCTACTTGTAAATTAAGCTCACATTCCAGCGAGAACTCTCGTTTTGGTAATAGTTTTGCCAGACTGGCAGTGGAACAGGAGGCTAGTTGTGCACAAGTCCCGCAACCGGTTTGCTGGCTTTTAATCCAAACCTGACCGGATGCAACACGGGTGACAACTGCCTGCTGTTCTATCATTATGCTTACTGCCAAGCAGGACCAATTAACGTTAACCAGTCGTTCAGGCGTGATTCGCTCAGCTCTTTTTGATTATCTTCGTCTAATACCAAGCCCAGAAACTGGTCATCCAGCAGACCTTTGGAGCGATTGAAATCATAACCGTCTGTACTCGTTAGGCCGATAATCTTGGCACCCACATCGCTGAATGCATCATAAAGAAAACCCAGTGCATCAACAAAGTTATCACCATAACCAACCTGATCGCCTAAACCGTATAAGGCTATGGTTTTTCCGGAAAAATCAGCGCCCACCAGTGTCGGTAAAAACTCTTCCCAACTTTCGTTTTGATTACCGCTGGTTAAACCAGGTAACTCACCCTCACCATAGGTGGGAGAACCCAGAATAAGTACATCATAAGCCAGTAAATCGTCAACACTGGCGTTACGGATGTTAACGGGTTTATCGGCGATTTCATCACCCAATTGCTTGTGTATATTCTTGGCAACTTTACGGGTGTTACCGGTATCTGTTCCAAAAAAAATGCCCACTTTAGCCATAGTGCTTACTCCTGTTTAATTAAATCAATTCTGAATTTGCAACAAGCCAGAGTTGGACTTTGTTTGCTGTGCCTGCCATTGCTCAGGCGTAAAAGTTTTTAAAGTAACTGCATGTAAGCGGCCACTTGCCAGTTCGGTTTGTAGAGTATGCATCACTCCCTGATGTTGTTTCAGCATGGGTAAATCAGCAAATTGACTGCTAATCACAATAATCTCCAGATTACACGCTTCGCCAATTATATGAATTTCAGCATCCTGGTAGCCGTTGGTGATTAATACTTCCACCTCGGAATGTGAAATGACAGCTGGATTATGAGGAGTTTCAATCTGCACAGCATTCTGCAGTAAAGGCAATAAGCTACCGTCTTTATCCAGTGTTTCGACAATATCACTACCGCCAATTAATTCCCCGTTAACAAATAATTGTGGAAAAGTCGGCCATTTCGAGATAGTAGGTAATTTTTCGCGGATAAAAGGCGCTCTCAACACATCGACATAGGTGTACGGAATTTTAGTAGCATTCAGGATGGCAACGACTTTTGCGGAAAAGCCACATTCAGGTGCACTCGGTACCCCTTTCATGTACAGAATGATAGGATTTTCTGCTAGTTGGGTAAGGATTTTTTCTTTAACGCTGCTCATATAAACATGTCCAATTTAATAAAGTTATGGCCATAAAATCGATGATTTGTCGAATTATTGACCCGCAGAAACCAATATAGCCGAAGGTTCTAAGGGTTCATGATACTCGCCTTCTACTACTTGAATCTCAGCTTCGCCACGAATAAGCTCAGCAGTTACAATACAACGCTGTACATTTTCTCTGGAAGGCACATCAAACATGGCTTTTCTTAATACATGTTCCATAATGCCACGTAAACCTCGCGCTCCAGTGTTACGTTCTATGGCCTTTTCGGCAATTTCCACCAAGGCGTCCTGAGTAAACTCTAGCTCTATATCATCAAAAGCGAACAATTGCTGATACTGTTTCACCAAAGCATTTTTCGGTTCGGTTAACACTTGTATTAATGCATCTACATCCAGTGGTTCCAAGGGTGCTAGCACTGGAAAGCGGCCAATAAACTCGGGAATCAGGCCAAACTTTTTCAGATCATCAGGTTGGGTGGCATTCAGTAAGGCTTCTAAACTGGGTTTGTCTGCACTATTGGTGACTTCTGCGTGAAAACCAATGGCCGTTTTGGGGGGGTGTAAACGTTTTTCAACATGTTTTTCCAGGCCAGGAAATGCCCCGCCGGCAATAAACAGAATATTACGCGTATCGATCATCACCGAATCGCTGCCATGTGCATCTTTACGCCGGCCTTTCACGGAGACTTTAACCTGCGAACCTTCAACCAGTCTTAACAGGGCTTGTTGCACACCTTCGCCGGATACATCTCGGGTACCAAAAGCCTGTTCTGGGCTACGGGCAATTTTGTCAATTTCATCAATATAGACTATCCCCCATTCGGCTTTATTGATTTGTCCATCAGCGACATCCAGCAAGCGTGCCAAAATATTTTCCACATCGTCACCGACATAGCCTGCCTGAGTGAGAGTGGTGGCATCAGCTACAGCAAACGGCACTCCAACAATTTTTGCTAGTGTGCTAGCCATAAGGGTTTTGCCGGTACCCGATGGGCCAATCAATAAAATATTGGATTTGCCAATTTCTACCAACTGTTCAGCATTACCCAAGTTTCCGGTTTTACTGCTTTCTTGTTTTAGGCGTTTATAGTGGTTGTAAACAGCGACAGATAAAATTTCTTTTGCCAGATCTTGGCCTATAACATATTGATCTAGCAAAGCTTTAATGCCAACAGGTTTGGGTAGCGGCCCTTGCATGTCGTTAAGTTCCTTTTTCTTGCTCCAGCTTGAAACCACTTGGCTGGCAAGCATAACGCAAGCTTCACAGATAAAGCCTTCCGTGCCAGCGATCATGGGCACTGCGGCTGATGCTTCTATACCGCAAAACGAACAATGTTTGAGTTCTTTTGTCATGCCAATTCCTCGCTTTTAAAATTTGGCCGTTTTCACGACACGATGATCAAATTACCCATCACTAACACCCTGCTGAAAGCCAATTACATAGGGCGAACGTCCATTCTGAAAGTAAGCTACCGTAAAGGGTTTCATAAAAAATTTGCATAGTAGTTTTACGCTTGATTACAGCTTAATCTGTTAACTTTGGTAAACTAGCCAACCAGGTACGTTGACAATTGCGACGATAACGCTCCTGCATCAGTTTACGAATATTAGGTGTGGCTTTTTTCAAGGATAAGGTTTCCGCCGGTATAATTTTCTGACACTGAATTAAATGGAATCCCATTTCGGTTTCTACAATATCACTAATTTCATTTTCTTTTAAACAAAACAAAGCCTTATCTAGCTCTGGATAGAGTTTTCCTGCCACTATGTTTCCTAATGTACCACCATTTAATGCAGTAGGACATTCCGAATGTTTAAGAGCCAAATCAGCAAATTTATGCGGTTTGCGTTTTAATAATTGGGCAATTTCTTGCAAGCGCAATTGGGCTGTTTCTCGTTCATTTTCAGGGAAGTCTGGATTTATACTGATCAGAATATGTCTGGCCTGTCTTTGTTCCGGACGGTGAAATTTTTCTGGATGTGAGTGATAAAAAATACCCACCTCTACCTCGTTAACTTTAGGAGAACGCGCGGCGATTCGTTCCAATACTGCATTGACTTTACATTGTCTGGCTAGCGCGGCGCGTAAAGTTTCGGTATTGAGGTGATTGCTGGCCAATGCCGATGCAAAGCTCTCATCGTCAACAAAGCGGCCACGTACTTCTGCAATGGCTTGCTCTAATTCCTGATCAGTAACAATTACGCTCGCCGCTTCTGGCGAGTTGATGACCCGGCTTTCAATGGCGTATTCGTTTCGAGCTTGTCGTTGTACCTGATGTAACTGTTCAGATTCCAGGTCGGCAGGCGGCTTTTGAAATAAACTTAAAGCTGCGCGTAATAGTGTGTAAGGTTCAATGCTCATATCCAAAGCCTGCTGCATATCAATCCTCGGGTTCTTTAAAGTTGGCAGGATCAGCGGGTTCCAGTGCTGTTTCCGGTACTTGTAAGGTTTTACCAGGGAAGCGAACGTGATATTGAATAGGCGATAATTCACGTAAAATTTTTAAAATTTCGCCTTCACTGCCTTTACTAACAATAACATTGCCTTGTACACCTAAATCGATGCTGCATAGCACTTTGTCACGAAATTCGAAGCGACTGGGGTTCCAATAAGCCTCAGCAGGTAATAATTCTTCCAGTCGACAGCCTACCATGCGGCCCTGATCCAGAAAATGCACAGTAAAGATAACCTGATCTTGTAGAAAGGTACCTTTCTCAACCACATTGCCGACACTACCACGACGTACCAGCAATTCACCTACTTCCATACCAGGATAGGTGCCATCATTACGGACGTTACGTGTTACACGTACGGCTTCGCCAAAATCGAAACGACCTTCGTCAAAGCGCTCTTCAATCATACTTTTATGTCGCTAAGCGAAACAAAAACACTTTGTGGTTCGGCCATTTTAAAAACCTTAAACACTTTTTCGGTTTGCGCATCAGATTGCACAAAATCGTTATAAGCACGAGACAGTAATTGCTTATAAACCTGCTTTTTGCTGTCTTCGTCGGCAGGCATAAACTCGCCGCCTTTACTTAGATAATCATGAAAACGTTGCAAAATATGCAGCCGATTTACATGGACGATACTGGCATCGTAGTCCAGTTCAAAATACTGTAAAAAATCTTCTGCAGCTTCCAGTTCTTCTATTTCATCAACAAAACTCATGTTTCTACCTCGCTGCCGTTAAATGTTCTACTACCGTAGTATCGCCACCGAAAATATACACCACTAGCAAAATAGCCAGTATTGCCGATGTTTGGGCGAGAAATGGATCAGATTTTTGTTTAAGCATGACAATCACCTTTTGTTAAATGAAGCGGGTTAAGCCCACTACCGTTAAATTAAGAAATCAATTCCCCTGTCTCTTGTCTTTGTATTACCAAGTCCAATAAAGCTTTGGCACCAATACGTTCTTTCTCGTCCAGTGATACCAGTTTTTCAAAAATACTGCGACTTAATGCCAGGTTTTCCATACGCATATGTAAAAAGCCAATAGATTTCAAGGTAAATAAATACAAACGAATCCGACACAAATCGTCTTTGGGAGCCATGCTAATAGTGTGCATCTCCAATTGCCGCCAATCGTCTGGAAAACCAATGCCGATTCTAATTAGAGCCAAGGCTTTTTCAGAAATCAGTAGTGCTTCGCTTAAACGATGCTGGTAGTAATAAAATCGATTCAATGCCACTAATACATTTAAAGACTCTGGTGCGCGCAGATAGGCTTTAAGCAAGGGTAATTCTGCGGTGCCACTACTGTATAACTCAGATGCAAATTTAATTAATTCTTGCACTTCCGGCGCGTCTTCCTGCTCAAAATATAAGTCTTTGGCATCAAATTCCAGCAAATCCATTATTGACCACCTGCTGCACGTTTTGGCATATCGTGTTCTTCGGAGTGACAAACGCTTTCTGCGTCACACTGGTTACAACTTTCTGTTACGTTCACCCGAAATTGCTGCTGTTTTTCTTCCAGTTGATCCAGACGTTCGCTTAAGCAATTTATTGCTTTGCCTATCGGGTCAGAAAGCAGATGATGATCAAGATCAATGCCTCTGGGATCCTGTATTTTTAAGCCCTTGGTTTGAATAATACGCCCAGGTATACCGATAACGGTGCAACAAGGCGGTACATCTTTAACCACCACCGAATTGGCCCCTACCCTGACATTATTGCCAAGTTTGATGTTACCCAGAATTTTGGCACCCGCACCCACCAACACATTGTCGCCAAGTGTAGGATGGCGTTTGGCCTGGTTCCAGGAAGTGCCACCTAACGTAACGCCGTGATACAAAGTGACATCGTTACCAATTTCGGCGGTTTCACCAATCACCACCCCTGCACCATGATCGATAAAAAAACGTTTACCGATACAAGCACCTGGATGAATATCCACATTGGTTAACCAACGCGTAAAAGCGGCCAACAAGCGAGCGGTTAATTTCCAGTCCGCCAGCCATAAGCGATGGCTAATCCGGTACAAAATAACAGCGTGCACCCCAGGATAAGCCAGTAGCACTTCCACCAAGTTTCGCGCCGCAGGATCACGGGCGAAAACGCAACCCACATCCTCATGCCATTCCAGCCACAAGCTGGGAGTCGGGCTGGAAACCTGTGGCGAAAAGAACATCATTTTGCCAAGCTCCATGTGGTTTTGCCGGGCATGGGTACGCCGGGAATCCGAAAAAATGTACCGGGATAACGGTCATCTGGACTTTCATCGGATTGTAGCTGTGGTTGAGCAACAATTTTTTCGGTGACGGGCAGTAGTGGTTTTTGCGGAATATTACTCATCGGATACCTCGTTACAGACTGTGTAAAAATTGATTTAACTCGACTGCTTGTGGCGAGCGTTTGTTAAAACTGACAAATTGGCGTATCAACGGCAATAAACGACCTGCCTGACCACGATTAATGGCAATACCCAGCTGCCGGTAAGCATGCATGACACCTTGACTACCGGAATGTTTACCTAATACCAGTTGATGACGGCGACCTACTAAAGCGGGGTCCACCCCTTGATAGTTTTTTGGATCTTTCAACAAACCATCGACATGAATACCCGCTTCGTGGCTAAACACATCACGGCCAATTAAACTTTTGCGGCTGCCTATGGTATCGCCAGAAGCCGTGGCTACTTGTTGAGATAAGCGGGTAAAGTCGTGTAAATCTACGCCAGTTTGTAAGCCATACAGTTGCGTTAAGCCCACCACCACTTCTTCCAAAGCAGCATTACCTGCGCGTTCACCCAAGCCATTTACAGTAGTGTTTACATGTGTGGCCCCACCCACTGCGGCTGCCAAGGTGTTGGCGGTTGCCAGACCTAAATCATCATGCGCGTGCATTTCAATAGCTAGATCGGTAACTGAGCATAGGTTACGAATGGCAGCCAACACCCCAAACGGCTCCATAATGCCTACAGTGTCTGCAAAGCGGAAACGACAGGCCCCTGCAGCTTGAGCGGTTTGTGCCATTTGTGCCAGAAAATCACTATCGGCTCTGGAAGCATCTTCCGCCCCCACACATACCTGCATACCGGCATCCACCGCAGTTTTAACGCAGCTGTCTATGGTGCTAAGAACCCAGGCGCGGCTTTGTTTAAGTTTGTGCTGAATGTGTTGATCAGATGCAGAAATGGATAAATCCACCATTCCAACACCCAAACCTAAACAATGTTGTAAATCCTCGTGCCGCATCCGCGACCACACCAACAACGTACTGGGTAGTTTTAAATCCACTATGGCTTTAATCTCTTCGCGCTCTTGAGTACCCATAGCAGGTATACCAATTTCCAGCTCAGGTACACCCAGTGCTGCCAATTGCCCTGCTATGCTAAGTTTTTCTTCCAACGAAAATGCCACGCCAGCCGATTGTTCGCCATCACGGAGCGTGGTGTCATCAATAATAATGGTGCGAGACTGGTTTTTCATGGTTTAAGTTTGCAGTTAGCCATAACAGCGACAATGTTGTCTTTACAGGGTATAAAGCAAAACACTTGCCAACTGTTAATCGGGCTTGAATACTGGGGTTTTGGCGGGTGCTGGTCGGGATACCGACAAAACAATTTGCGTTGAGCTAAGTTGATTGTAGGAAAGGTGACAATTGGTTGCACTTAGGCGGGTAACTTTACGCGATAAGAAGATTTTCTTGTTTACAACTAAGTTTTTTTATTCCGATGAAAAAATTACAGAGCCTATTGTCTAGAATCGCTTAATCGGAGATGATATGGTAAATACCTGTCATTGCTTATGATCATTAACGATAAAAGTGCCAATAATGAAATAGGTATTTTAAATAAAAATAACATAATCAATTGGTTAGTGTTGTGTTAAGTGTTATTCAAAACGTTCTCATTTTTGTGATCTCTAAACGGAAACGCGCATGAAAACCACCACAGAAAAAAGACAAAATTTCGAACGCTTGATTGCCGCAGCAGAACGGGAAATCCAACAAAACCCACGATTGTATAACATCAAAGTTGCTTGTTTAGCATTGCTGGGCTACGCAGTGATTTTCAGCATGTTATTAATATTAATAGCTATCGTCGGTGGTATCGGTTGGGCGGCTTTGGCCAGTTCCACATTTCTGATTATGCTGATTAAAACAAAATTAATCTTTGTGTTACTTGTCACCATTTATGTATTGTTGCGCGCACTCTGGGTAAAATTTGGCAAGCCCACTGGGTTTACCCTCAAGGCCAAAGACTATCCGCAATTTTTTTCCGAACTAAGACAACTTACCAAGCAACTTAAAGCGTCTAAAATACACCAGGTTATTATCACACCCGAACACAATGCTGCTATTGTGCAAATCCCACGCCTGGGTATCTTTGGTTGGTATAAAAACACCTTGTTTCTCGGGCTGGAACTGTTACTAGTTATGTCGCCGGAACAGGCTCGTGCGGTTATCGCTCACGAACTAGGTCATTTATCCGGCAAACACAGCCAGTTTTCCGGTTGGATATACCGTGTCAGATTGAGTTGGCATCGCATCGTCTCTGCGCTACAGCAACAAAGTAATTTTGGTGCCAATATTATGCGGCGTTTTTTTGATTGGTACTCACCTACGTTTGCCGCCTATTCTTTTGCGTTAGCGCGCGCCAACGAATATGCAGCCGATGCAGTGGCTGCGCAACTGACCTCTGCACCGGAAGTTGCCAAAGCCTTGGTCAACAGTCATGTTACCAGTCAATTAATTGTCGAACACTACTGGCAACCTTTTGTAAAACAGGCGGAACAAATTCCACAGCCGCACAGCTCACCTTATAGTCAGTTACAAACTTTTTTACAACAACAGGCTTTTGATGAAACAGCCGTAGCTGCACAGCTGCAAAAGGCTTTGGCTATTAATACAAGTTATTATGATACCCATCCCGCCTTAAAAGATCGGCTAGCGGCGATTCAGGCTGCGGCGCTGCCTCCGCAAGCAGTGACTAAATCAGCTGCTCAATATTGGTTAAGCCAGCATTTACATAAAATAATTGCTCATTTCGATCAACAATGGCTGCAAAATAACCAAACTAATTGGCAGGAACGTTACCAGTATTTTCAGGAAGGCCGCGCCAAATTAGCAGAGCTACAAGCCATACCGCAAGATGAGTTAAATGCAGAGCAACTTTGGGAACTAGCGGTTAATTTGGAAAAATTTATAGGCGAAGCAGCCTGTTTGCCACTCTTCAATCTCTACAAAAGTAAATATCCGGATGAAGTCAAAGCCGATTTCGTTATTGGCAGATTGCTATTGGTCAATGATGACGTTAGCGGAGTTGATTATCTGCAACGGGCAATGGATAAACAGCAAAACCTAAAAGTGGATGCTTGTGAATGGTTAATTTATTACTACCACAAAATAGCTGACAACCAAGCTGCAGAGTATTGGCAATTACAACTTGAAAAGCAGATAGATATCAATCAGGCTGCAAAATTGGAAAGACAAATAATTACGCTACGTGATGACTACATCGCGCCAGACACTGCTACGGGTATTTGTGACCATATTGCCGAGCAGATTCGCAACATGAAAGTGATAAAACATGCCTGGCTGGCAGAAAAGAAAATGCAACACTATCCAGAAGTTAAAACCTATGTTCTGGTATTTAGCAAAACCTGGTGGAAATCGGAAAAATATATGGTAGAGCAAATCATCGCTATCCTAAAAGTTGAAGGTGTCTGCTTTGTGGTTATGAAAGGTGGTAGACAAAAAGCCATAGCCAAACGCGTGATGCGCGTTGGGGTGAGTTTGTTTTAGAATTAGTTGTAAATGGAGGCGTTGACGTTCAAAAATAAAATTAACTATTCAGCCCCTTTATAGAAACCTTAATCCGTCAGGCAGTGCGACATCAGCAGTTGATGAATTATTCGCCGCATACTATAAACTTTCTGATACTGAGCTAACTGAGATAACTCTTGAAAAAAGTTAAGAAGAAGTTAATGCTGTTCGCGCTTTACGAAACATGCTTGCTAGAAAATGAGGGTATTTTTTGATAAAAATCAGCGGTGAAATGGGTGTACTGGTACCCAATGTTATATATCAGACCGCTATAGCTATCAACTCACAAGTCTTTCTAGTGCTGTCAGCCATTGATCAAACCCCAAACACATTTCTCGTAATTTCACCAAACCAATTCGTTCGGCTATATCGGGTCCATGCGTGGTTTTTCTATAATGTGTGTTGTTTTCAAAGCGCTTCGATGGCGCAGTTTCCCTGGAATCGTTTACTTTTTCAGGATTATAATCAAACTCGGCCAAGATACTATTAGCCCAAGTCAAATGCGATTCGTTTTGCAATACTGCGGCAATTGCTTCAGGGGACGAGAATAACAAACCCTCAAATTCATACATTTGAATATAGGGTAGCAGTTTTCGCTGTAAATGGTCTTTAATTGATTCCTTAATTTTGGATTGCAAGGTCTCTTTGGTTTCGCTAGCATGTTTATGTTTAAAGCCATAGAAATCGTAGAAAGTAGTGACATAATCGAAACTATAAGCTAGCTTTTCCAATTCGTAACTTACCCGATCCACACTAATATTACCGTTCATTGGTACCGGAGTAACAAAAATGCCTTTTGACTGTAAATAAGGTACCAACAAAGTTTTTATAAATCGTTCTTCAGTTATGCCCTCTACAGAAATCCCTACCCTTACCATTCTGGACGTCCCCCAATCAGGTTTTTCGACCAGATATCGCCCATACTGTAATCTTCAAGCCAATGTTTAAGTGCATTTATATCAGGTCTGCTAAAGGTAGAAACGCCTTTAACTTGATCAACAATAATAAAATCATCGGGCTCAAACTGATTGGCAAAAGAGATAGATTGCGTTGAACAAATCACTTGGTTTTCTTTGGAAACTAACTTGATCATTTCGGCTAAAACGTTTAACGCCGCAGGATGCAAACCAAGCTCAGGTTCATCAAGTACTATGGTGTTAGGCCTATGAAATTTTGGCTGAAGAAACAATGTGGCCATGCAGATAAAACGTGCAGTACCGTCTGAAAGCTGATTTGCTGAAAACGGCGTTTCATAATCACGATGCAGCCAGCGCAATAACACCGACTCATCCCCTTTTTCCCCACTTGGTTCAAGGTAAAAGTCGTGGAAAAATGGTGCAACGGTTTTGATTGTCGAGATAATATCTTGGTAATGAGTTGGGTAACGTTCTTTAACACGAACAAGAAAAGGTGCTAAATTACTGGCATCAGCATATAGAAACGCATTTGAACTCAGTTTTTGCGCCTGTTTAAATCCTGCAGAAGGGCTGGTATCGTGGAAATGGTAGACTCTGCAGTTTTGCATATACTGTCGGGTATATCTACGAACGTATTCACTGTCGGACTGAGAGCCTGGCAACAACCCGCTTTCTCCCATTTGACCTTTTATTGACCATAATCTACTAGAAGATGTAACTGTGCAATATTCATTAGTAAATACGAGGGCATCGTTGTTTTCGCTATGTACGAACTCGACATGATAACCATTGTTACCAATCTCGATATCAATAATGATTTTAGGCGTGGTTTTTGGCCCAAAATGAAAAAAGGTATTGGCATAACCTTGTTTCTCAGTATAGGTCTGCAACTTGCCTTCAGATAAATTCCGCAAAAAGGTAAACAAAGAAATAAAGTTCGACTTGCCAGCACCGTTCGCACCAATTAGGATATTGATCGGATTCATCTTCAAATTAAGCTTTTTTATGGATTTAAATCCCTTAAGCGTAATTTGATGAAGATTTGTGTTTTGTTGTTCTGACATAATTTCATGGAAAATTAACGCATAAAAATCATGCGGTTCTTTTTTAACTTTAGCCCGCACACTGACAGTAGATTACCGCTATGATACACATACTTAGAGCGGATACGTTATTAAAATTGGGGGCTGGCTATAGGATTATCAGGTTAATTTTTTAATGAAATTCGTAGAAACTCCTACCCCCCCTCAACATCCTTATCCTCATCCCCAGACATATCAGAAATCTCTTTCAACCGGGCAACGGCTTTAAAGTTGATGCTATCCTCCGGATACTGCCCGTCCGCGTTTATTTCCCCTGCTTCACGATTCATTAACAGACTCAGTGCTTCGTTAACATTCGATACCGAATAAATAGCAAACTGGCCTTGCTCCACTGCATCAATCACACTTTGCTTTAACATCAGATTGCGTTTGTTAGAGGCGGGAATAATCACTGCTTGTTCACCACTTAGGCCACGTGCGGCACACAGGTTAAAAAAGCCTTCTATTTTTTCGTTAACGCCGCCTATGGCTTGCACTTCGCCATATTGGTTTATAGAGCCGGTCAGCGCAAAACCCTGGCGTATGGGAATGCGGGTTAACGCCGAGATTAAACAGCATAATTCCGCCAACGAGGCGCTGTCGCCATCGATGTGGCCATAGGATTGTTCCATGGCAATACTGGCGGAAATTGCCAGTGGAAAAAGTTGCGCATAACTGTGGCCCAGATAGCCAGTCAAGATCATCACCCCTTTAGAGTGGATGGGTTGACCGAGTTCTACTTCGCGTTCGATATCGACAATACCGCGTGAGCCTGGATGCACGGTAGCGGTAATGCGTGCCGGTGCGCCAAAGCTGCTGCCGCCAATGTCCATGACGGTAAGGCCGTTGACTTTGCCGATGGCTAGCCCGTGTGTGTCTATCAGAATAGTGCCTTCCAGCATTTCATCCAGTATAGCTTCCGCAATGCGGCCATTCCGTTGTTCGCGGGCGGCCAAGGCCAGTTCTACTTCGGTTTTATCAATTTGGCTGGCACCAGTTTGGCTACCAAGTAGATTGGCTTCGGCAATAATTTCCAGGCAGTTGTTAATATGCGCGGATAGGTGGGATTGGTTTTCAGCCAGGCGGCAACTGTGTTCTATCAGGCGTAATAAGGCGGCAGAAGTGAGCGGTTTTGCTCCGGAATCGTGCGCCTGTTTGCTCATCAAGGCAATAAATTGGCTGATGTTTTCTTGATTACGTTTGATGTGATCATCAAAATCGCAAAGTACTCTAAACATTTCGTTAAATTCGCTATCCAGCTCTTCCAGCAGATAATAAATATCGCGAGAGCCGATTAGTATCACTTTAACATTCAGGGGTATTACTTCCGGTTTTAGGGTAATGGTATTAATACCCAGTTCGGAATACGGCGATTCAATTTCGATGCAACCGGCCTGTAATGCGCGTTTTAAACCTTCCCAAACAAACGGATAAGTCAGTACTTTTTCGGCATCCAGTATCAGGTAGCCGCCGTTAGCGCGGTGTAAAGAACCGGGACAAATACGCCGATAATTGGTGACTAGTGTGCCTTGGTCGCTGATGTATTCTATGCGTCCAAACAGGTTTTGATAGATAGGATGCGATTCGTAAATAACCGGTGCGCCAAAGCCGTCTTGTTTGCAATCTACCAGAATATTGGGCAGATATTGTTCAATCAGGGTTTGGCGTTTACCTAAACTTTCCCGCCTATCCTGGCTGCGGGATGGCATTAAAAAGTCGCAAATGGTATTGCTAAGATTTTTTTCAACTTCAGCAAGATAGGTAATTACGTCATCGACATTTAGATATTTACTATTTAGCTCTGCAAACAGCGGTTCCAATGCCTGTTTAATGGTGTCGCTGTCCAATTGTCGCATTTCTTCAACCAATGCGCGTCGCCATTGCGGTAATTCCAGCAATACATCACCCAGATATTCTTCCAGTTCTTCGGTGTGCTGATGAAAGGCATCGCGCTCTGCCTGAGGCAGTAAGGTAAACTGTTCTTCGTCCAGGGCTTTGTCGTTGCGGATAGGTAGAAACGTAATAGTTTCGCTATCGCGGTACAAAGCCACGCTCATAGCGCGTGCTTTGGCGTCTACCAGATCGATGGTCGAGTTATAACGTTGATTAAAACGGCGTTCTATGGCGGTTTTTTTTTGCTGATAACTAGGGCTTTCGAAAGCGGCTGGAAAGGTGGCCAGAATGTCATCAATCAGTTTTTCTATATCTTTGCTGAATGCTTGCCCTTCGCCAGATGGCAGTTCAACGGCGACTGGTTCGCGTGGATTTTCAAAGTTTTCCACATAGGCATACGATAAGGGTGCTTCTTGTTGTTCGGCAAAACCCGACAAATAATTGCTGACCATGGATAGGCGTCCGGTACCGGAATGCCCCATTACAAAAATATTGTAGCCAGGTGCTTTCATGGCGGTACCAAAGGCCAGCGCCGATTGCGCACGGTTTTGACCTAAAATACCTTGTGTGTGCTTGGTTTTGTCCAGAGAGTTTATGTCTGGCAAGTCGATGGTCAGTTTTAGGGAGTGGGCGGGCAGTTTTAAATGATCAAGCATGAGGTGCGTTATTGGCTGTCGGGTACGGAAAGCATGTGGTGCATGCGTTCGACTTTAGTTTTAAGGTAATCAACATTATCGAGATGAACATTGGTTTCAATAGCAATTCGATTATTGACTTGTGTGCCCAGTTTAACCAGTTCGTCAATTTTTTGCGGGTTATTGGTTATCAAGGCTATGGAGCGTACTTTTAAATCTTTAAGAATCAAGGCGGCAATGTCATATTGGCGTTCATCGGCCAAATGCCCCAAATGAATGTTGGCATCTACGGTATCCAGGCCTTGATCCTGTAAATTGTAGGCTTGCAGTTTTTTCAGCAGACCTATACCGCGCCCTTCTTGACGCAGGTAAATCAAAACGCCAAAACCGGCCTGATTGATAATGTTGAGTGACATATCCAGTTGCGGCCCACAGTCGCAGCGGCGCGAGCCGAGTACGTCGCCAGTAAAACACTCCGAATGTATGCGCACGGGTACATCGTCTTTATCGGCAACCTCACCTTTAACAAAGGCGATATGCTCTTTATCATCAATGCTGTTGGTGTAGTAATACAGGGTGAATTCACCGTGTTTGGTTGGGATTCTGGTTTTAACTTTATTTTCTATAGTTACTTTCACGGGTGATGAGTTCCTTAAATCGCTAGGCTGTTTTCTGGATTTGTCCTGAAGCCTTTCTTAATAGCTTATGCAAAAGCCACTAAGAAAGGCTCCAGGCCAGAGTGTTTAGCTTTACGTTGATATTTGCGTTTATCGGCATAAACCAGGGCTTTATTGAACTGGTGAGCAAATTTTGCAACCGGATTATTTGGGGCTATTTCGGGCAAGCCCTTTGTTTTGTTTTGTTTTCTCATGATTTTTTCCTCATAAACAATTAAGATAGCGCTTTTATTTGACCATAGAATACCAGTGAAATTCCAGAAAGACTTTGATGTGATAGTGATAGGTGGCGGCCACGCGGGTACTGAAGCGGCTTTGGCAGCGGCGCGCTGTGGTGTTAAAACTCTGTTATTGTCCCAAAATATTGAGACTTTGGGGCAAATGAGTTGCAATCCGGCAATAGGTGGTATCGGTAAAGGTCATTTGGTCAAAGAAATCGATGCCCTGGGTGGTATTATGGCCAAAGCCATCGATCACGGAGGCATACAGTTTCGCATGCTTAATGCTAGCAAAGGCCCGGCTGTGCGTGCCACGCGTGCCCAAGCAGACCGGCAATTGTATAAACAGGCCGTCCGTACTGCGCTGGAAAACCAGCCAAATTTATCATTATTTCAACAAACTGTCGCGGATTTAATTGTTGAGGGTGATCGGGTCGTCGGTGTTAAAACGCAAATGGGTCTGGATTTTCATGCCAAAACCGTGGTGTTAACCGCGGGTACTTTTTTGGCGGGCCGTATCCATATTGGTTTAGAAAATTACAGTGGTGGTCGCGCAGGTGATGCTGCCTCTGTCTCGCTTGCCGAGCGTTTACGCGAATTACCGTTCCGTATTGGCCGCTTAAAAACGGGTACACCGCCGCGTATTGATGGGCGTAGTATCGATTACAGTAAATTGCAGGAGCAGCATGGCGATACGCCTGTGCCAGTATTTTCGTTTATGGGAAACCGCAATCAGCACCCGCAGCAAATCTGTTGCCATATTACGCGTACCAATGCACAAACGCATGACATTATCCGTTCTGGGTTGGATCGTTCGCCCATGTATACCGGGGTGATAGATGGTATAGGTCCGCGTTATTGTCCGTCTATTGAAGATAAGGTGGTGCGTTTTGCCGAACGCGATTCGCATCAGATTTTTGTGGAACCGGAAGGCTTGCTAACTAATGAAGTCTATCCTAACGGTATTTCTACCAGTTTACCGTATGATATTCAAATTCGCTTTATCCGTACCATGCTGGGCTTTGAACAGGCAGAAATCGTGCGCCCCGGTTATGCCATAGAATATGATTTCTTCGATCCGCGTGACTTAAAATCCTCGTTGGAAACCAAACATCTGCAAGCTTTGTTTTTTGCCGGACAAATAAATGGTACTACGGGTTACGAAGAAGCGGCTGCTCAAGGTTTGTTGGCTGGTGTGAATGCGGCGCGTCTGGCGCAGGGTTTGGATAGCTGGTGTCCGGGACGCGAGGAAGCCTATATGGGGGTTATGATTGATGACCTCATTACGCGTGGAACCGCAGAACCCTATCGCATGTTTACCAGTCGCGCCGAATATCGTTTGCAACTCCGTGAAGATAATGCCGATTTGCGCTTAACTGAACAGGGACGCAAACTAGGATTGGTTGATGATGCGCGTTGGCAGCATTTTGAAGCAAAACGTGAAGCGATTACCCGGTTACAAACCAGTTTTAGTAAAAAATGGATTAGAGCAGAAACTGACGAGGCGGCACAAGTTGAAGCTATTTGGGGTAAAAAGCTGTTAAAAGAAGCCAGTTTGATGGAGTTGCTGAGACGCCCGGAAGTCGATGTCGAGCAATTAATGGGTTTTAGTGATGAAACGGGTGTTGATGAACAGGTTGCCGAGCAAGTTGCCATCCAGGCTAAATATGCCGGCTATATTGATCGTCAGCAAACTGAAATTAATCGTACCTTGCGTTATGAGCATTTGAAACTGCCAGATAATGTCGATTACAGCTTGGTTTCTGGTTTATCGAATGAAGTCAGTGAAAAACTTAAAAAACAGCGTCCTGAAACCTTGGGTCAGGCCGCGCGAATACCGGGTATTACCCCTGCAGCCATTTCGCTGCTATTGGTACATTTAAAGAAGAAAAGTGCTTAATGGATAGCTGTCGAATTAAACTTCAGCAAGGCCTTGCTGACATGATGTTGGAGCTGCCAGAAGTCCAACAGGAAAATTTGCTGCGCTTTATAGCGCTAATTAATAAATGGAATAAAGCCTATAATCTGACAGCGGTGCGTAATCCTGACGATATGGTCAACTTGCATGTACTGGATAGTTTGGCAATATTAGCGCATATAAAACCAACCCGAATTGCCGATATTGGCACAGGTGCGGGTTTGCCGGGTATACCACTGGCGATATGTAGGCCCGATTGCGAATTTGTGTTGGTAGATTCTAATGCCAAAAAAACCCGTTTTGTTACCCAAGCCGTACTGGAATTACAATTGAAAAATGTTGAAGTTGTACATAGCCGTGTGGAATTATTTAAACCTGCTAATTTATTTTCAACTGTAATTACCCGGGCCTTTGCAGAGATGACGGACATTATAAAACTGACCAAGCATTTGTTGGCTGCGGAGGGTTTATTGTTGGCTATGAAAGGTCGACAACCCGATCAGGAGCTGCAGTCCTTGCAGCTTGAATTCGATATCGTGCCGCTAATGGTGCCTGGTATTGATGCCGAACGTTGCTTGATTCGAGTGGAGAATGCTCAGCATGGCTAAGATTATTGCCATTACCAATCAAAAAGGCGGTGTAGGTAAAACCACCACCAGTGTCAATTTATCGGCTGCTCTGGCTGCAGCAAAGCGTAAAGTTTTGTTGATCGATTTAGATCCGCAAGGTAATGCGGCCATGGGGTGTGGTGTCCTGAAAGAAGATACTGAATATTCAAGTTGTGAGTTATTGCTGGAAGAAGTTCCTGTCAGCGAAATTATCGTCAAAAATAAAGATTTGGGTTTTGATTTGATTCCTGGTAATGCCGATTTAACAGCTGCCGAAGTCAAGCTGATGGCTCTTCAGCATCGGGAAAGGCGTCTGGCAGACGCTTTGCTGAGCGTGCGCGATCAGTACGATTATATTCTGATAGATTGTCCGCCCTCATTGAATATGCTGACCTTAAATGCGCTGGTTGCCTCGAATAGCATTATTATCCCTATGCAGTGCGAATACTATGCACTGGAGGGTTTATCTTCATTAATGGCTACCTTGAAGAGCGTGCGCGACAATATCAATCCTGATTTATATCTGGAGGGAATATTACGCACCATGGTCGATACGCGCAGTCGTTTATGTAAAGATGTTTCAGATCAGTTAGTAGAATATTTTAACGATAAGGTATTTCGTACAACAGTACCCAGAAATATCCGGTTGGCTGAAGCGCCAAGTCATGGTGTATCAGTTTTAACTTATGATAAATCTTCACGCGGTGCTGTTGCTTATATTGCGCTGGCCGGCGAGTTAATCAGAAAAGAAAAAGCGGCAAAAAAATGATACAAAAAAAACGTGGTTTAGGGCGGGGGTTAAGCGAATTGCTGGGTGATGTTACCCCTACTTTGCATAAAGAAAAATCACAAGAGGTACAAACGCTACCAATTGAGTTTTTGCAGCGCGGAAAATATCAGCCACGTAAAGATATGGACCCTGAAAAACTTAAAGAATTATCCGATTCTATACTTGCGCAAGGGATTATTCAGCCTATCATCGTGCGCAAAATTCCGGGTGATAAGTATGAAATTATTGCTGGCGAACGTCGCTGGCGGGCAGCGCAACTGGCAGAATTACAAGATGTTCCTGTGGTAGTTAAGGATATTGATGATCGCGCTGTTATGGCAATGGCGTTGATTGAAAATATTCAGCGTGAAGATTTAAGTGCTTTAGAGGAGTCGGAAGCATTAAAGCGCTTACAAGATGAGTTTGAATTAACCCATCAGCAAATTGCTTCGGCAGTGGGTAAATCCCGTGCCACAGTCACCAATTTGCTGAGATTGCTAGATTTGCCAATTGAAGTTAAAAATTTGTTAGGTAAAGGCTTGTTGGAAATGGGGCATGCGCGTGCCTTGTTAGGGCTAGCTGAAGATCGGCAGGTTGATATTGCCAATAAAGTGGTAAGGCAAGGTTTAACGGTTAGAGCGGTGGAAAAGTTGGTGCGTGAGCAGCAGGAAAATAAGCCCGTCGCTAGCAAAGTTGTCGATCCCGATACCTTAAGCTTGCAGCGTCAGTTAAGTGAAAAAACTGGTGCCAAGGTTGAAATTAATCATCAACAAAATGGTAAAGGTAAGCTGGTGATTAGTTACAGCAGTCTTGAAGAGTTGGATGGTATTATTCAAAAGATTCACTAAAACAATTTAGCGATGCATAAAAATATATGTCATTAGAATTGTAAGGTTTATGTTGCTCTCGGGTGGTTTTGATGCATATGCTACAAACCATAAGATATGTAATGGAATAAAAATCATTATGTTACAAGTTGGCTTGGCTTTTGCTATACAAGACAGGGTAACAAGAACACTGTTTTTTACAGGCTGGGGATGTAGGCTGGGTTTTTCAGAACAGACTCAATAGTGAGCTGTATCGTAAAACATGAAAAACAGGGGTCTTTATGTAATGACTCGGTTTGTTGCCTTGCTTTAAATGAAGTGGCTAGATATAATCTGCCTGCTTTGGGGTAAAGGGGTTAAATATGGCAGTTGAAAATCAGTTTTCTACTGTCGCCAAAGTATTGTGTGTGCAAGCCCTGATGGCAGTTTTGATTGCCGCGGTCTTTTTTGGGCTTGGTGGTTGGGATCGTACGTTTTCTCCTCTGCTTGGCAGTGGTATCGCGTTGCTGCCAAATATCATATTTGCATACAAAATATACCTTGCCAGAAATTTGCAAGCGCAGGGTGTCGTCAATGCCTTTTATGTAGGCGAAACGATAAAGCTAATCCTGACAGCCGCTCTGTTTGCATTAGTTTTGCAGATACCCTCTGTAGATTTTTTGACGCTGCTCATTGGTTATGTAGCAGTTTTATCAGTTTTTTGGTTTGCGCTATTTTATTGGCGCAATTAGGCTTAATTGAGAGGAAGCATGTCTAGTGAAGGTGGCGCAACAGCATATATAGTCCATCACCTTACCCCCCTGACAGTGGGTGAAGGTTTTTGGACATTACATCTGGATACCCTGTTTTTTTCTGCGGTGTTAGGTGGGCTGTTTATTTTGTTTTTTAAATATGTAGCTGATAGAGCAACTGCTGGTGTGCCGGGTTTGGCCCAGAATATTGCCGAAATGCTGGTTGAATTTGTAGACACGCAAGTAAAAGACAGTTTCCATGGTCGCAACGAACTGATTGCGCCACTTGCCTTGAGTATTTTTTGCTGGGTATTTCTGTGGAATGCCATGGATATGTTACCTGTGGATCTGGTACCCGATATAGCTGGTTTTATGGGTATGGGTTATATGCGTGTTGTTCCCAGTACTGATTTAAATTCTACTTTTGCATTATCGCTCAGTGTTTTTTTCCTTATTTTGTTTTACAGCATTAAAGTAAAGGGTGTTTTGGGATTTGCCAAAGAAATGACCTGTACGCCTTTTGGTCCTTGGCTAATGCCGTTTAACCTGATGTTAAAATTGGTAGAAGAGGTTGCAAAACCTATCTCCCTCGCTTTACGTTTATTTGGCAACCTGTATGCTGGCGAACTGATCTTTATTCTGATTGCTTTGTTGCCACCGTTAATTCAGCCTTTGCTGGGTTTTCCTTGGGCAGTATTCCATATTTTAGTTATTACCCTGCAAGCATTTATATTCATGGTACTTACTATTGTATATTTAAGCTTGGCGCATGAAGAACACTAAAATTTAGGCATTTTTTTAATTAATTTTTTTTGATACACATTTAGGAGACATTATGGAACTCGCATCATTAATAGCCAACGTTCAGGGCTTAACCGTAATCGGAGTTGGCATCATTTTAGGTTTAGGTGCTGCTGGTACTGCGATCGGTTTTGGCTTGCTGGGTGGTAAGTTTCTGGAAGGCGCAGCTCGCCAACCTGAGCTGGTTCCTATGTTGCAAGTAAAAATGTTTATCGTTGCCGGTTTGCTAGATGCTGTAACCATGATCGGTGTAGGTATGGCATTATTCTTTACTTTTGCAAACCCATTCCTTTCAGCTGTACAAGCGTCTGTTGCAGGTTAATTGCTGTTCAGACTGTGCAAAAAAACGGCCGGCATAAATTCGGTTGTCAACAATAAAGGCACAGACAGTTCAGAGCAAACACACATGACAACAGCATTACGAGGAAAGCATCAATGAGTATCAATGCTACTCTTATCGGGCAGATGATCACTTTTACACTTCTGGTGTGGTTTACCATGAAGTATATCTGGCCCCCTATTATGGCTGCCCTTGAAGCGCGTAAAGCCAAGATTTCTGAAGGTTTGGCTGCCGCAGAGAAAGGACAAGAAGAAATCAAACTGGCTGAAAAGAAAGCTAAACTTATTCTTAAAGACAGTAAAGAAAACGCGGCTGAAATTATTAGTTCTGCTCAAAAACGAGCTAATGAGTTGGTTGAAGAAGCCAAATTACAGGCTAAAAAAGAAGGTGAACGCTTGCTGGAGTCTGCAAGATTGCAGGTCGAACAAGAGATGCAACTGGCTAAAGAAACTCTTCGTAAAGAGGTATCTGCACTGGCTTTACGTGCCGCTGAACAGATTCTGAAAGAAGAAATTGACAAAGCCAAGCATCAAAACATTCTAAACAGAGCCGTAGACGAGTTAGGATAATCAATGGCTGAGTTAACGACATTAGCAAGACCCTACGCTGAAGCAGCTTTTAAACGGGCAAAGCAAACCAGTTCAGTTACAGAATGGTCTGAAGTATTACAGTTTTTATCAACTGTAACGCAAGATCAGGGCTTAATGGAAATTGTGAGCAACCCCAAGGTCGGAAAACCAAAAATAAAAGAATTATTTTTGGATATTTGTCAGGATAAGGTTTCTGCTGAAGCACAAAATCTACTTAAAATTCTGATTGATAATGGAAAGTTAAGTTTATTGCCTACCATATCAGTTATGTATGAAGAGCAAAAAGCGGAAGATGAAGGCTATGTCAATGTAGAACTTTACAGCGCTTATCCGTTAACTAAAGTTGAGCAAAGTAAATATAGCGCGATGCTGGAAAAGCAATTGCACAAAAAAGTCAATGCAGTCGTTTCGGTCGATAAATCATTGATTGGCGGCATATTGGCCGTAGCCGGTGATAAAGTGATAGACGGTTCTATCCGAGGCCAGATTCATCAATTAGCCAAAAGGCTTTAAGAGCTAGATCGGGAAATATAAAATGCAATTAAATCCATCAGAAATAAGTGATCTAATCAAAAAGAAGATCGAGAATTTCGACGTCCATCTTGAAGCACATACAGAAGGTACTGTTGTCAGTGTAACTGACGGTATCGTTCGTGTTCATGGTTTGTCGGAAGCAATGCAGGGAGAGATGCTGGAGTTTCCCGGCGGTTCTTACGGTATGGCTTTGAACCTGGAAAGAGATTCAGTCGGTGTAGTAATGCTGGGTGCTTATCAGCATATCAGTGAAGGAGATACCGTTAAATGTACTGGTAGAATTCTGGAAGTACCTATCGGCACAGCGTTGTTAGGTCGTGTTGTCGATGCTTTGGGTAATCCAATCGATGGCAAAGGTGCAATCGATACGGATTTGAGTTCACCCATTGAAAAAATTGCTCCGGGCGTAATTGCCAGAAAATCGGTTGATCAACCTGTACAATTAGGTTTAAAAGCCATTGATTCCATGATACCCGTTGGTCGTGGTCAACGTGAATTGATTATCGGCGACAGACAAACAGGTAAAACTGCGATTGCTATTGACGCCATTATCAATCAAAAAGGCACTGGCATTAAATGTGTCTACGTTGCTATTGGACAAAAACGTTCATCCATCGCCAATGTTGTGCGTAAACTGGAAGAGCATGGCGCTATGGAGCACACGATAATCGTTGTTGCTTCTGCTTCCGAATCTGCTGCACTACAATTTATTGCACCTTACACAGGTTGTACCATGGGAGAATACTTCCGTGATATCGGTGAAGATGCGCTGATTATTTATGACGATTTAACCAAGCAAGCTTGGGCTTATAGACAAATTTCCTTGTTGTTGCGTCGTCCGCCAGGTCGTGAAGCTTATCCGGGTGATGTATTTTACATACACTCACGTTTGTTAGAGCGTGCCGCTCGCATCAATGAAGCTGAAGTCGAAAAACTAACCAATGGCAAGGTAAAAGGCAAAACAGGTTCTTTAACTGCTTTACCAATTATTGAAACTCAAGGTGGTGACGTATCGGCGTTCGTACCGACTAACGTTATTTCCATTACAGACGGCCAAATATTTTTAGAAACAGGTTTGTTTAACTCAGGTATCCGTCCGGCGGTAAACGCAGGTTTATCTGTCTCCAGGGTGGGTGGTGCTGCGCAAACCAAAATTATTAAGAAGTTGGGTGGCGGTATTCGTCTGGATTTGGCTCAGTTTCGGGAATTAGCGGCTTTTGCTCAATTTGCATCTGATTTGGATGAAAGTACACGTAAACAAATTGAGCGTGGTCAACGCGTCACTGAACTGATGAAACAAAATCAATATGCGCCGATGTCGGTGGCGGAAATGAGTGTTTCTCTGTATGCAGCAAACTCTGGCTTTTTAGATAGTCTGGAAATCAAAAAAGTCCGCGATTTTGAATCGGCACTTTTAGGTTTTATGAAATCCGAAGAATCGGTTTTGATGGCTAAAATCAACGAGAAAGGCGATTTCAATGATGAAATTAAAGATGGCATACATGCTGCCATAGAACGTTTCATTAAAACAAGTAGCTGGTAAGGAACGGCAATGGCTGTTGGCAAAGAAATACGTACCAAGATCGCAAGTATTAAAAATACTCAGAAGATCACGCGTGCCATGGAAATGGTTGCGGCGAGTAAAATGCGTAAAACCAAAGATCGCATGCAGGCAACGCGACCATACTCGAAGAAAATTAGCCAGATAATTAGTCATCTGGCTCTCGCGAATCCTGAGTATAAACATCCGCTCATGGCGAATCGGCCTGTTAAGCGTATAGGATTGATTGTGATCAGTTCTGACAGAGGCTTATGTGGCGGGCTAAATGCCAACCTGTTTCGTAAAGTGCTTATTGAAATGCAACAATGGCAAAATGAAGGAATAGAGGTTGATGTTTGCTCTGTAGGGAGTAAAGCAGCCAGTTTCTTCAGCATGATTAAGGCCAATTTACGTGGACAAGTCAGCAAATTAGGTGATACGCCCAGGCAAATAGACGTACTCGGCATCATAAAAATCATGATGGATAGTTTTACTGCGGGTGAAATTGATCGTTTGTATGTGGTAAACAATGAGTTTGTTAATACCATGACTCAAAGACCCGATATGCAGCAGTTGCTTCCCGTTATTGCTGCTGAAAAAGATGAAGAATATCGTGGGCATTGGGATTATCTGTATGAACCCGGTGCAAAAGAAGTACTGGATCATTTGTTGGTACGCTATATTGAATCGATGGTTTATCAGGGATTGGTCGAAAACAATGCCTGTGAACAGGCGGCGAGAATGGTTGCCATGAAAAGCGCATCTGACAACGCAGGAAATATTATTAAAGAATTACAACTTGTGTACAACAAAGCCAGACAGGCGGCGATTACGCAGGAGATTTCAGAGATTGTTGCTGGTGCTGCCGCTGTTTAGTGCATTTTACAAGTTTAGATAGAATTTAAATGAGGACGACACAATGAGTTTGGGTAAAATCGTTCAAATAATTGGAGCAGTTGTAGACGTGGAGTTTCCACGCGAAAATCTGCCGAAAGTATATGACGCATTGAATGTTAAAAATGGTTTAGTCTTGGAAGTTCAACAGCAATTGGGTGATGGTGTAGTCCGTACAATTGCGATGGGTTCTACCGATGGTTTGAGTCGCGGAATTGAAGTTAGCAATAGCGGCGAAGGCATTAAGGTACCTGTGGGACAGGCAACACTAGGCCGCATTATGAATGTGTTGGGTGAAGCCATTGACGAAAAAGGTCCTATTGGCGAAAAAGAAAAATGGGTCATTCATAGAGAAGCACCCAGCTATGAGGATCAGGCACCTGCTAACGAATTGCTGGAAACCGGTATTAAGGTAATCGATCTGGTTTGTCCTTTTGCAAAAGGCGGTAAAGTGGGTCTGTTCGGTGGTGCTGGTGTAGGCAAAACCGTTAACATGATGGAACTGATTCGTAACATTGCTATCGAACACAGTGGTTTCTCTGTATTTGCTGGTGTGGGTGAACGTACCCGTGAAGGGAACGATTTTTATCACGAAATGACAGATTCTAACGTTATTGATAAAGTATCATTAGTCTACGGACAAATGAACGAGCCACCCGGAAATCGTTTACGCGTTGCTTTGACCGGTCTGACTATGGCGGAATATTTCCGTGAAGAAGGTCGCGATGTTCTGTTCTTCGTTGACAATATCTATCGTTACACACTGGCGGGTACTGAAGTATCGGCGTTGTTGGGTCGTATGCCATCTGCAGTAGGTTATCAACCAACTCTGGCAGAAGAAATGGGGGTATTACAAGAGCGTATTACTTCAACCAAAACAGGTTCTATTACGTCTATTCAAGCGGTTTATGTACCTGCTGACGACTTGACCGATCCATCACCAGCCACAACATTTGCGCATTTGGATGCAACCGTTGTATTGTCACGTCAAATCGCCGAATTAGGTATCTATCCTGCTATTGATCCTTTGGATTCAAGTAGTCGTCAGTTAGATCCATTGGTTATTGGTCAAGAACATTATGATGTGGCACGTGCAGTGCAAGGTATTTTGCAACGCTACAAAGAATTACGCGACATTATTGCCATCTTGGGTATGGATGAATTGTCAGAAGAAGATAAATTGACAGTTTCAAGAGCACGTAAAATTCAGCGTTTCTTGTCACAACCATTCTTCGTTGCGGAAGTATTTACCGGTTCTCCAGGCAAATATGTATCCTTAAAAGATACCATTGCCGGATTTAAAGGCATCATTAGTGGCGAATATGACAGTTTGCCAGAACAGGCTTTCTACATGGTAGGTACCATAGACGAAGCTATTGAAAAAGCCAAGGGCATGTAAGCCTACTTGAGAGGAGATTACCATATGGCAATGACCATACATGTTGATATTGTCAGCGCTGAGAATGAGGTCTTTTCAGGTTTAGCTCAGATGGTGTTTGCACCAGCGGAGATGGGTGAAGTGGGTATTGCTCCACGTCATGCCCCGCTGATCAGTATGCTAAAACCGGGCGAAGTCAGGGTTAAAATTAGTGATAAGGAATATCAGGAGTTTTATGTGTCTGGTGGTTTACTGGAAGTTCAACCGCATCTTGTAACCGTATTGGCTGATACTGCAATTAGGGCTCATGATCTTGATGAAGCTGCCGCATTGCAAGCTAAAGCCAGAGCAGAAGAATTACTGAGCGATAAATCTGGAAAAATTGATTATGCGACTGCAAAAGCAGAATTGATACAAGCTATTTCCCAGTTAAGAACTTTGGATAGATTAAGAAAACGTGGGGCATAATTGCGTTTTCTAGTGTGAAACAAGCCCGATGCGTCAACACGTATCGGGCTTTTTTGTTTTAGGATTATTACATGTCGATTAAAACTATCATTTTGGCAGCAGGTCAAGGTACGCGTATGCGTTCATCGCGGCCAAAAGTATTGCATGAAATAGCTAACAAAGCTTTATTGCAGCATGTCTATGAAACCAGTTTAGCACTGACGGATAATACAATTTTTGTTGTATATGGTCATGGTGGTGAAGTAGTAAAACAAACATTAGCAAATCTTAATGTTAGCTGGATAGAACAGAAGCAACAATTAGGTACCGGTCACGCCGTACAACAAGCGATCAATTACATTGAAAACACAGATACAGTATTGATATTGTATGGCGATGTGCCTTTGCTGAAAGCGCAAACCCTACAGAATTTATTAACGCTGGTTAGCGAAACTTCTATTGCGTTATTGACAGTCGAATTAGATGACCCAACAGGCTACGGACGTATTGTGCGTGATAAAAATCATGCTGTACTTAAAATTGTCGAACAAAAAGATGCAAATGAATCTGAATTAGTCATCAAAGAAGGTAACACGGGTATCTTGGCTTTAAATGGTCAACGCTTAAAGCAATGGTTAGCTAGATTAAGTAACAATAATGCCCAGAACGAATATTATTTAACGGATATTATCGAGATGGCGGTGGCCGATGGTCTCATTGTTAATACCACGCAAGCCTTAAGTCAGGACGAAGTGTTGGGAGTGAATAACCGCAGTCAATTAGCTCATTTGGAACGTGTGTATCAATTGGAACAGGCGGAAAACTTGATGCGACTGGGTGTTACTTTAAGAGATCCACAGCGAATTGATGTACGGGGCGAATTTATAGAATTGGGTCAGGATATCGAAGTTGATGTTAATGTTATCTTTGAAGGCAGCAATCGTATTGCTTCGCATGTCAAAATAGGCGCAAATTGCATAATCAAAAATGCCAACATAGCTGAATATGTTGAAATACTGCCAAATAGTATCATTGACGATGCCAGTATCGGTGCCTATAGCCGCATTGGACCGTTTGCCAGACTTAGACCAGAAACAACATTGGCTGAACACGTACATATTGGCAATTTTGTCGAAATTAAAAAATCCACAGTTGCAACTGGCAGCAAAATTAATCACTTGAGTTATATTGGTGATAGTGAAGTGGGTAGCAAGGTCAACATTGGTGCTGGCACGATTACCTGCAATTATGATGGAGTCAATAAATTTAAAACAGTGATAGGCGATGGTGCGTTTATCGGTTCCGACAGCCAATTGGTGGCACCCGTGGTGATTGGTAAAAATGCAACTATTGGTGCCGGTTCAACCATAACCAAAGATACGCCAGCTGAGCAATTAACTTTAAGTCGGGTAAAACAAGTGAGCGTTGCAAACTGGCAACGTCCACAAAAGCAGGAGAAATAATATGTGTGGCATAGTTGCGGGCATTGCGCAGCGCAATGTGGTACCAATCTTACTGGAAGGTTTGAAACGGCTTGAATATCGTGGCTACGATTCAGCTGGACTGGCAGTCGTGAATAATCAGCAAATTTTTAGAAAGCGTGCGTTGGGAAAAGTTAAAGGTCTGGAGGCACTCATTAATAGTGATCCTATCGAAGGCAATTTAGGAATTGCTCATACGCGCTGGGCAACCCACGGCAAACCAAGTACCAATAATGCACATCCACATCTTAGTTGCGAGAAAGTGGCAGTAGTGCATAACGGTATTATTGAAAACCATGAACAATTACGCTTTGATCTTACCCAAAGTGGCTTTGAGTTTACCTCCGAGACTGATACAGAAGTCATTGTCCACAAAATTGCCGAACAATTAAAAATTAACAATGATTTGTTAATCGCTGTCAAAAATACGGTAGCGTCTTTAAAAGGTGCTTTTGCACTGGGTATTGTCTCCAGCGATCAAGCGGATACATTGATAGCCTGTCGTAAAGGCAGTCCGTTAGTCATTGGTATAGGCATCGGTGAGTTTTTTATTGCATCCGATGTAGCGGCCTTATTACCAGTAACACAATGTTTTATCTTTCTTGAAGAAGGCGATATTGCCGTACTTAAAATAGATAGTCTGTTAATTTATGACGAAAATGATTGCCTGGTTGAGCGTCCCATCATCGAAAGTCAGTTAAAAGCAGATGCGATTGATAAAGGTAAATACCGCCACTATATGCTTAAGGAAATTTATGAACAGCCCTGGGCTGTTTCAGAAACTCTGGAAGGCCGTTTTATAGACAACCGTTTTCAGGAAATTGCGTTTGGGCATAATGCCAGTGCAGTTTTTGACCAGATAAAGTCAGTGCAGATAATTGCTTGTGGAACCAGCTATCATGCGGGCTTAGTGGCTCGATATTGGTTTGAAGAATTGGCCCGGGTACCTTGCGCAATAGAAGTAGCTAGCGAATTCAGATACCGTAATCCGGTAATTTCTGCCGATACTTTGGTCGTTACCATTTCGCAATCGGGTGAAACTGCCGATACCTTGGCGGCTTTGCAGGAAGCTAAACGACTGGGAGTTAAACATTCGCTAGTGATTTGTAATGCCGCAGAAAGCTCGCTGGTTAGAGAGTCAGAACTCGTGTTAATGACACGCGCTGGTCCAGAAATTGGTGTGGCTTCCACTAAAGCGTTTACTACGCAATTAGTGGCGTTGTTAATGTTGGTCATTGCGGTAGGCAGACGTTTTGCGTTAAGCGCCGAACTGGAAGCGCAAATTGTTTCGGATTTATTTGCGTTACCTGGGAATATGGAAAAAGCCATTCGGCTGGATTCGACTATAGAAAAACTGTCGCAACGTTTTGCTGATAAGCACAATGCCTTGTTTTTGGGGCGTGGCACCCATTATCCCATTGCAATGGAAGGCGCGTTAAAATTAAAGGAAATTTCTTATATCCATGCTGAAGCTTATCCTGCGGGGGAACTGAAACATGGTCCTTTGGCACTTATTGATGCGGAAATGCCGGTAGTCACTGTTGCGCCGAATAATAATTTGTTGGAAAAACTAAAATCCAATATTCAGGAAGTGAGCGCTCGTGGCGGTCAATTAATTGTATTTATGGATGAAAATCTAGCGAATACTGAAAATGAAAATGTGCAAATTGTAAAAATGCCGAGCGTTAGCAATATTATTTCACCCATTATTTATACTATTCCGTTGCAGTTATTGTCTTATCATGTGGCGGTATTAAAAGGTACCGATGTTGATCAGCCACGTAATTTGGCTAAATCAGTTACGGTGGAATAAGCCGGTTGCAGATGAAGATTTCCTTTGAAATAGTCCCCAGAAGTTTTCCGGCTTTTGCTGAACAGTATCAGTTTGTGCAAACGTTGGGAGCTGCGATTAATGTTATCAATGTGCCGGATATTCAGCGCTTTTCGTTACGTAGTTGGGAATTAAGCACGCACATTGACACAACACAATACCAATTTATTCCACATTTCAGGGCAATTGATTTCAGTTTAACTGGTGGGGAAATCTTCAGAATTATTGAAGAACAGGAATTGTCGCAAGTATTGTTGGTATCTGGAGATCCACCCGAAGGTTTAAAGCGCGCTTTTTATAATACCGATGTGGTGAGTCTGATACGAGTATTAAAACAACGTTATCCTTTGTTGCGGATTTATGCGGGCTTTGATCCGCATCGACAAGGACTACAGGATGAATGTGAATATATACAACGTAAAATTGATGTCGGTATTAGTGGCTTATTTTCACAACCGTTTTATGATACTAGGCTAATCGACATATACACCGAACATTTGCAAGGTCTAGACACCTATATTGGTATAAGTCCTATTACAAATATGGCTTCTAAAAATTATTGGGAAATAAAAAACAAAGTCAAATTCCCTGCCAATTTCCAGCCAGACTTAAATTGGAGTGTAAACTTTGCTAATCAGGTGATTGAATCTGCCAAAAATAGTGGATTCAATATTTATTTTATGCCGATTAAGATTGATTTGGAACTATACTTTAGTCGGATCAATTTGTTAAAAGGCAACTCGCCCTGAATGATGTTTTGAGCATAGTTGACAGTTATTTTTATTGCTAATTCTTCAACGGTATCGTTCAAAATTTAGTTTGTAATACGTTCGTAATGAAAATGTTGTTATAATTCGATAAACGTCCAAATTCAGCTTAGACATATCGTATTTATTATCAGATTAGCCACTAATAACGCAAATCTGAGAAAATCAAAACCGCCAACGTAATTAGCATGTCACAGCCAAAACTTCTCTCGAAGAATATTCAGTTTTATCTGAATATGATTTTTTTCCTTTCTACTTTAATTTATTCCGCAAGCACTTACGCCGAATCGGCGGAGCCCTCATCACGAGAAGATGGTTACGATTTAATGCAATTACTAGCGGATAAAGGTCTGCATGATATTCATGATGAACGCTGGAATGCTTACGGACAAATGACGTTTATTAATAGCTGGAAAAGTACCTTTCCTGCTCAATATACCAACGCGAATGATAGCGGTAACTCTTTATTAAATTCGCAAGAGCGCAGTTTTACCGGTACAGCCACATTGTATTTGGCGGGAAAAGCCTGGCAAGGTGGCGAGTTTTATTTAGTGCCTGAAGTGATTTCCGAACGTTCGTTATCCGGCCTAAAAGGTTTGGGTAGTGTCATTCAGAACTTTGAGCTGCAAAAAGCGGGTGGACAAGAACCTTCATATTACATCTCCAGAGGTTTTTATAAACAAACTTGGGGGTTTGGGGGCAGTAAGCAAATTGTCGCCTCTGATCCGATGCAGTTAGGCACGACTGAAGACAGTAGACGTTTTGTGTTGCGAGCGGGTGAATTTAGTATTCTGGATTTTTTTGATAAAAACAGTTATTCCGGTGATTTGCGCAGGCAGTTTAATAATATGGCCTTTTTAACTTATGCAGCTTACGATTTTGCCGCAGATGCCAGAGGATACACTTGGGGTATGGTGGGCGAGCTTGATTACGATGATTGGTCGTATAAGTTCGGTCATATTCTCGCTCCAGTGAATCCGAACCAACTGGCCTTGGATATAGAGCCATTTAAATATTTTGGGCAACAGATTGAAGTAGAGCATCGCCATGAAATAGACGGTCAACCAGGGGCGGTAAGGTTGCTGGCTTATCGAAATGTGGAGAATATGGGTAAATTCAGCGATGCTATTTCCGCTTTTAATGCTTCAGCAGGTGCCAAAAACGCAACGACCTGCACAAGCTTTAATTACGGTTCTGCAAACGCTTCTGCTCCAGATTTATGTTGGGCGCGACAAACTAATATCAAAATGGGTATAGGCTTAAATGTTGAGCAGCAGTTATATGATGATCTTGGTCTGTTCTTTCGCGGCATGTACTCAGATGGAAAAACAGAGGTTTATTCCTACACTTCAACTGATCGATCAATATCGCTAGGGGGTATTCTGAAAGGTACGCGCTGGGGAAGAAGCAAAGATTCTATTGGTCTTGGATATGCAGCCGGTTTTCTTTCCAAGGAACATATACAGTTTTTGAATCTGGGCGGTATAGATGGATTTATCGGTGATGGTCGAATTAAATATCGTCCTGAGCAGGTAGTTGATATTTATTACAGCTATAACGTTTGGAATGAAGTGTGGGTAACCGCCGATTATCAATATATTGCTAATCCCGCCTACAATGCTGATCGAGGTCCTATTGATATTTATGGTGCCAAAATTCACGTTCAATTTTGAGTTTGGCTCGGCTATAAGATCGGTAGCACAAGCAGTTTAAAGCTAAATAGCACCTTAAACTGCTATTCATTATCTAAAAAATCAGCTAAATAACTCTCGCATTTTTTGTCCTGGATGTTCTGCGCGCATGAAAGCTTCGCCAACCAGAAAAGTGTAAATACCATTATCTTGCATCAGTTTTACGTCTTCTTGGGTATGGATACCACTTTCAGTTACCACTAAACGGTCTGCTGGTACTGTATTTTTTAAATCCAGTGTGGTTTGTAGAGAAACTTCGAAAGTGTGGAGATTTCGGTTGTTAATTCCTATTAATTTAGTATCTAAAGCTAAAGCACGTTGCATTTCTTCTGCATTGTGAACTTCAACCAAGACATCCATGCCTAGAGAGGTACTGATAGTACAAAGTTCGTGCATTAAAGGGTCTGTTAGAGCGGCTGCAATTAGAAGAATACAATCGGCTCCTAAAGCGCGTGATTCGTATATTTGATACGGATCTATCATAAAGTCTTTGCGGATAACTGGCAACGGACAGCGATCTCTTACCATTTGCAAATTGGCCTCGGAACCTTGAAAAAACTCCTTGTCGGTTAAAACCGATAAGCAACTGGCACCATTCATAGCATAATCTTGGGCAATTTCTACCGGTTGAAAGTTTTCTCTGATTACCCCCTGACTCGGAGACGCTTTTTTAATTTCAGCAATAATGGCTGGTTTATGCGCATCGGCTCTACTGCGTAACGAATGGTAAAATCCACGTGGGCTGCTAGCGCTGTTGGCGATTTCCTGTAATGCCGAAATAGGCATATTAAGTTTTCGACGCGCAACCTCTTCTGTTTTTTTTACGAGGATGGTTTTTAAAATATCAGGTGTATCGGTCATGGTTTGAAAGCGGCTGAATTAAGATGGGATAACAATCCGTTATTATATGAAATAACAGTTGTTGTCGAAAGTTGGCTGATAACGCGATTTTGAATCATTTAGAGGCTAAGTATGTTTTTGAAGTAGCCACCAGAAACCCTAAGCAGATCTAGCGAAACATATATTGGCAATAGCCATCTAGGGCAATTATGCCATGCAAACCACCAGCGTGCTTTTAAATTGCCTGGTGAACGGATACTGGTAAAGTAATTGATAAAACTGCTTAGGGTAAATTTATTAAGCACTTTTACTAAGCCAGTTTCGTCAATATACGAAAATACTTTGCAATTCAAGCTGGAATAGATTCGATAGCCAGCACGGGCAGCTTTAAAGGTCAGGTCGTAATCAGCTAGATAATGGGGTAGATGCTGCTCATCGTATAGCCCTATCTCTCTAAAAACAGATATTGGAAATAAGGTGCCACGTCCAGAAGCGTGGGTAACTTCTGCGAGCGTAGTATCATCAGGAATATGTTCTTTTGCAAAATTTACCGGATAAGCGGTGGCATACAGCCAATTTTGCCGATACCCCCAAGATACTAGTTCGCCGGTCTTAATGTCGTGGATAACGGAAGTAATAATTGCATTGGGATGTTGATGGTAATTATTCAGTAAATTTTGTAGATAGTCTGATGGTACTTCGTTATCATTATTCATGGTTAACAAAAGATCGTCATTATTGGCATGTTCTAACGCATAGGCAATACTTCGATTAATTGCACCTGTCCACCATAAACTATTATTAGCATTAATAACAACAACTTCTGGAAACTGTTGACGTATAGCATCACTGGTACCATCAGTAGAGCCATGGTCACAAACGACAATAGTAAACTGTTGGAATGTTTGTGTGCTAAGTGAGGTTAAGCACTTTAAGGTGAAAGCACTGCGGTTAAATACCGGGATGCAGATCCAGATTTTCATGGTGGAATTTTAGATGAAAAATGATGTAAAAAATAAAGAAAAATCGTAACTATTTACCATAAAAGTAAGCCTGCATAGGATGTGCCGACGCCAGGAGGCGCATTAATCGCGACAGATGCGCTACACGTAGTTCAGCACATCCTATAGGCCATTGATTTTAATTGTAGAATGACTTCGCTGAATAGTTACGAAAAATCAAACTATCAACGTGAGTTAATGCATGATTTATGCAGTAAAATTATGCATTAATACTACTATAAGTCCAGCATTTAAAAACTTAGTTTTTAGTTCGGTTTTAATGTATTTCAAATTAAGAGTAACGAAGGGTAGATAACTCTGCATAAAATAATGACTTTCTTGGATTTTAGTTTTTGTCAGACATCAGCTACCAAAAGCCAAAGTTGTTAAATATTTGCGGTTTTTTGAACTAACTGTGTGAGTAATGCGAATATTATTAATTATTGCTGATAACGGTAGTTTGGAACAGTACTCGATTTTGCGCAGAGTCTTCATGTTATGATAATGTTCGCTAGTAACGGCTTAGCCAAGAAAAATACCCGATATTCAGAATGTATTTCGGCTAAAATTATGATTAACTAATCAAATTCAGATCCTTGTATTAAGGTCGTTGAGTAACAGCTGTGTGGTTTTACAGCGTCTAGAACTATTAATGGAAATAAAATGGCAGTCGGTCAAAATCCTTTCCCCAGTATGCGTGTAATCAATGGTATCAGGCTTGGTACAGGTAATGCAGGAATTAAACAAACCCAACGCGATGATATTTTAATTATCGAAATGGTAGAGGGTGGGAGTTGTGCGGCAGTATTTACGCAGAACGCTTTTTGTGCGGCTCCGGTACATATTGCAAAATCACATTTACCTAATATGCCACGCTGGTTATTGGTTAATTCGGGTAATGCTAACGCGGGTACTGGTAAACAAGGTTTACAGGACGCATTTGCCTGTTGTACCAGTCTGGCTAATGAGGTTGAAGGTTTGGCGCAGCAGGTATTACCCTTTTCAACGGGTGTGATAGGTGAACCTTTACCCGTGTCCAAAGTCGTTGCTGTATTGCCAACTGTTTTACAAAGTTTGGATGAAGCTCATTGGGATAGAGCGGCGCACGCAATCATGACAACTGATACGTTTCCTAAGGGTGCTTCGCTGGTTCTTGATATTGCAGGTAATGCAGTCACTATCACGGGTATCTCAAAAGGTGCCGGCATGATTCAGCCAAATATGGCCACTATGTTAGGCTTTATTGCAACCGATGCTAGAATTGATCAGGAACTGTTGCAACAATGTTTGTCGGAAGTGGTAGAACAGTCATTTAACCGTATAACGGTGGATGGTGATACTTCCACTAACGATGCCTGTGTCATCTTAGCCAGCGGCTGTTCTAAGGCTCCACATATAATGGCAGGCACTCATCATTATGAACAGTTTAAAGCGGGGCTTTTGAGTATTAGCCAGCGTTTGGCTGAATTGATTGTCAGAGATGGTGAAGGTGCAACCAAGTTGATGCATATTCAGGTTAATAGTGCGCAAAGTGAGGCCGAAGCGGTTCAGGTTGCAAAAACCATAGCTCATTCGCCTTTGGTGAAAACTGCATTTTTTGCCAGCGATCCTAACTGGGGTAGAATTTTAGCAGCAGTAGGTCGGGCGGGTATCGAAAACATCAATCTGGATAATGTTGAAATTTATCTAGGTACAGTCTGTATTGTTGAAAATGGCGGCAGAGCAGTATCGTATACTGAACAGGATGGTCAGCGAGTAATGAATCAGGATGAAATTACCGTTACCGTTTGCTTAGGACGTGGCAAAGCAAGTGCAGAAGTGTTGACTTGCGATTTTTCCTATGATTATGTCCGCATTAATGCTGAGTATCGCTCCTGATAATTCGGTTACAGCCTTGCATGTTGCCGTAGGTGTCATTACTGATAATTTGGGTAATATTTTACTTACCCAGCGTGCTAAACATGTTCATCAGGGTGGCTTATGGGAGTTTCCGGGTGGCAAGCTGGAGCTTGGCGAATCGGTAGAGCGCGCTTTAATTAGAGAATTGCAGGAAGAAGTGGGTATTCTGGTTGAATTAGCCACGCCCCTAATTAAAGTCCGGTACGATTATGGTGACAGATGCGTGTTACTGGATGTGTGGCGTGTTTCCCGGTTTTCTGGTCAGGCTATGGCGTGTGAGGGGCAATCTATGTGTTGGTTGCCAGCTAAGCGTCTTGGTGAATTATCGTTTCCTGCGGCTAATTATCCCATCATTAAAGCAGCGCAATTACCCAGTTTATATGCAATTCTCGAAGGCCAAACTGTCGAGGAAGTCTTGAGCAATTGTCGATGTATATTGCAGCGTGACATTAAGTTGTTACAACTGCGTATCAAATCGTTGTCTGTGACTGATGTTGAGTTTGTTCTGCCGAAAATACTGGCAAGTTGTCAGTTACAGCAGGTTAAGCTGTTAATTAATTCGGATTTGCCTGTAGCGACTGCACAAGGTGATGGCATACATCTTACGAGTCGAGCACTGTTAGCCTGCCGAGTTAGACCGAAAAATTATGCTTGGGTGGCAGCCTCTTGTCATAATCTTGCCGAGTTAAAACATGCCGAGCAGTTGGGTGTAGACTTTGCGGTATTGGCCGCTGTTCAGTCTACGGCTACCCATCCTAAGCAACAACCCTTAGGCTGGGATCTGGTCAGTGATTGGATTGATCAGGTGAATATACCCGTTTATGTGATGGGAGGCTTGACGTTGGGTGATCTGGATCGGGCGTTTTCTGCGGGTGCACAAGGCGTGGCGGGGATTAGTGCCTTTTTGGATTGATCATTCGATTTCTTCTTCCGGGTCATATAAGGCCGGACCCGGAATTTTGTGTGCTTCCGTGGCCCAGTCACCTAAATCAATCAATTTACAGCGTTCGCTGCAAAAGGGTTTAAATATCTCTTCTGGTGTCCAAACAACGGCTTTTTTGCAGGTTGGACATTTAACGGTGCTTGGCTTGATATTATTCATCAAAACATACAGCGTGTAAGTGAAAAGGGAATATCTTCGCTCACTTGACTTGGGCGGTTTTCGTCGCTGGATGGTTTCATAAATCTGACACTAAAGCGATGCTTGCCACCACTGATTTCAGCAAAGCAATTTAAATCTAAGTCAATACTCACCCGTAATAATTGTACGGGATGGTTTTTATCAAGAGCAAGTTGGTAAAAGCCTGCGGCTGCTATTTCCTGACTTGGAGTGTTGCTTTGGCGGATAAAACCCAGTATCAGGTCTATAGCTGTTCGGATATTGTTAAAGGGTTGTGTCCAGCGTTCCAGATCTTTTTGTTGTTCGGCTTGATCCTGTTCCAGCCAGTAATGAAAGGCGGGTAAATCGAAAGAACAACTACCTCCAGGAATTGAATTACGTTGCGAAATGCTTTGAAACAAATCGCTTTCCATTACACGGATACCAATTTTGCCATTAGAACTGTATAGACTGCGGCTGGCTTGATTAAGTTCGGCAAGTATTTCATGTAATTTAATAGTGTCTACACTTTGGCTATCTATCAATTGGTTTAATACTTTCGTATGGCGATCCAGTTCCTTAATTAATTCAGATTTCAAATCACTCCGACTAAAAATAGTCAAAATATCGAGTAAAACATCAATGGCAGCACGTTTATCAAAAACGGATAATCCCTTCATGAAATGATTGAGCTGATTGAACAATTGTTCCAGTCGCATGAAAATCCGGATTCTTTCATTGAGCGGGAATTCGTAGGTAGTTTGTGTTTTCAAGCCGAAGTTGTCCTGGCAGTGGCTAATAAAATATAGGAATTGTGCAGTCTTTTAATCTGTTCTGCAAGTCGGGAAAGTGAAGATGAATTTTCAATCACATCATCAGCAAGTGTCAACCTTTGTTCTCTTGAAATTTGACTATCGATTATAGCTAAAACTTGTTCACGACTTAGCTTGTTACGACGAATAACTCTCTCTAGTTGAATTTCTTTGCTGCAATCAATTACCAGTATGCGATCAAACAGATCGGTTTTTTGAGTTTCCATCAACAACGGTACAGCGACTACACAATAGTGGCCGCTAGCGTTTTCTGTTTCTTCAGCAATTTTTGCATAAATCAAGGGGTGCATGATATCTTCAAGCTGCTTTTTTTTTATTTGATCGGAAAAAATTAGTTCTCTTAATTTCGCTCGATGCAGGGTTCCGTCAGCTTGAATAATATCTGCACCAAACGTGTTTTCCAGTAGGTTTAGAGTTGGCATGCCGGGTTCTACTAATTGTCTGGCTATTATGTCAGCATCGAAGGTTTTAATACCTAAAGACTCGAATAGCTTGCAAACTGTCGATTTGCCAGTGCCTATGCCACCTGTTAAGCCGATTTTTAGCATTATCTAAAAGCCTGTTGCTTGTAGATACAGATGATTAATGTCATTACCCCAGATAAGTGCTAACCAACCTGCAGTAGCCAGATAAGGGCCAAAGGGTATGGGTTTACTTGCATCCTGTCGTTTTAAAATAATCATGCTGATACCAATAATTGCTCCGACCAGCGATGACAGTAAAATGATGAGGGGTAAATATTGCCAGCCTAACCAAGCCCCAAACAGTGCTAATAGTTTAAAGTCTCCATAGCCCATACCTTCTTTTCCGGTAACTAACTTAAAAAGCTTGTAGACACTCCATAGACTCAGGTATCCGGTAATGGCACCAATAATACTGGTTTGGCAATCGGTGTATACATTCCACAGACTTAGCCCTAATCCAAGCCAAACAAGTGGTAATGTGATTGAATCAGGCAGTAGTTGCTGGTCAATATCAATAAAACTGAGGGCAATTAAACACCAAGTCAATAACAAAGCAAATAACATGGCGGCGCTGTATCCGAATCGCCAGGCAATAATGGCAGAACACACGCCCGTAAGTGCTTCGATCAATGGATAACGAGGTGAAATGGCAATACCGCAGTTGCCACACTTTCCACGTAAAAAAACATAGCTTATTACGGGTATGTTTTGCGTTGCTGTTATTAAGGATTTACAAGCAGGACAACGCGATCTTGGCAATAATAAATTAAAGGTTTCTGTATTTTCTTCTACGGGCAAATTTAAAAACTGTTGGCATTCCTGTCGCCATTTATATTGCATCATGACTGGAAGTCGATAAATCACCACATTTAAAAAACTGCCAACCATCAGTCCCGTCAAAAAAATAAAACTGATTAACAGGGGTGTAGAGTTTTGTAGGAGACTGAATATCATGGATGAGTCATATAAATATAAATTGATTACTACGATAAATAAAATTTAAAGTATTAGTTTTTTCCAAAATTAAAAACATTACACTCCACTAGGAATGTAATGTTAAATGACTATGCAAAGTATAGCGATTCTCAGCAATGATTTGGTAATGTGTGCCTTAGCCAACAACAGAACCTAATTTGAATATTGGTAAATACATGGCCACCAGTAAGCCTGCCACTAAAGTTCCCATCACCACAATAATGATAGGTTCTATCATACTGCTCATGTTTTCTACCATTTGGTCAACCTCTTCTTCGTAGAAGTCGGCCACTTTACCTAACATAGCATCAATAGAGCCTGATTCTTCACCAATCGCCACCATTTGTACAACCATGCTGGGAAACAGGCCGGTTTGTGTCATGGAAAATTGTAATTGTTGACCGGTTGCAATGTCATCACGTACTTTCATAAGTGCGTCATAGTAAACACTATTGCCGCAGGCTCCTGCAACTGATGATAAGGCTTCAACTAGAGGTACACCTGCAGTAGACATAATACCCAGGGTGCGTGCAAAGCGTGCAATTGCAGACTTATGCAGAAGAGCGCCAACCACTGGAAGCACTAAAAGATATTTATCCAAAAACTGGTTTAAGGCTCGTGAGCGTTTTTTAAAGTATGTAAAAGTAAAGAAAGCTCCACCTATAATACCTAATACAAGCCACCACCATTTTTGTACCCAATTGGATAACTCCACAATCATTTGGGTGTAAGCGGGTAGTTCAGCGCCAAAGCTTTTAAATAATTCAGAAAAAACCGGTACAACAAAAATCAGTAAGATAATAGTCACGCCGATGGCAACGGTGAAAACTATTGCTGGATAGCGGAAAGCGGAGTTTATCTTTTTCTTGAGGGTTTCGGTTTTTTCTTTGTAGGTGGCGATTTTGGCCAGCATGGTATCCAATACCCCTGCCTGTTCCCCGGAGTAAACCAAATTGCAAAACAGATCGTCAAAATATAAAGGCTTTCTACCTAAAGCTTGGGCTAGAGTGTCTCCGCCTTCTATGTCGGCTTTGATAGAGAAAAGCATTTTTGCCATACTGGGATTTGTTTGTCCCTTAGCGATAATATCCAGTGATTGTACTAAAGGTATCCCCGCCTTTAACATGGTTTCCATCTGTCTTGAAAATACCGCAATATTTGCAGGGGTAATTTTTTGGGCACTGGCTGTAAATAAGGGTTTTGGTTTAGGTTTGATTTTCACAACCCTAAATCCCATGCGCCTTAATTCTGCACGCGCTGTGGTTTCATTTTTGGCAGTTAGCTGGTTTTTGACTTTGTGATTTTGTTTGTCAAAGCCTTCCCAGATAAAGTCGATCTGTTCTTTCGGAGTAACCATTCTTATTCCTTGGTGACACGGTCAATTTCTGTCAGCGAAGTAATACCCTGACGAACTTTTAGTAAGCCTGAAGCTCGGAGATCATTAACGCCTTCACTTTTGGCCAGTGCAGACATTTCCATTGAATTACCACCACGTAATATTAAGCTGCGCATATTATCAGTAATAGGCATGACTTGATATATACCTACTCGTCCTTTATAACCATTGGTACAGTGTTGGCAACCGACGGGCTCGTAAATTTTAAAAGAGCCTATCTCTTCTTTATTAAATCCTGCTAATAACCAGATGTTGTCGGGTAACTGTGCTTCTTTTTTACACTTTTCGCATAAGCGACGTGCCAAACGTTGCGCAACAATCAAGATGACTGCAGATGCAATATTAAAAGGCTCAATACCCATCTGCATCAGCCGATTAATGGTGCCAGGTGCATCGTTAGTGTGTAAGGTAGATAACACCATATGACCCGTTTGTGCTGCTTTGATGGCGATACTAGCCGTTTCTAGGTCACGAATTTCCCCCACCATGATTACATCTGGATCCTGACGTAGGAAAGAGCGTAGGGCTTCAGCAAAGCTTAAGCCAGCTTTAGGGTTAACATTAACCTGATTAATGCCTTCCACTGTAATTTCTACAGGATCTTCGGCAGTTGAAATATTACGTTCAATGCTATTAAGGAGATTGAGGCCTGTGTATAAAGAAACTGTTTTTCCGCTACCCGTTGGTCCTGTAACCAATACCATGCCATAGGGTTTTTGTAGAGCATTTAAAAATTGTTCTTGCTGTATTGCTTCAAATCCCAGTTGTTCAATGCCAATTTGGGCACTGGTAGGATCGAGAATACGAATAACAATTTTTTCGCCGTAGATGGTGGGGCATGAGCTGACACGAAAATCAATCGCTCTATTTTTGGAGATTAACATTTTAATCCGGCCATCCTGAGGAACTCTGCGCTCAGCAATATCCATCTTTGACATTACTTTGATACGAGAAATAATTCGGTTGGAAAGATTATTGGGTGGATTGGCAATTTCTGACAATATTCCATCTGCGCGATAACGAATTCGAAATTTTTTTTCAAACGGTTCTAAATGAATATCCGATACCCCGCGTTTGATTGAATCAAGCAGAATTTTGTTGACATAACGAACTATAGGAGCATCGTCAACATCGGGAGAGATTTCATCATTTGGTTTTTCAGCATCTGCGGAAATATTAATATTTTCCAGATCGCTATCCAGCAGATCTTTCATGGATGAAGAGTCAGCAGCTTCCAGAGCCACTTCTATCATCTTGGTCAATTTATCCTCTTCGACCAGAATGTTTTCAGTGGTTAGCCGCGTTTGAAATTTAATTTCGTCGAGTGCTTGAAAATTAGTTGGATCTGATGTGGCGATAAACAGGCGGTTACCGCGATTAAACAGTGGTAACACATGGTGTTTATGTATAAGCCGTTCATTGACCAGTTTAATGGGTAATAAACTGGTATCCATAGCATCTAAATCGAAAAGAGGTATGCCAAATTCGATAGAAGCCAATGAGGCAACGGTTAAGCTATCGGTATATTTATTTTTGATCAAATAACTGATCAAGGGTTGCTTAAGTTTTTGTGCTTCTTGTGTGCAGGTGACAGCAACTTGCTCTGTCAGCAAGCCATTTTTTATAAGGCATTTTGTCAAGCCGGTCAAATGAGTTGATAAGAGTGCAGTCTGCATGTTTTTTATAAATTCACTGGATATAAGCGCCAGCTTTAATTATATAGCATATGCATAATAGTGCAGCACAACAGGCGCGATATATTTTAAATAGGTTTTAATGGAGGTAAACCAACCTCATCGTTATTAGCATGCATATTAAGACTGGCAAATTGTTCCAGATTGAGTGATTCAGCACGAAGACTGGGGTCTATACCCAATGCTAACATTTGTTGTTCATCGACCCAATTTTTGAGTGAGTTGCGGATGGTTTTACGACGCTGAGAAAATGCTTGGGTGACTAATTGTTTAAAACTGACTAAATTTTTGATAGTAACAGGCGCTTGTAGATGCGGTGTTAATTTTACGATGGCCGACATCACTTTGGGTGCCGGATCAAAACTTTCAGGTGGTACATCAAACAAAATTTCAGTGGCACAGTAATATTGCATCATAACGCTAAGGCGACCATAGGTTTTGCTGCCGGGTGCTGCGCAAATTCTGTCCACCACCTCTTTTTGTAACATAAAATGCATATCTTGAATGCAGTTAGTGTTTTCCAGTAAATGAAACATTAAGGGCGTAGAAATATTGTAAGGTAGATTGCCTATTACCCTGAGTTTTTCATTTGCGTGAGCGAGTGCCGAAAAATCGAACTCTAAGGCATCTGCACTGTGGATAGTCAGATTAGGATGATCAGCAAACTGTTGTTGCAAGTGTTTGACCAGATCGCGATCCAGTTCAACCACGTCCAGTCTTACCTGAGTTTTTAGCAAAGGTTTTGTTAATGCTCCCAGGCCAGGACCAATTTCCAGCCAATGCTCACCCTTAACTGGATGGGCTTGTGCAAGAATATTGTAGATAATGCTTTGATCTTGTAGAAAGTTTTGGCCAAATCGTTTACGAGCTTGATGTGTCATGAAGAAGTGCGCTTATCCAGTGTCAATGTTTGATTTTATACCGTGTAGAAAACTTGGTGTATATATTTGATTTTTTGTTAGTTGTAAATACTATACATAATCTGATGTTGCCAAAAATTGCGCTGTTTCAGTCACTAGCTGCGCGCAGTAAAATAATGCAAGTGATGAATAAATATCGCATAAACGTTAGTTTGGTTTGGTCGTTGGAAACCCTAAAATTAATACTCGGTATTAATGATTGTTATTTTTAAATTTAGATTGAGGGATCATCTCTAATGCTGTTTGTAAGGCGAATTGCATGCTACCCAGCTGAGCTTTACCTGTACCCGCCAAGTCAAGCGCAGTACCGTGATCAACAGAAGTACGGATGATAGGCAGACCTAGAGTGATGTTGGCAGCTTGACCAAACCCCATATGCTTTAGAACAGGTAATCCCTGATCGTGATACATGGCTAAAACGGCATCTGCTGTTTGCAGATATTTAGGTGTGAATAAAGTATCGGCAGGTAAAGGGCCCTGCAAATTAATACCTTCGTTGCGCAATTGCTTTAGTACCGGTTCTATTACTTCAATTTCTTCTCTTCCAAGATGACCATTTTCACCCGCATGTGGATTTAAACCGCACACCAATATATGTGGATTTTTAATGGCGAAGCGGTCTTGTAAATCTTTATTCAGCAAACGTATGACGGTTGTCAGAGAATTAGTGGTAATAGCAGAACTAACAGCTGATAAAGGTAAATGAGTGGTAACCAATGCTACTCTTAAACCCGGGGTGACTAACATCATGACCGGGTTAGCTCCTGTGATTTCTGCAATAAATTCGGTATGACCACTAAACGGAATGCCCGCATCATTGATAACCCCTTTATGAACAGGAGCGGTTAACATTGCGTCGCAATAGCCCTCAAGACAAGCTTGAGTTGCACGCCGAATAGTTTCAATCACATAGTGGCTATTCGCAGGATTTAGCACGCCACATTCTACGTGACTTGCTAAGGAAATGGGTATTACGGTCAGCGTTGATGCTGGCACAATAACAGGTTCAGAATGCTCAAAAATACGAATGTTTAGGGGTAAGTTTAATTGTTTGGCGCGTTGATTGAGCAGTTCAGGATCAGCAATAGCAAGCAACTGGCAATTTTGTGGATGTTGCGCTAATTGTATACATAGATCTGGGCCTATACCTGCAGGTTCGCCTGGAGTGAGAGCAATTCTGGGTATAAGTGATGAGTGAGTCATACTAAATTGTTTAATGATGTGGCTAAGGAAAGTTAATTCGAAATAGTGAAAACAATAGCTTTTTTTGGAAGCCTGAGAAAACTATACTTCGATGTGCTTTGTGGGTGAATACCAGCGTTAAACGAGTAGTCAGTTAAATTGAATTGCCCTTGCTGGTTTCGATTATCACCGTTATCCAGCCTATACGAGCTATCTATTCAATTACTTATAATTTCAATTCGTTTGAAACCCCTGTTATGTTACCAAGCATATCAAGGGTGTCGGATTTTAAAGTTTCATCGTGAATTAAATGCGCGACCCTATTAGCACTGTCTGTAAAAAATACCTTAGATTTGTCGTCAGCCAACAGGATAAGAACTGCATCTTGTTGTTGGTCTTTAGGTAATTTGAGCGCCAGATCAAGCGCCTCATCAAATAAACTAATTGCCGGATTAATGTGTCCCAGTCGATACATATAGCGCGCTACTTTACTACTTGCCAACGCTTTAGACTCATTATCGGTAATTTGCGACAATTTCTTTATGGCAGTATCAAACAGCGTTTTTTGTATGACGGGATCCTCTTCCAGTAAAGCCGAAAATGCAGTCGCTATGGCTGAGAAATCCGGGTTAGTTATATAGCTAAGTTGTTTACTAACATCGGTTGAGAGGTTGTCGTGGTATTGTAATTCAATACTTTCAAAACTGGTCTTGGAGCGACTAGTAGCAGAGTGAATCAATTCAGCATATTTTTTGATATAAGTTGCATTATTGATTTGATAAGCGGATTTTAGCAATAATGCTAGTCCTATTTCCTGTTTTACAGGATCTAATTTGAGCAAGGATAATTCGGCTAATATCAATGATACTTCTGCATTTAGGGAATTTCCAACTTTTGCATAATCAGCGGCAAGGTCAATAAAGCCTGAAATTTGCTCCAGACTAGGTTGTGCTTCTTTAAGTTTTTCTTGTGCAAGTGAAAAATGCTTGTTATAGGCATCTGCATTACCAAGAGTGTTTTCTATAACGGCAATTTTGCTGAAAACCATACTTTGTTTAACCGGGTCTATCAACTTAAATGCTTGGTTTTCGCCCTCTTCAAGCCCATTTTTTTTATTGGTGATGTTTTGCAGAGCCAAGTCAAGCTGTAGGGAATAGATGGCTTGCATTTCAGCTGGTTGGTTTTTAATGCGTTGGTTTAATTTAGTGAGAGTGGCATTTATCAAATCTTGACGACTAAGTTTGGCGTATTCAGTTACTAGTTTGACAATAATGCTATTCTGGTCAGCTAAATTAGTTTGAAATTGACTCAGTAAATAGGCAGATTTAAATTTTTTGTCACTAATTAGTTGTTGTGCTTTGCGATAAAGGAAGGTATTCCATTCAATATCTGCACCTAATTGATGATACAAGGTGGTTTCAAAGACTCTGTTTTGGGTAGTTGCTTCGGAATTTTGGGAGCCAAGATTATAAGACTGCAAGAATTTGTTGATAGCCTGATAACTGGATATGAGGGGTTGGACGTATAATTCGCCTTCTGCAGATGCAGGAATAGAATTGCTGATATCCAACAGGCTAGGTAATTGCCCTGCTTCCCCAATATTTTCTGGTGGGTTTTTAACCGTATTGTCATTTCCGAAAGTGGCCGATTGAGTCTGATTCGGTGTTTTTCCAGTATTATTGTTTAACAGTGCTGCGTTGCTAGTATTATTTTCAGGCCAAAATAAATAAGTTGTGAGTCCAGTCAAGCCAAGTGCTAACAGGATAAGGGGGATGACATATTTATTCTTAAAAGTTGGTGCGTCGAAATTAAATGATTGATGCTGGTTTTGTTCGTCTAAATCTTTCGCGAATTGCTCTTCAATGTTTGCATTGTCATTATGCTGCTGTTTTTGACGTTTTTCCTCTTCTTCACGCTGTTCTTCAAGTTTTGCTTCCAGAAGCAGATTTTTCCGTAAAGCTTCAATTTCAGCTATTTCATCCTGTATTTGGATTTTTTCTATATTTTCTTTACAGCTAGGACAAATTTGAGATTTTTGTCCGTTAACAGCGGGTGTTTCTTTTTCACAAACGCTACAGATAAATGTTTTTGGGGAAGGATTGTTTGACGGTTCTACTGATAAATGATCCCAGCGTGTGGTTTTTGTAACTTCAAAGGAACACAGTAAACCCATTTCCGTCAGAATATTACAAATTTTGATGGCTTGGTTTTCTGGAATATTTTCCTGTATGCAAACTAATTCGCCGTCAGATGCAAGCAACATTTCCAGATTTTCGCCCTCAATACCCAAAGTGCTGCTAATGTTTTGTTTAATATCCTCTAATTCTCCAAGTCTATTTGGATTAACACCACTAACAAAAACATCAAACATTGCAAACTATCCTCAGAAATGGAGACGTAAAAACTTTATGTTAGTAATTATTATAGTCAAGTAATTAGTGAGCAAGGGATGCTCCATAGCAAACGAGCGGTTGGCGTTCCAGTAAAGCAAACATCAAGACTGGTAAGTGATGCTTTTTTTATGCTGAAGTGATCACCTTTAGATTGTAATAAATAAGCTATCAGCTCAGAAAAATCAGGTTCGTGACCTACCAGCCAGATATTATCTAGTTGTTGTTCTGCAAGTTTGCCAAGTTCTGCAACGACCACTTTGAGTGGCGTGCCATTTTCAAGCCAGGTTACCAGAGTCACTTCAGGGCAAGCTTTCAGGTTTTTTTGTACTATTTTTGCAGTTTGTTCAGCGCGTGTGAGTGGACTAGATAGCAATATTTCTGGTAGCAATTGCTTTGATTCACAAAAGTCTGCTACGCGTTTGCTTTGTTTGATACCTTTTTCAGTTAATATGCGTTTTTCGTCTGCAACTGTAAGGCTTCTGTCTTCTGCGTTGGCGTGTCTTAGTAAAGTAATTAGCATGATTTAGTGATCTCTTAAATGGGCAAAGGCTTGCCAACTGATAACATGCGTAATGCCCGTAAAGGATTCTAAATTTTTAAGAATGCTGTCAATACGTTCCGGTAAATCATAGAATTCAATAATTAAAGGCAAATCCAGTGATAAATCTGCAAGTGAGCTGGTATGCAGTTTGCCATCAGTACCAAAACCTGCGATACCACGTAATACAGTGACGCCTGAAACTTGTTCCTGATCACGTAGAAAATTGAAAATACGCGTGAGGAGATGTTCGCCTTCACGAAGATAAATACGGACTATTGTGATAGTTTGAGTTGCCATAACCAATTCCCGACCAAAGCACCAAGCCACAGCATAGTAACGCCTAATAGGGCGTTAATGATGAACAGGCTTAATAACGTATGAAATTCCAGGCTTAAATCCGCAGATTTAAATACAAAACTTAAGGTTGACGCAATGGTCGCCACACCCAGTAGTAAAATAAAACTGGTAGTTTGCCATTCTATACTCAAATTAAAACGGTGCATTAGGAATTTTGTCAGCATAGAACTAAAAAACGTAAGCAATAAAATATTGAGTAAATTGATATAGGGTAGCGCTGGTATTTGCCAGTTAACTAAGGTATCGCTAAATAGGCTTCGCCCCAAAACCAAGCCAAGGCAGCATGCAGCAATACAAAATACGGTACTCAAAAATACGTTTAAAAATGCTTTACTCAGGCTTCCTGCTTCAAAAAGATAGAGTGTTTCCAGTGCAAAAGTTGAGAAAGTGGTGTAAGCACCAAGGAAGCCAACCAGTATTCCCGCACGTAATTCAATGGCTAAAGCAAAGCGCTGTAACAATAATTCTGTCAGAAAGCCCATTAAAAAAGAGCCAGATACATTGATGAATAAAGTGCCAATTGGAAAACTACGTCCCAAAAAGCCATATATTAAATTAGCAACCAGAAAGCGTGTGATTGCGCCAACTGAACCGCCTATGGCTATCGCTATCAATTGTTGCATAATTTTTTATGATTCACTTGAACCAGCCTCAAGATTTATAGTGAGTTTTGTTAGCTTGAAGATCGATTATATGAGAGGTTCAAAAAGAATGTCTCTACAAACCCAGCAATTTGGGTAGTGCTAGCAATCGTTCTCCCCTGTTTGCAAAGATTGCCTTTGCAATGTAGATAAATATTTTCAGTGTGTCTGTCTTAAACTGCATTTTAACGGTGTTTCAAAAGATTTATTGAAAATTTATCGGTTGTTGCCTGGCTGAGTAGGCGGCATTTTTTCCCGCAGTTTTAAAAATCTTTGATAACGGCTGGTAGAAACTTCACCTTTCGTGACAGCCGATCTGACTGCACAATCTTTATCTGTTACATGGCGACAATCATTAAACCGACATTGACCTATGAAAGGCTGAAACTCACGATATCCCCACGCCAATTGTGCTTCCGATAATCCGGCAAGTCCAAAAATGGCCACGCCAGGACTGTCAATCAACTGCCCACCACCAAGCAGGTGATAGAGTGTAGCGGCGGTAGTGGTGTGTCTACCATGGCGAGTGGTTTCTGAAACACTGTTTATACGTAAGTTTTTATCGGGTAACAGAGCGTTGGTTAAGGATGATTTACCTACCCCAGATTGTCCGGCGAACATACTGGTTTGCTGGCTTAAAACGGCTTGCAAATCACTAATGCCGATGTTTAGTTTGCTACTGACTTTGTATAGAGGGTAGCTAAGAGATTGATAATACTGTAATTCTAGCTCAATAGTATTTGCAAAAGGTAAATCAATCTTATTAAATACGATGGCAGCATTAATATTGCAATTTTCACAGATGCATAAATATTGATCCAGAAGCAAAAAGTCGCATTCGGGTTCCGCTGCAAAAACGACAAAAATAGTGTCGATATTGGCAGCCACAGGTCGGGTTTGTTTGCTACGACTAGGGCGTTGCAAAACTGAGCGTCTGGGTAATAGTTGTTCGATACGTCCTTGTTGGTCTGCGATTATGGAGATCATAACTTGATCGCCAACAACTACTGTGTCCAGTTTACGTAAGGTTTGACAGAGTAGTGTTTGCTCACCCACCTCAACCGCTATACCTTGGCCGAGGTGGGCAATCACTAAGCCTTGCTGCAGTTCACTCATCCAGCGGACTGCATTTTCGCTTCGATATGTGCGATACGAATGGCAGCCGGAGGATGGCTATAATGAAAAGCCGAATAAAGTGGATCAGGGGTCAGGGTGCTGGCATTCTCTTCGTATAGTTTTACCAAGCCGCTGATCATTTTGCTGCCTTGTGCTTGTTCGGTGGCAAAGTCGTCAGCTTCAAATTCAAATTGACGCTGAAAATATGCACTAATGGGTTGCATGAACGTGGTAAATACCGGAGATACCAAAGTAAACAACAACAAGGCTGCAGCATTTGAGTGTATGCTGACGCCTAAGCCATCAAAGAACCAATCCTGTGTGATTAACCAACCTAATACGGCAAAACTAATCAGTGTCATTATCGACGAAGCAACCAGCATTTTAATAACATGCTTGCGTTTAAAGTGACCAAGTTCATGAGCCAGTACCGCTTCCAGTTCGTCTTCATCCAGTGAATTAATGAGAGTGTCAAAAAACACGATACGTTTATTGTTACCTAAGCCAGTGAAATAAGCATTACCATGTCCAGAGCGCTTTGAACCATCCATAATAAAAATGCCCTGACTATTAAAGCCACAACGGCTTAATAAGTTTTGGATGCGTTCTTTTAAACTGCCGTCTTCCATAGGCGTAAACTTGTTGAAAAGCGGGGCAATCACGGTAGGAAACAGCCAGCTCATTAGCAATGAAAAGCTCATCACAATCAACCAGGCGTATAACCACCACAAGCTGCCAATACTATCCATCACCCACAAAATCAAGGCCATAATCGGTAAACCTATACCCATGGTCAGGGTAAAGGAGATGAGTTGATCTTTAATGAATTGCGGCAGGGTATTTTTATTAAAACCAAACTTTTCTTCTATCACAAAGGTTTGATAGAGGCTGAAGGGGATTTCCACCAACGTCATCAACAGAAAAATGTTAGCTACCGCTATTAAACTGGATAACAAGGGGGAAAGATCGAAAGTCGACCAAAATTCGAAGACTAAACTGATGCCACCACCCAGCGTCAAGAGTAATAAAAAAATCAGTCCAACGACACTGTCAATGTCGCCCAAGCGACTTTTTTCGATAGTGTAATCGGCAGCTTTTTGATGCGCACTTAACGATACCCGGTCGCTAAAAGCGGCGGGTACTTGCTCTCGATGTGATAATACATAGGCTTTCTGGCGCAAGGCTAACCAAAATTGAACACCATAGGATAGAGTTAAAGCGATAATAAAAATTACAGTAAAAGTAGTCATTGTAAATTAGGATACGGTTAACAATTAGCGACACAGATTAGCTAATGCTACAATTTACCGCAACATTAATATAATTGGCGGAAATAAAATGTCTCAGGATGCTAATAACCTCATATGGATTGATTTGGAAATGACAGGTCTGGATCCCGATAATGATAGGATTATTGAGATAGCCACCATAGTAACCGATAAAGACCTTAATGTTCTAGCTACAGGTCCTCTTATGGCCGTAAAACAGAGCGATGAGGCACTTGCCGCAATGGATAATTGGAATCAGGAACATCATGGACAATCTGGTTTGATTTCACGCGTTAAAAATTCAACGATTAGTGAGGCTGATGCAGAACAGCAAACTATTGAGTTTTTAAGCCAGTGGTTACCTGTTAGAACGTCGCCTATGTGTGGCAATAGTATTTGTCAGGATAGACGTTTTTTATATCGTTATATGCCTAAACTGGAAGCGTTTTTCCATTACCGTAATTTGGATGTTTCTACCGTAAAGGAATTGGCTGGGCGTTGGGCTCCTCAGCTCAAAGACGGATTTCAGAAAAAATCTGCCCATCAAGCATTGGACGATATTATCGAATCCATAGAAGAACTGCGTTATTACCGAGAACATTTTTTCAAGTTTTAATGTTTTGCATGTCTTAAATCCGGTTGTTGGCCTATTCATGTCGTCAACCGAAAAGCCAAAATTTTATTTTATTCAGGTAACCATTTGTTATGTTAGACCCTAGATTATTTAGAAGTGAACTTGATTATGTTCAGCAACAATTGCAAAGACGTAATTTTAATTTTGATGCAAATGGTTATCAGATTTTAGAAGAACGCCGTAAAGATATTCAGGTTAAAACTCAAGAATTACAAAGTGAGCGTAACACCCGATCTAAAATTATTGGTCAAGCTAAAGCGCAAGGTCAGGATATTCAGCCCTTACTGGATCAAGTAGAGAATTTAGGCGATCAACTTAAATTGGCCGAAACAGAATTACAAGATGTGCAAGCGCAATTAACTATTTTATTGGAAGGCATTCCCAATATTCTGGATGAAAGCGTGCCAGCAGGTAAAAGTGACACGGATAATATCGAAGTAAGTCGGTGGGGAAATATCCCTGTTTTTGACTTCGCTCCGAAAGATCATGTAGATTTGGGTGAACCTTTAGGAATGAATTTTGAGCTGGGCGCTAAAATTGCCAGTGCTCGTTTTGTTGTGCTAACTGGAAAGCTGGCAAGCTTGCAGCGTGCCATTATTCAACTGATGCTGGATACGCACAGTAATGAACATCAATATCAAGAAACCTATGTGCCGTTTATGGCTAATGCAGCCAGTTTGCGCGGTACAGGACAGTTACCTAAATTCGAAGCGGATTTGTTTACCGTTAAAAATGATCCTACTTTGTATCTTATTCCAACCGCCGAAGTGCCTGTTACCAATATTGTGCGGGATGTCATATTGGAGGCTAAACAACTGCCTTTAAAGTTTGTCTGTCATTCACCCTGTTTTCGTAGTGAAGCGGGTGCTTATGGCAGTGATGTACGCGGTATGATTCGTCAGCATCAGTTTGAAAAAGTTGAGCTGGTGCAAATCGTCAAACCCGAAGAATCTGTGCAGGCCCACGAGGAATTAACCGCGCATGCCGAAACTATTTTGAAAAAACTGCAACTGCCTTACCGAAAAGTGTTGTTATGCGCAGGAGATACCGGATTTTCTTCCGCTAAAACTTACGATTTAGAAGTTTGGCTACCTGGGCAGCAAAAATACCGGGAAATTTCTTCGTGTAGTAATTTTAAAGATTTTCAGGCGCGTCGTTTGCAAGCACGTTGGCGTAATCCTGAAACAGGCAAGCCTGAATTAGTACATACCTTAAATGGTTCGGGCCTTGCCGCTGGTCGTACCTTGATAGCCATTATGGAAAACTACCAAAATGCAGATGGTTCTATAACTGTACCAGAAGTGTTACGGCATTATTTAGGGGGGCTTGAGAAAATTAGCTAAGGTCAGAAGTAATGTCTGCTCTAGGGGTTTAGAGCTTACGTAGTACGCCCCTACGAATGGTTTCAACGGGTTATTTGAGTGAACAGTTACGAATTTTATTGCGCATTGTGTTCTACTCAATTACTCTACAGGATAGATTTTTGGGTTGGTTTTACTGGAAGTCTAACCATCCAAGCTGCCTTGCCTCTTGGACAAACAAAACACATGAGGAATATCTATGATTGCAGCACTAATTTACGTTCTAACTATGCTTTTTGCAGCCTATGTAATTTATAGCACCTGGAAAGAGTAAAAATATATAAGCAATGAGAATTAATAAGAAGCTTTACTTATAAAATTATTGAATGCGGAGTTTCAAAATCTATTGTAACTCCGCATTTTAAATAGCATAATTCAGTTTAATTCTTTGAAAACTGGTAACTATTCAGCGTGGTATACACCTTAAAATCTATGGTCTGCACAATGTATTGAACAAGATGAAGCGCATCGATAGATTTACTCGCCTCCTGGCATATGCACATCCTATAAATACTGACAATTACTCTGAATAGTTACGAAAATTGTTTAAAGGCTTTTCGCTATCTCGATTATCAAACCAACTATATAAAGCAGGTAAAACTATCAGCGTCAACAGTGTTGAACTGATCAGTCCACCAATCACAACAATAGCCAGTGGCTTTTGCACTTCTGACCCTGGGCCTGTGGCGAATAAAAAGGGCACCAAACCTAATAAGGCAACTGTTGCGGTCATCATTACGGGTCTAAAACGCTGTTCGCACCCTTGGCGAATCGCCTGAGCCTGTGGAATACCCAGGGCACGTAAGTTACGGATATAAGACACCAGCACCACGCCATTTAATACAGCAATTCCCCATAAAGCAATAAATCCCACCGATGCGGGTACTGACAAATAAACACCGGTAGCAAACAAGCTAATGATGCCACCAATTGAAGCAAAGGGAAGAACCAAAATAATTAGCGCTGCAAAACGTACTGATTTAAACAACATAAACAGCAAAAAGAAAATTGCGCCGATTGTCACGGGAATAATCAATTTCAAATGTCCTAAAGCCCTCTCCATATTTTGAAATTGTCCTCCCCATTTCAGATAATATCCAGAGGGTAAGTTTAGTTTTTTACTGACTTCCTGTTGAAGTTCGTAAACGAATCCCCCCAAATCGCGATCACGGACATTGATGCCGATGACAATACGTCGTTTACCCATTTCTCGGCTGATTTGAGCGGGGCCATCGTTCAAGCTAATTTGGGTAACATCCCCCAATGGTACTCTGGCACCATTGGGGGATGTCAGCATGATGGCATCAATTGCTGCAATATTGTTGCGAAATGATTCATCCATTCGTACTGCTGCCGAAAAACGGCGTTCACCCTGATAGATTTCGGTTGCAATCTTACCTCCAATTGCCGTTTCAATAATGTCGTGAATATCCGAGGCGTTGAGACCATGACGAGCTATGGCATGACGATCAATATTGATATTAAGATATTGTTGACCGCTGAGTCGTTCGATACGAATATCACGTGCGCCAGTCACGTCATTGGCAATCGCGGCAATTTGTTCTGCAATTATTTTTAATTGTGCCATATCGTCACCAAATACTTTTACCGCTACATCAGAGCGCACCCCGGTAACCATTTCATCCACTCGATCAGAAATGGGTTGTGCCATCACCACCTGTACACCGGGTAGATTGGTAGTCAGTTTTGTCTGTATGGCATCGGCTATAGTGTCTTGTGTCCAATTTTTCGGCCACTCAGACGGCGGATTTAGGGTTGCTATAGGGGTGGAGTCGTTCTGACCTTGCGGATCGGCAGGGCTTTCACCTCTGCCAATATTGGTGACCACCATTTTTACACCGGGAGTTTCCATGACCATCTGCATGGCTTGCATCTCAATTTTAATGCCCTCTTCCAGAGAAATATTGGGTACTCTGGTAATGCCAGGAACAATGGAACCTTCTTTCATTTCAGGAATGAATGAAGTACCCAATAGCGGTAGTAAGGCTAATGTGGCAAAAAATACAGTAATTGCTGCAATCACAACCTTATGTCGGTTAGCCATGGACCAATCCAAAACATTTAAATAAGGTTTCTTCATGACAGCAATAAGCTTTGTATCGTGTTCGCCGTCATGTCCTTCGAGTAAATAGGAACACAGTACCGGGGACAAGGTAAGAGAAAGTAAAAGCGAAATCAGCAGAGCTATGGCAATAGTATAGGCTAGCGGTGCAAACATTTTGCCTTCCATTCCCTGTAATGTCATGAGCGGTAAGAAAACCAGTACAATAATGCCAACGCCAAACAAAACTGGCGTTGCTACTTCTTGAGCCGCAAACATTACCACTTGAACTCGGCTAGAGGTTCGGCCTTTACGTTCACTCAGCAAACGAAAAGCATTTTCAACCACCACAACAGAACCATCTACCATCAAACCGATGGCAATCGCTAGGCCACCCAGTGACATTAAATTGGCAGAAATGCCAAACTGATTCATGATGATAAAGGTAACTAACGGTGTAACGATTAAAGTGCTAGCCACAATCAGACTGGAACGAATATCGCCCAGAAATAGAAACAATATAATGACTACAAGCCCTATTCCTTCTAATAGCACTTTAATGACAGTGTGTAGCGCGGCATCAACAAGATCGCCACGATCATAATAGGAAACAATTTTCAATCCGTTTGGTAACATGGCTTTTGTATTAATTTCATCTACTCTTTCCCTGATTTGATTGACCACCTCTTTTGCGTTTTCTCCACGTAACATCATGACTATGCCGCCGACTGACTCTGTATAGCCATTTTTAATGACTGCGCCGGTACGCACTTCATGGCCGATGGTAACATCGGCCACATCCAAAATATGGATGGGAACACTACGCTCTTCTTTGAGTACTATATTGCCAATATCTTCAAGATTATTAATTAAACCAACGCCACGGATTAGATATTGTTCGGCAAAATGCGGTAGTACCCCTCCACCGCTATTTGCGTTATTTCGAGCCAAGGCGTTAAAAACCTCAGTTAAAGAAATCCGGTAATGGTTAAGCCGATCTGGATTGACTAATACTTGATATTGTTTGACATAACCACCCTGAGAGTTGATTTCTGCAACACCTGAAATTCCACGTAACAAGGGACGTACTATCCAATCTTGTATTTCTCTACGTTGTTGTAATTCTTCTAAGCTTAGCGCGCGCTGGCCGTCATCTTCCCTATCCAGCGTGTATTGATAAATTTCGCCCAAACCCGTAGACACGGGCCCTAGTACTGGATTTACATCATTAGGCATTTGCTGTTTAATTTCGATCAGACGTTCCATGACTAGTTGTCTGGCGAAATAGACTTCAGTGTTATCGTTAAAAATCAGGGTAATTAAAGATAAGCCATTTTTATTGAGCGAACGCATTTCTTCCAAACCAGGCAAGCCGGCCATTGCCACTTCCAAAGGTACAGTGACTAAGCGTTCAACTTCGTCGGGTGAGCGTCCGCCTGCTGCAGTGGCTATTTGCACTTGAATATTGGTGACATCAGGAAATGCATCAACTGATAATAGTTGCATGGCACGCAGACCAAGCACAGTTATAGCCACCGCCAGCACCAAAATAAGAATACGTTGCTGGAGAGCGTTCTTAATCAAATTGTCAATCATGAATTATTCCAAAGTGCTACGTAGACGCTCATTATTAAGATGAAAAGCACCATCAGTAACAATATGCACGCCACTTGGCAAACCTTCTAGTAAAACGCGTACTCCGTTTTCTTCGCGACCAAGTTTTACCGGACGCATTTCGAAGCGTGTTGTAGCCGTTTGCACAAAGATATAATCTTTATCATTATCTCGCACGACGGACTGACTAGGCACCACCAGCAATTGTGAGCCGTGTTTACTGATTTTTAATGTTGCTAACATTTGAGGTTTTAATAGTCGTTGTGGATTGGCAAGCTCCATTTGCACTGTGACTGTTCGTGTTTCTGGATTAACCAAATCGGCAACATAGATCAATTTCCCCTTGATTTCCATGCCTGGAAGTGCGGGGATTTCTGCTTCTACCTGATCACCTTCATGCGCCCACTGTGCTTGTTGCTCGGGTACTTCGGCTACTAGCCATAATTGAGAAAGATCGGCGACTGTATAAAGACTGTCAGAGGGTTGTACTACTTGTCCCAAAGTAATATGTCGCTCAATAACAATGCCTTTTATACTGGATGTCACTGGCGAGTATGAGTGTATGGTTCGTTCTTTGGCTAAGTTTTTAAGATCTGATTCATTCATGCCCATGACGCGTAATTGATCTCGTGCAGCTTGTAAATCTACTTCTGCTTCATTCAAAATTGCTCGGCGGTCTTGTAGTTCGGATTCAGCAATTACGCCACTCTGCAATAAGCGTTCTGCACGTTGTACCACTAATCGGCGCAGATTGGCTTGCGAGCTGGATTTTAGATAATCAGATTGAGCTTTACCTAACTCATTGCTATTCAATAGAGCTAAGTATTGGCCTTTCTCAACGGCTTGACCTAATTCCGCTTTGATTTCTGTCACACGCCCTGTTACGGAGGCGCCTATGCGAGCTACGCGTTTCTGATCTAGCTCTACTCGAGCAGATAGCTGTAAAGAGTCTGCAATGTTACGCGGTTTAATTTCCTCTATTTTTATCAATTTTAACAAAGCTGGATTAGCTTCGATACTTTGTAATGACTCTGCATGGACAATCGGTAGGCTAAAAAAGACAATGATGAGTAGTGTTGAAATCAGTATAAACGGCTGGTAACCGGCGTTTTGCATTTTTATCCTTAAATATTAAAACCTATCTTAACGATTATCGCCATCCCCTGCTTGTAACCTACAAGGCGTTTAGTCTGACGTAATTCGTTTCAACGATTTTTTTGGGCGAACAGTAGTTAAACTAAGCTTATAGGCGTTTTGCAATTCGTGCAACCGTACTTTTTTAATGATTAACATTGAATGTTGATATAGCTTAATAGTGAGGGAGTCGTATCTTCACAAAAATCGTAAACGACAATATGGATTCTAAATTTGTCAGGTTTACGACAAAAAACCTAACAATTGCCGGGTAATTTTCTTTGGATTAAATTGTGCATTTTTAAGTGTATGAAAAATAATAGTTTATTTTTAGATTAAATGTGGCAGCTATTTTGCTAAATGAACACAGTAATTATTTTATTCTGATTCATTACGGAGCATTCAATGTCGATCAAGGTAATAAAAGCGTTTTCTGAACAAGCAAAAAGTGATGAGGCGCTGAAAGAAAAACTAAAAGCATGTTTAAAGATCAAAGAGTTAATTAGCCTGGGACGGGAGTATGATTTTGAGATAGATGAGGTTGAGCTGTATCCACCCAACGAACCCCAATTTACCGAAGATCAACTTTCAGAAAGATTAGCAAAAGCATTGCTTAGAGTTTAGTCGTTTAACAAACGGGGGCTTTCCAGTTTTTGATTGCTGGGAAGCTCTTTTAGTTGTGCGAACGGGTCAACACGATAACTAGTAATTGCCAACGCGACAGTATTATGGGCGCAGTTTCAGCGTATGGTCAGAAGCCAACCGTGTCGCAATCGCATACGTCTTAGCCTATTACGACCTATACCAGTTTATCGCGTTAGTTTAAATTAGCTGAAGCTTATGGGTAATTAGCTTAATTTTAAGACAAGATTAAAAAACCGAACATTATTCAGTCATTTTTCAGTAGTTCACTATCGGTTTTAACAATATTCCAGTCAGAGAATGGAAACGGTAGCCGTTCGGTACTGAAAGTCAAAAACAGCACAATATGGTAATGATAGGTCGATAAACTGCGACCAAATTCCAGAATATGTGGATTAGTATTGCCAGTCAATAAAACTGATCCAGTCTGTAAGAAAACGACCAGCCACAATATTAACTTGACCATGCTGTCGATGAGAGCGTAAATCAACATAAAGATAATACGTTTCCAGGTTTCAATCTTTTTTAGATTTTCGTTGATTTGTTCCTGTATCATATTAGCCTCTGTTCATTACATCCCGCAAGTCTAAAGCCGCAGCATTTGCACGGGCAATATAGTTAGCCATTGCCAAGGAATAGTTAGCAAACAAACCAAATCCATCTCCATTTAATACCACTGGACTCAGAGTTGGTGTCAAGGCATTTTCCAATGCCTGTATCATGTTATCCAGAGTATTCATAGCACGTTTGTCTAATAAAATATCCGCAAAATCGTGCTTAATGGCTTTAAGAATGTGCAATAAAGCCCAACAGGAGCCACGTGCTTCGTAAAACACGTTATCAATTTCCATCCAGGGTGTTTGGCCTATGGTAGGCATATTAATATCCACCGGGTTTGATGGATCACCATGTGTCGCGCCAGAAAATTTATCGGTACTAGCTGCCAATCGTGTATTTAAACCCCCTAAGCGTTTAATGACAACTTCCGTGTATTGCCATAAATTGTCAGCACGTGAATGGAATTGTGCCGCTTTTGAAGTGGCAGACGGATTTTGCAGGCGTCCCATATAGGCATGCAGGGCCTCAATACCTTTAACATATTCGGATTCAGTGGAAGGTAATGCCCACGAGTTAGGTTCGTAATAGAAACTGGGCTCTGCTTTAGCCAGATCGGGATCTTCTGCTGATTGAGATTGATCGCGGGCAAAATGGTTACGTAAGGCTGTTGTACCATCACGTAGCATGACCAGTGCGCCGTATTCGAAACTCTGTATGTTATCGCAAAATAAACCAGGTGGTGCTACATCATTGGAGAGATAACCGCCAGGCTTAAACAGGATAACATCGGCTATATGGGCAAGAGTGCTTGCATAAACATAACCGATAGGCATTTGATCTGTGTGGGTTACATTCATGCGTTCAATGGCTTCGTCCTGAACGTTGAATTGCTCTGGTTCGCGGCTCCACCATTCTCCCAGCACTAGCAAAATAACGACAACAATGCCCACCAATGTTCCGGCCCCCCAGAGGATGCCCCTAGACTTTGTGTCTTCAAATGCGTATGTGTTTTCTGACATGTGTTACGTATCCAGATGTAAAAAAAAGGACAAATTGGCTGAATGTCGCCATGTTAGCACGGATTATTGGCTGAGTCCGCTTTCAGTGTAGTTGTCCGGTTGTTTTGTTTATTGCCAAATTGATAAATGCTGGTGGCATCTGCACAAAAAAGTGTTTGGTTTGTAAGCTATGCATCACTTTTTTAACATCTTCTCTGGCAAGTTTTCGCTGTAGAGTAAGCTGTAATTCCATTACGAAAACCAATCGTCCCAAACTGTTTAGTAGGGGGTCGGGAACCGCGGAGAAATCATCAAGCTTATCAAGATAAAGATATAGCTCGTCTTTTTTTTGGCTTTTGTAGATAAAACATTGCATGATTACAAACCTTTGTTTGAGATTTCTGACAATTTTAACGTTTTTTGTTTAAAATTTTCAGATGAGTTTCCAGCCATTATATGTTCAGCATGAAAAAAACCTCTTTAGATACTAATTTTTTTAAAACGGCTTGTTTATTTGAGGGGGCTTTGATTGTTGTAGCCATCGTGTTGGGTTGGTTAACAAATACCGATCCATTTGCCAATCTTCACTTTTCTGAAGCGGCTCTTGGTTTAGGATTATTGGCAACCTTGCCAATGTTAATTATGTTTTTTGTGATACAGCAATTGCCTAATTTAGCCGTACAAAAAATCAGAGATTTGTTATTGGCAACACTTGGTCCGCCTTTATATCGTCGTCACTGGACAGATTTATTTGTTTTGTCCAGTATTGCGGGTATTTCTGAAGAATTGTTATTTCGTGGCGTTTTACAGCCTTGGTTGGAAAATTCATTCAATATGATGACTGGTTTGGTTGCCAGTAACCTGGTTTTTGCTCTAGTTCATGCTATAACGCCAATTTATGCCCTTTTGGCCCTACTTATAGGTCTTTATCTTGGCGTTAGCCTTGATTATCAGGGTGAGCGAAATTTATTAGTACCTATGGTTATTCATGCTCTTTATGATTTTGTAGCATTTATTGTCATATTGCGTAATTACAAAAAGTCGTTAATAGGTTGATTTCATGATGCAAGAACCTAAATTTTCACAGGCGGATCTGATTCCTCATTGGATACTTTTAGTTTTTTTTCTGTTGTTTTTAATCGGTTACAATTTGATTTGCTATGGCTGGGGAAACGAAATACAGATTAATTTTGAGGCAGCGGATAGACAGCTGTTAAAAGGTGTGTTGTACGCTATAACAATACTGTTATTTCCATTGGTCAAGTTACTGAGATATATTTTACTGCGACTTAATCAAACCATGCCATTAGATAATAAGCATGCCTATCAGCGTTATTTTTTTACAGTGGCGCTGACAATGACAGTGATAGAAATCGTGGGAATGTTTGGCTTTTTACTGTTTATTTTGGGGGATGGATACAATACGCTCTCTATTTTTAGCGTGTTGGCAGCATTAGGATTGTTTTTACATAAACCCGATTTACAGGAATATTTGCGGATTTGTGAGGCATTACATACAAAAAGCCAGTCAACTTGACCCAGGTTTTCTATTTTCAATTTTTAACAGAGCTGGTTAAGCGTTACAATAACGGGCTTATTCCAGATTAGCCTTAGGTGCGATCATGCAAATCATTCAAGAAGCACTCACGTTCGATGATGTTTTATTAGTTCCTGCCCATTCGATAGTGTTGCCACGCGATGTTGAGCTTAAAACTCAATTGACCAGAACGATTACCCTGAATATCCCTTTAATTTCAGCAGCCATGGATACTGTAACGGAAGCAAGGCTGGCCATTGCTATAGCCCAGGAAGGTGGTATCGGTATCATACATAAAAATATGACGATTGATATGCAGGCTCGTGAAGTATTACGCGTAAAAAAATATGAGAGTGGCGTAATTAAAGACCCCATTACGGTATCTCCCAATGTAACCGTGCGTGAAGTTATAGAATTGACACGAGCTAAAAATATTTCGGGTGTGCCTGTTGTGGATGGTGAAGAGTTGGTGGGTATTGTTACCAGTCGTGATCTTCGCTTCGAAACTCGATTGGATGAAGCTATCAGTACTGTAATGACACCCAAAGAACGTCTGATTACTGTCAATGAATCAGCCAGCCATAAAGAAGTAATAGCCTTACTGCACAAATATCGTATCGAAAAAGTATTGGTCGTCAATAATGATTTTCTGTTGCGGGGTATGATTACTGTCAAAGATATCCAAAAAGCTAAAGATAATCCACAAGCCTGTAAAGATGAGCAGGAAAGGTTGCGAGTAGGTGCGGCGGTAGGAAATGGTAGCGATACCGATAGCCGGGTAGACGCATTAGTGAGTGCCGGGGTTGACGTAATTATTGTGGATACTGCGCATGGGCATTCGCAAGGCGTATTAGATAGAGTTCGCTGGGTGAAACAAAACTTTCCAAAAGTACAGGTCATTGGTGGCAATATAGCTACCGCTGCTGGAGCAAGGGCTTTGGTTGAAGCTGGAGCAGATGGAGTTAAAGTAGGTATTGGTCCAGGCTCGATTTGTACCACCCGTATAGTAGCAGGGGTAGGTGTTCCACAAATTTCTGCGGTTAGCAATGTGGCTGCGGCATTAAAAGGAACTGGCGTACCATTAATTGCTGACGGCGGGATTCGTTATTCGGGAGATGTCGCCAAAGCACTGGCTGCTGGCGCTCATTCTGTTATGTTGGGTGGTCTGTTTGCAGGAACAGAAGAAGCACCGGGGGAAGTAGAATTATTCCAAGGCCGATCTTATAAATCCTATAGAGGTATGGGGTCGTTGGGAGCGATGTCTCAATCACAAGGTTCTAGTGATCGTTACTTTCAAGAAGAAATTGAAGTGGTAGAAAAACTGGTACCAGAAGGTATTGAAGGTCGAGTTCCTTACAAAGGTAGTGTTCTCGCTATCATTCATCAATTATTAGGCGGTATACGTTCCAGTATGGGTTATACCGGCAATCACACCATTGCAGCTATGCATGAAACTGCACAATTTGTGAGAGTAACCAGTGCCGGAATGCGAGAAAGTCATGTGCATGATGTAACCATTACTAAAGAAGCGCCTAATTATCATTTGAATTAAGCTTGTTACCTAACTCGACTAAGGATTTCACATGATGCCAAGCAATTCCATATTAAATTCGGAAAACAGCTTAATGCCCTGTAATTTGTGCGAAAATCACGATGTTTCAATTCTAGGTACCCGAAGCAGAAGTGGTAATCCTTTAAGAACGGTCATTTGTAAGCATTGTGGTCTGGTTTGGAGCGATCCTTTTCCTCATGACCCCAAACATTTCTACGCAGAAGAGTACCGACTTAATTATAAAAATACGTATTCGCCTAAGTCTAAACATGTGCTGAGAGCGGGCAAAGTAGCGCTAGGACGATATCAAAAAATCAAGCACTTATTAGAAGAGAAAAAAACTATACTGGATGTGGGAACGGGTGGTGGTGAATTTGCCTATTTGCTTAAATCATCGGGTCATGAGCTGTTTGGTATTGAACCAAATAAAGGTTATGCCGAGTATTCAGTTGCAGAGTATGGATTAAACCTGCATATCGGTTTCATTCAGGATAGTCAGTTTAGTCTTGAAAGTTTTGATCTTATTACTATATGGCATGTGTTGGAACATACAGAAGATCCGTTTTTTGTACTCTGCAAATTACGAGATCTGTTAAAGCCACAAGGTGTATTGGTTGTAGAAGTGCCTAATATTGAAGCGACTTGTCAAACACCAAAAAGTACTTTTCATGAAGCCCATCTGTTTAATTTTAATCTGGAAACACTGGTTAAAATGGGATTGAAAGCCGGATTAATTGCACAAAAGCCTATTTATTCTGAAGATAGAGGTAATATGACTCTGCTTTTTAGTAAGGCCCTAGATTGCGTACAACCCGCTGAGAGTTGGTTTATAGCCGATAATGCAGAACGAATTAGCCATTTGGTCAAAAATCATACAAATCTCAATCATTTTTTCTCTACAAAGCCCTACATACGTTTTCTTAAGCGTATGTATAGAAGCGTTTCGGAAAAAGTGTATATTAACCGCTTAAACAAGAATAAGAGGCTGTTAGATCAAATTTACCAGAACGCAGGACATGTTTATCACGAATACTGATAAAAACTCATGCTTAAATTCAGCTTTGGGTGGGTTAGGATACGCAGTTTTTAGTATTTTTAAGTATTTATGTCTTATATGCGCATCGTAATCGAACGTGGGTATAAAAATCATTCGATGCAATCTGGTTTTTTGTAAGCCCTAGAAATTTATAATCTACAAGATAAATTTACACTTCACTTTAATAAAGGTTCAGTTTTGACTAAATCACCTGCCAGTATTCACGCTGATAAAATTCTCATTCTTGATTTCGGTTCACAATATACGCAATTAATTGCCCGTCGAATAAGGGAAATTGGTGTGTATTGCGAGATCTATTCTTGTGAATGCAGTGATGAAGATATCGTTCAGTTTGCTCCGAAAGGTATCATTCTTTCGGGCGGACCAGAAACCGTTACCAGTGAAAATACCCCACGTGCACCGCAAGGTTGTTTTGAATCAGGTATACCGATACTGGGAATTTGTTATGGGATGCAAACCATGGCCGAACAGTTGGGTGGGAAAGTAGAGTCATCAAATCATCGTGAGTTTGGTTATGCACAGATTAGGGCGCGAGGCCATTCTAAATTACTATTGAATATCGAAGATCATACCTCTCCAGAAGGTTACGGTTTGTTGGATGTATGGATGAGTCATGGTGATCGGGTTGTAGAGCTTCCCAGTGGTTTTGTCTGCATCGCCAGTTCTGAAGGTGCGCCGATAGCAGGTATTGCTGATGAGAATAAGCATTTCTATGGTTTACAATTTCACCCCGAAGTAACTCACAGTAAACAAGGTGGGCGCATACTCAGTCGTTTTGTATTGGAAATTTGTAACTGTCAGGCGCTATGGACAGCCAACAATATTATTGAAGACAGTATTCACGCTATACGTGAAAAAGTGCAGGGAGATCAAGTCATTCTTGGTTTATCTGGCGGTGTAGATTCTTCAGTGGTCGCTGTTTTATTACATAAAGCAATTGGTGCGCAACTTAATTGTGTATTTGTGGATACTGGATTACTTCGATTACACGAAGGTGATCAGGTAATGAGCATGTTTGGCCAACATTTAGGTATTAAAGTGATTCGTGTGGATGCTGAGCAGCGCTATATGGAGGCTTTAGCTGGTATTAGTGACCCAGAGCAAAAACGAAAAATTATTGGAAAGTTATTCGTAGAAATTTTCGATGAAGAAGCTGCCAAATTGACCGATGCTCGCTGGTTAGCGCAAGGCACTATTTATCCTGATGTTATTGAGTCTGCTGGCTCGAAAAGCGGCAAAGCGCATTTGATTAAATCGCATCATAATGTGGGCGGTTTACCCGAAAATATGAGTTTGAAATTAGTAGAACCCCTACGTGAACTTTTTAAGGATGAAGTTCGTAAGTTGGGTTTGGAGCTTGGCTTACCCGCCGATATGATTAATCGGCATCCGTTTCCCGGCCCGGGATTAGGGGTACGTATTTTGGGGAATGTCACTAAAAATTTTGCTGATCTACTGCGTCAGGCGGATGCTATTTTTATCGAAGAACTCTATCGTCACGATTTGTATGACAAGGTGAGTCAGGCTTTTGCCGTGTTTTTACCAGTAAAATCAGTCGGTGTTATGGGGGATGGACGCCGTTATGATTATGTAATCGCAATTCGCGCAGTAGAAACCATTGATTTTATGACGGCACGCTGGGCACATTTACCGTATGAATTTTTGGATTTGATTTCCCGACGTATTATTAACGAGGTGCCTGGAATTTCCAGGGTAACCTATGATATTTCTGGCAAACCGCCCGCGACTATTGAGTGGGAATAACGTTGCTTTAGTTGATATTTTTAATATTAATCCAGCATATTATTCTCAAGCATGTTGCCCGAACAATTTCAGCAATTACTTTTAAATTGGTTCGAGTTACATGGGCGTAAGGATTTGCCTTGGCAACAGCAAATTAGTCCTTATCGGGTTTGGCTTTCAGAAATTATGTTGCAGCAAACCCAAGTAAGTAGCGTTATTCCTTATTTCAATAAATTTATCGCGCAATTTCCTACACTGGAAAGTTTGGCGAAGGCTGACTTGGACGAGGTCTTAAATTATTGGTCTGGTTTGGGATATTACGCACGTGCCCGCAATTTGCATAAAACTGCTCAGCTTCTTAGTGCAAAGGGTGGTCAGTTTCCCCTTACCGTTGAAGAGTTGAGTGATTTACCGGGTATTGGTAGGTCAACTGCTGGAGCAATACTCAGTATTGCTTGTGGACAAAGTCAGCCGATATTGGATGGAAATGTAAAGCGCGTGTTAACGCGTTTTCATGCTATTTGTGGTTGGTCGGGAAATAGTCAGGTTGCTGTGCAACTTTGGGAGATCAGTCAGCGTTATACTCCGACTCATTCCTGTGCCGCTTATACACAGGCAATGATGGATATGGGCGCTACTGTTTGTACGCGTAGTAAACCAAAGTGCCATAATTGCCCTTTGGTGTCAGGGTGTCAGGCTCTGGCGCTTAAGCTAGTTAAAGAGATACCCGTTCCTAAACCTAAAAAAATATTACCCGTAAAACAATTGTTTTTTTTGGTATTACAAAATGCCGAACAGCAAATTCTGTTAGAAAAACGTCCGCCTGTTGGTATTTGGGGTGGTTTATGGAGTTTGCCAGAATTTACAGATTTACAACAATTACAAGATTGGTGCCAACAACAAGGTTTTCTGATCATGGAACTTCAATGCCAGGACGCACAACGCCACAGTTTTTCGCACTATCATCTTGATTATACAGCCGTATTGGTAAACTGTATAAACCATAAGAATTATGTGATGGAAGCAAATGCTCAGCTTTGGTATAAACCTATGCATATTGATCCTATCGGATTGCCAAGTCCCATTAAACGTTTGCTACAACAATTTAATAAAGAGGAGAGTTATGACCAGAATGGTTAATTGCGTAAAACTCGGTATAGAAGCCGAAGGCTTAGATTCACCACCTTTTCCAGGTGTGAAAGGCCAGCGCATTTTTGAACAGGTATCAAAACAGGCGTGGAAACAATGGTTAGCCATGCAGACTATGATTATCAATGAACAACGTTTAGCCAGTTTTGATCCGGAGGCTAAAAAAATTCTGGAAGCCGAACGCGAAAAATTCTTGTTTTCGGGAGGATTTGAAATGCCGGACGGTTACGTGCCAAAATAAAACGCGGCTTAATCGATACTATTAAATATCATGCAACAATTGCGTCCAGTTTGCTTGCAGCGATAGAGTGCCTGATCAGCTCGAATAAATACATCGTCGAGTTGATCTTCTTCCATAAATTCACTAATTCCGCATGAAAGGGTAAGGTTGATTTTTTCACCGTTGTAATTAAAGCCACTACTTTCAATAAGTACTCTTATATTTTCTGCCATTTCCAGTGCTTGTTTAGCATCTGTGCTCGGCATTAATATTACAAATTCTTCCCCACCATAGCGAGCGGCAAAATCGGTTTGTCGACAATGACTGCTAATCAATTGCCCTACCAATGCCAACGTTTTGTCGCCAGCTTTGTGACCATAGGTATCGTTAATGCGTTTAAAATGATCAATATCCAAAATAGCGAGTGATAAAGGTATTTTATAACGATTCCAACGATTAACCTCAAACTCGGCTCTGGTATTGTAAGCCAAACGATTTGGCAATCCGGTTAAGGGATCATTCATAGCCTTATCATGTTCAAGCTTGAGTTTGGTGCGTAAATTTTCAGTTTCACACTCTAAATCCATGAGTTTTTGTGTCATCAGCTCAATTTGTGTTTGAGCTTGCCATTGGCGTTTGTCTTCTTCGCGCTTATGCTCAATGAGTTGTTGCATGAGGCTATCCAGATGGGAACTGGTTTGACTTTTTAAGACAGATAGTTCCTGCGCTTTTTCGGTGGCATCTTTAATATTGCCTAGCTGATGATTCATGGTTGTATTGAGGTATTCACGATTTTCGATAGACAAGCGATTAGCTTGTCCGGCGATTTCAACCTGTTGTTCAATCAAGTTTAATTCGCGAGTCATACCTATCAAGAAAGCATCCAGTCCTTGTTGTTCGCATTCGGCATATCCTTTTATTTCAACTAATAAGGCTACAGCAATGTCTATAACTGATCTGTAGGAGTCGTTAGTTAATTCGTTTCGTGTTTGTCGTTTTAAGGCTGTAGCTTGTTTTTGAAAACGTGGTGATACGCCAATCTCATCCAGTAATTCATCAATGCGTTTGAACAGATATTCATTTATTTGATCAATGGGTCGATCAGAGGCAAGTATTTCCTCTGTTGTCTCTACGGTATCGTTGAGGTTCTCTTGCTTGACTTGTTTGGTTTGTTTGGAAATATGAACTAAGGTTTTAGATATGGATTGCAACTCTGGAACCAATTGTCCAAGGTTGGCACCGTTTCTCAAGCGTTTACCTATTTGCAGTAAATGAGGTTCTAACTGTTTGTGACTACCCTGACTAAAAATCAGAAATTGAATCACTAATTTATATAGCAACTTTTCGTTTTCAGAGGGATTGAGTGATAAGCTGTCCACAGATAGATTTCCCGGCTAGATAACAATACACTGGTTACGACCATTTTGCTTGGCCTGATATAAAGCCTTATCGGCACGTTCAAAAATAGTTTCATGCGTATCGCTAGTTAAATACTGACTAAGACCGCAAGATAAAGTGATAGAAATTTTATCGCCTGATGCTTTAAAATTAGCTTTTTCAACAGTGGTTCGTAACTTATTGGCCACAAGTAAAGCTGTCTGTACATCCGTATCTGGAAACAGCATAACGAATTCTTCACCGCCAAAACGCGCTACAAAGTCAGATTTTCGACAGTGTTCTTGTAGTATTTGGGCAATCACAATCAATGCTTTGTCACCTGTTTTATGTCCATAGCTATCATTGATTTTTTTAAAGTAATCAATATCCCAAATCAGCATGGTTAACGGTAAACCATTACGTTGGCAACGTGCAACTTCACTCGTCATGCGTTCTTCAAAAGCAAGTCGGTTAGGTAGATGAGTAAGCGGGTCACGAGTTGCATTTTGTTGAGCGACTTCTAGTTTGACTTTAAGTTCGGTGGATTCTGTTTCCATTTCCCTTATTTTTTGTGTCAAGCTATGTAAGTCGACTTGAAAGTTTTCACGTTCTAATTGTTCTTGTTGGTTATGTACTTGAATTTGTTGGCTAATACTAGTAAGGTGCGTGTTGACCAATTGCTTTAAAGCTTCCAGGTGAGTTGCACTGTTCGAAATGTTTTGTAGATCAACCATTTGTCTGGTAACTGATTCATCAAAATGATTTCGGTTTAGGCTGGCTTTTTCTGTGGCATGATCAACCCCGGTGGCTGTTATGGCTATTTCTGCCAATTGTTCAGTCAGTCGAGATAAAAACTGGGTCATTTCGAATTGTTCCAGAGCCTGATGTTTTTTTACAGCAAGCAGCAAGGAAACCGTATTATCAAAAATAGAGACGAGCGATTTGATATTAATTTCTGATGTTAATCGCGCTTTAATTTGCTCAAGTTGTTCGGAGAAACTTGATGGGATATCGGTAAACTCCAGCAAATGCATTAAATGAGCGCGAATAGCCTTGTGTTCTGAATCGGGTAATTCGATGCCAAAATAAACACTTCCTGCTGGTTTTTCATCAACGACTTCTAATAAAGAGACAATCAGGCTTTGCGTATTTTTAAAGCCCTGATGATCATATTTATCCTGAATCGTGTCGAGTACGGCTTGATGCTGGGGATATTGATTGTGCAAAAATTCGAACAATAAAAAACTATCAAATTCACGTTTGGAATTATTGTCGCCCAAGGTCATTAGGACGTTTGAAAAAGCTTCTAGCTCAGTTTTTAATTGCTCAGTTTGTAATCTATCTTTTAATATATTTCGAATGCGATTAAGATGAGGATCTAGTTCCCGATTAAGTCCTTTAATGGCTAGTGCAAAACGAACAATAGTTTTACACAGTAATTCTTCATTGGCTCTATAGCTATTATCGAGTTGCTCTTGGCTATCCAATAAATGGTAGTATTTATCTTTCCACTTATCCTGATTGTCGTCCTTGTTTCTTAGAAAGGCCATGGCGTTTTAGATTTGACCAGTTAATTGGTTAGTAAATAACAAATTATAGACTATATATAGAATTAAGCGACCACACATCCTTGTGCTTAAGGTTAGAACTTATTTGTTACTTTCTTTTTGAATCAGTTGATTAACCACATTGAGCATGTTTTCCTGCGATTTTGCTGATGGCCCTGTTACACGATATTTACCGTTAACAATCAGGGCTGGAACTCCAGATATTCCATAACGTGATCCCATGCTTTCAGCCTGACGTTCTTTGGTGTAAACCGCAAATGAATTATATGCGTTGTGAAAGTCTTCTGCTTTCACACCATGATCAACAAAAAATTTTGCGGCTTCTTCTTCAGTAAGCAGTTTTTCCTTTTTATTTTGGATAGCATCAAAAATATCAGCATGCACTTTATCCAGAATACCTAACGCTTCTGCGGTATAAAATATTTTGGCGTGTTTGCCCCATGCTTCACTAAATACGGCTGGTTGACGTATGAAGCGCACATTAGCGGGTTTGTTTTTTAGCCAGGCGGACATTGCTGGTTCAAGATGATAGCAATGCGGACAGCCATACCAGAAAAACTCTATGACTTCGATTTTATCTGGGTTTTCTACCGGTTGTGCAGGTGAAATAACTTCATAGCCGTCTTCAGCATAAGCCGCTTGACCAATACACAATAGCAGTAAAAATATAATTTTTTTCAACATCATCGTTCTCCGTTAAATTATAAAATCCAGTTAAAAATTGGTTGCATTGATTAAGTTGCGTCACATTTGTAAAATGTTGTATCCATTGCCAATGCGCTTTTGGGTAGATTTAACCTAAAATCAGTTTATTTCATGGTCGAAATATAGTAAGAAACTGAGGTAATTTCCTGCTCAGTCATTTTAGTGGCAATCATATGCATCATATTTTCATTACTTTTACTGCGCACACCCGTTTTAAAATCAGTTAAAGTTTTTATCAGGTAATCGGCATGCTGTGAATGTAAAGCCGGGAAGTTTGCGGGTCTGTTACCTTCACCAAAAGGTCCGTGACAAGCTATACAGGCCGAAACAGCTGTCGACAAATTACCATTACGGTATAAATCCCCACCTTTATGGATCAGATTTTCCAGTTCAGCCTTTTTCTCTTCATTAGTTTTAGCTGGGGCGTCGTCGTCATCACTGACAGGTAAAACCGGTGCAAGATTAGCTGCAATTTTATTATGTGCATAATAATCGGCAATTTCTTCAATACTTTGTTCGTCCAAGCTGGCCGCAAGTGGAGCCATCATGGGTGATATGCGTGCACCGCTTTTAAATGCTTGTAATTGCTTAATTAAATAGCCTTTATGCTGGCCTGCCAACTTTGGAAAACTTGGCATTGTACTATTGCCATCTTCACCATGACAACCTGCACAACTAGCGGTTTTAGATTTACCGATACCTGAATTACCCTGTGCACGGACATTAGCCGTACTGACTATCAGTGCCAGAGAAATGGAAACAGTCAGCAGTGTTTTTATCATTATTAGCCCCTGTAAGGAATATTAATCAACATAAAGCCGTCTGTTAAACAAGCGCAGACGTTATAATAGTGGGATTCTAACCGATTTATAACGACTAAGCGAGATAGCGATGAATCCAGTTTACCATCAGACCAAATTCATCAATAGTGCCCCGCGCTTACAGGATGCCCCACCGGATCAAGGCATGGAGATTGCCTTTGCTGGACGCTCTAATGCTGGAAAGTCAAGTGCTATCAATACATTAGTGCAACAGAATGCGTTGGCAAGAGTCAGTAAAACCCCTGGACGAACCCAGTTATTGAATTTTTTTGAGGTTGATGCACAACGTAAACTGGTCGATTTGCCGGGGTATGGTTATGCTAAAGTACCGGAATCAGTCAAAAAAGACTGGCAAAAAATGATACAAATCTATCTATGCGAACGTAATGCCTTATGTGGCATCGTATTAGTCATGGATATTCGTCACCCATTGACCGATTTTGACTGGAAAATGGTCGAATGGTGCGAACAGGCACAATTACCTCTGCACATTTTGCTGACTAAAGCGGATAAGCTTAATTTTGGTGCGGCCAAAAATACGCTGCTACAGGTGCAAAAAGATTTAGGTCAAGTGAGTATCGAGGTCACATTGCAACTGTTTTCGGCACTTAACAAAACCGGCATTAATGATATTCATCATGTGCTGGATGAATGGTTCAAGTTTAAAAAGCCGCAGCCTGATAGTTAATGAATGTGAATGTATTATTGATTGTGTTTTATGAACTTTCGGATTCATAAAGTTTTGTCTTGTATAGGGATCGTTCTTTCGTAGCAATTATTTAAATATTCTGAGAACTCAGAAACAGCAGCATCAAAATCCCCAATTTTTAAATCATAAAAACTGATAGATTTATCGGGTGGCTGGCAAATAAACAAAGTCTTATTCTCTAAGTCGATAAGAAACATTTTCCAGCCATCAAAAATATCAACATTAATTTTAATTTCGAATCTAGCCGGTGAGTCGATGAACTCAATATAAGTGCTTTTATCCCCATGGGTATAAATCAATTCACATAAAACATCGTAAGCGCGTAGCGCTACCACACAGGGGTTTTGATCGGGTACAGTTTCACGGCTTCAATCCAGGCAATACGGTTATTAGGCCAGATAGGCAGTTTTTCTAAAGTGTCTTTTCGCCATTCGGAAGGGTTAAGTCCATTCAACTTGGCCGTACCCAGTAGGGTTTGAATAGCAGCGGCGCGTTGACCTGCACGCTCAGAACCCGCGAAGAGCCAATTTTTTTTTTTATGCAAAGCTTTGCATAAAAAAAATTATGCTCAGTCAGTTATTATGCTGAGTTTACCTGTAACTATGCGGAAAGCCGCGTAACAATTAGGCTTTCAGCGCAATAGAGCTGTTTTTTAACTCAACATAATAAATTGGTGGTTTTATGTAGTTCCTCTTGCTTTCATCAGGAATACATCATGCCTACCAAAATTCAACCAACGGGATTATCCCGCCTAGCCTTGCTCGTCGATGCACCGCTTAGCTGCATTGCCACCCCATACATTGAAGCATTACAAAAACAGCAATATGCCAAACATACTATTGAACTTTACCTTAAATGTATTATTCGTTTTAGTTGCTGGCTAAAAACAGAAAACCTAGATTTATCAAGTGTCACACCTAAACTGATTGACCACTACCTTAATGATTTAATGTTGCTGTACCCAGCAACGGTAGATGCCCGCTACTTCATTAGAATGGACAGAGCAGCTTTAAGGTGTTTGCTAATTCTTTTGCCTAAACAGCAGGTACAAATCACAAAAAAACCGATAGAAGCAGAACTTGATCGATTTTCTGATTATCTGCTTAACATTTGCGGGATTTCGCCACAGACCTGTGTAAATCGTCGCCAGCATATTTGCGCCTTTCTTAAACATCGATTTGACACAGCTCCACCTGATATTTCTCAGATTTCCGGTGACGATATTGATGCCTTTTTTCAACACCTAGCTTTGAAGTGGCAGCCAGCATCGCTTAGAGAGGTTAGCTCAAGCGTACGCAGTTACCTGCGCTTCCTCGCCTTGCAGGGGAAGCACATTTCTGTATTGCTGGCTTTTATTCCAAAAATTTCATCCTGTTCGCATGCGACACTACCCAAGGTGCTAACTGACATCCAAGTCGATGCTTTTTTAAAGGCATTCGATTGTTCTTATCCGGTCGGTATGCGCGATTATGCCATAGCTCGCTGCTTGCTCGACCTGGGTTTACGCGGTCAAGAAACAGCCTATTTAACGCTGGATTCTGTGGATTGGCGTAACGCAACGCTGACCATCAATATTAACAAGAGCAAGCGAGTACAGCAATTGCCACTTTCCACTTCAACTGGGCAAGCAATCGCTCAATATCTGTTCGCAGGCCGACCACAGACAACCAGTCGAATCCTGTTTATTCGGCATAGAGCCCCTTTTAATCAACCGTTAGGTGTACCTGCCATCCGCAGCGCGATGAATCGTGCATTTGTTCGTTGCGGTTTACGAAGTCAATTTTGCAATACCCATGCTCTACGGTCAACAACTGCGACACGACTACAAAAGGCAGGAGCATCCATTAAGGAAATTGCGGATTTACTAAGACATCAAAGCCTTGATACCGCAAAGACGTATGCCCGAGTTGACATTGAGCTTTTGCGTACTGTGGCGTTACCTTGGCCAGGGAGTTGCTCATGAAATCCAATTTCTGGAAGTTGCGGGTCGAAGCTTATTTAGTACATCGCCACAGTCTAGGTTATAAACTATCCATTGATGAAACCGTACTTAATGGATTTGCCCGCTACGCTGATGATCAGGGCGATCAGTATTGCCTGACGTTAGAACTTGCCGTGCAATGGGCTCGCCAATCGAAACGAAGTCAACCCATCACTTGGGCGCGCCGACTTGAAGTTCTACGTGGATTTGCTCGATTCTGTTTGCGGATTGATCCCGCTACGGTGATTCCACCAATAGGATTATTCGGCCCTGCCCATCGGCGACTTATTCCGCATATCTATACAGAAGCCGAACTCATTGCGCTGCTCAATGCAACTGATAATCTCGTTTCTCATCACGGCTTACGTCCCGCCACCTGTCGAACTGTTTTCGGTCTATTGGCTTCAAGTGGATTACGCATATCCGAAGCGACATCGCTAACTTGTAGTGAGGTTGATCTTGATGATGGCGTGCTTTATATCCATGAGACCAAATTCCTGAAAAGTCGCTGGGTTCCGTTACATCCAAGCACCACCCAATCACTAATCGACTACGCCAAGCTACGTAATCAAATCATATCTCATCCAGCCTGCAATCGTTTTTTCTTGTCTGACGAAGGACAGCCCATTAAACGGGCAAATATTATGTATGCCTTGCATTCGATTTGCCAAGAATTTGGCTGGAAGCCTCGTGGAGATTATGTACATCATCGACTACATGATTTTCGACATACATTCATTGTTCATAGCATGTTGCGATTTTACCAGCAAGGTATTGATGTTGACCACGCCGTGCTTGCTTTATCAACTTATGTTGGACATGCGCGAATCAGCGATACCTACTGGTATTTCACTGGCATTCCAGAACTGATGTCAATCGCAGCGGAACGTTTTGAAAGATATTCGAAGGAGATCAGCAATGAACAGTTTGCTAACTAATCCCGCTGAATTTGCCGCCTTAGTTCAGCGCTTCTTTGTCGAACGATTACTTCAGCAGAGAAATGCCAGCCCCAGAACAATCGCTGCCTATCGTGATACCTTTAGAATGCTCTTATGTTATGTCGAGCGCAAAATAGGTAAATCACCAAACAAAATGGCTTTGATCGATTTTAATGTGGCATTGATACTCGACTTCCTGGCATACCTTGAATCGGAACGCCACAATACGATAAGAACACGAAATGCTCGTTTGGCGACTATACGAGCTTTTGCACATTATGTGTCGCTACAATGTCCAGAGGCCATGCAGTTGACTCAACAAATCCAGGCGATTCCGATGAAGCGCTTTGAAAAACCTATGTTAGGCTTTCTATCTCGTGAAGAAATTCAGGCTTTGCTGGAAGCGCCCGACGATCAAACTTGGTATGGGTATCGGGATCGCATTTTGTTGATTTTGCTTTATAACACTGGAGCTCGGGTGTCTGAGTTAATTGGTATTCGAGTGGCAGACGTTGAGTTAACCATTTCACCTTCGGTACGTCTACATGGTAAGGGCCGCAAGCAACGCACTGTACCATTATGGAAAGATACCGCCACCAAAATACGTCAGTGGCTGCTGTATGCCAAGTTAAATCCAGAGCAATCATTAGTGCCAACACGCAAAGGCTTACCAATGACTAGATCCAATGTGGCTGAGCGAATTGCATTAGCGGTCAGCTCGGCAATAAAGCATTGTCCTCAGTTACAAGGTCGAAAAGTAACGCCACATACACTCCGCCACACTACAGCCATGCACTTACTACAAGCAGGTGTAGACATTACCATTATCGCTTTATGGTTGGGTCATGAAAACCCAGCAACTACCCATGGATATATTGAGGCTGACCTATCTATGAAAGAACGTGCTTTGTCGACAATAGCTCTGCCACCTGAAATTGGGCAGGTGCGCTATCATCCATCTGATGACCTTCTAAAGTTTTTGGAGAGCCTATAAAATTATGCACAGTCGGTAGCGCAGTAAGTATTGTGTGCTGCCGACTTTCGATAAATACTCAGCATAATAACTGACTGAGCATAATTCTTACCCAGAGAAATGGGCCGTATGCAGTTTTCCACGGGATTATTGTCTATGGGCAGATGTCCAGTATTGGCGTAACGCACGAACGCTGGCCAGCATTTAAGGATATTACCCATATCATCGCGGTATTTAACAAAGACATGCTCTGGCGCTGTTGATGCAGTTACATCCAGACCCAATTTTTGACCCAGTATGATGAACAGAAAAGGCATAGATATGCAATTACCTTTTCTGGTAGCCAGATAGGTAGGCAACAGCTTATTGTGAATGTTTTGTCCTAACGGATCGTCAAGATCATAACTAAATGGCTTAAATCCGTTGATGGGGTTGGGTTGATATATGGCGGCGCGGAGTATGTCTAACTTGGTTGGACTATTTGCTGCAAAAGGAAGTTTAGCTTTAATTTCGGCAGCTATTTCATCAAGTTGTTTAAGTTTTTTTCTATATCAATGCCTGGATCGATCATTTTGTCGATAGTCAGCTTGACTCTTGCCAGATCGATTTGCTGTTCGGGCAATTCAAGAATCGTCTTGATCGTCTGGAAATTAGGGTCTGCTGCAGCTGAAGTGAGTTCAGACGGCGGGCGCTGAACTTACAACGGAAGTAGATAATAAGCACAGAAAAATCCGGAGTTTTAAAAAAGGATGTAGTCGATTAGTATGCATGCTTATCCTGCTTGCAAAAGAGTTTTCATATAATAGCCCCCTGAATATAGGGGTATGTCAAGTGAAATAGTAACTGGTCACCCCGTTTTAAAAAAAACCGCAAACTAGCACCAAAAGCCGGGTAGCTAAGCAACTGAGTGAGTAGTTATACTATTTTTCTATTGGATTGGTATGCTACCATCTGCGGAATACGAGATAAGAGAGACGCTGTAGTGTCTGGCTCTAGACTGCCACCAATATGCACTCGCTGTGGTATGTTTTGTTAGAGCTAATGCGCTTCATCCCAATTCTCACCGCAACCCACATCAACTAGTAATGGTACATCCAGGCTTGCAGCGGCAGACATCCTATTGCGGATAGTTTCAATACTGGTTTCCAATTGTGACTCTGCAACTTCGAACACCAGTTCATCATGCACTTGCATAATCATTTTAACATCGGGTCTACTGTCTCTAATCCAGTTGTGGCAGGCAATCATGGCGCGTTTAATAATATCAGCAGCCGTACCTTGCATGGGGGCGTTAATGGCCGTGCGCTCTGCATATTGGCGTAAGGCTGCATTACGGGAATTAATTTCTGGTAAGTACAGACGCCGACCAAACAAGGTTTCCACATAACCTTGTAGTTTTGCCTGTTCACGAATGCTGTCCATATACTGTTTTACGCCCGGATAGCGGGCAAAATAAAGATCAATATAGGCTTGTGCCTGATTGCGGGATAAGCCTAGTTGTTGTGCTAAGCCGAAAGCTGACATGCCGTAAATTAAACCAAAATTAATGGCTTTGGCAGAACGGCGTAAATCTTGTGTTACCTGAGAAATATCTACTTCAAATACTTCTGCCGCAGTTGCACTATGGACATCAACTCCTTGTGAAAAAGCCGTAAGCAATCCTGTATCGCCAGATAAATGCGCCATGATGCGTAGTTCAATTTGCGAGTAATCTGCAGCAACCATTTTATATCCTTGCGGGGCTATAAACGCTTGCCTGATTTTACGACCCTCTTCACTACGTATCGGAATATTCTGCAAATTTGGGTCTGAAGAGGACAGACGGCCCGTTGCTGCAACAGCTTGATGATAAGAGGTATGCACTCGTCCAGTCTTACTATTGATCTGTTGTGGCAGTTTATCCGTATAAGTCGATTTAAGTTTGCTCATACTGCGATAATCTAAAATAAGTTTGGGTAGAGGGTAGCTTAATGCCAATTCTTGCAATACCGACTCATCCGTAGAGGGTTGGCCTTTTGGAGTTTTTTTCAATACCGGCAGATTCAGGCGGTCATACAAAATTTCCTGTATCTGTTTCGGAGAACCCAAGTTAAAGGTAGAGCCGGCAACATCGTGAGCATGTTGTTCAATACCCAAGATACGATTAGCCAGCTCCATACTTTGTTGGGCCAGCATATCGCTATCGATCATCACTCCGTTTGCTTCAATCTGAGTAAGCACATCAATTAACGGAATTTCTATCTGCTGATATAAATCCCATAAACGCGGTTGTTTTTGCAGTTGCTCAGACAGAGTTTGATGTAAACGTAAGGTAATATCAGCATCCTCAGCAGCATATTCAGTCGCCTGTATTATGTCGACTTCCTGAAAACTGATCTGCTTTGCTCCTTTGCCGGCAACATCTTCATAATGAATGGTGTCCTGCCCCAGATAATGTTTAGCCAGATCATCCATATTATGTTTACTGGCGGTACTATTCAAAACATAGGATTCAAGCATGGTGTCGTGGCCGATACCGCGTAAGGAAATACCGTGATTACTGAGTACATGCGCATCATACTTAAGGTTTTGACCCAATTTGGCATGGGTGGCATCTTCCAGTAACGGTTGCAAAGCGGTTAACACTTGTTGCCGATCAAGTTGTTCGGGCGCATCTATATAGTTGTGCGCTAAAGGTACATAGGCCGCCTGACCAATATTAATGGCAAAGGAGACGCCAACAATTTCCGCCTCACTGTAATTAAGACTGGTGGTTTCGGTATCGAAAGCGAACAAGTCTGCATTTTTTAGATTTTGTAACCAGCCATCAAACTCAGTTTGCGTAAGAATAGTCTGATAATCTTTATGCTCGGGAGCAACTGGTAAACTGGGAGTCGTTTCAGCTTTTACGGCTGTTTCACTGGTTTGCCCTTCAAAGGTTTTTAACCAACTGCTAAAGCCCAAACTACCCAATTGCTGTTTTAGGGCGACGATATCCGGTTCACCACGTTTTAAATCGTCCAACGTATAGTGATTGGCAATATCGCAATTGATAGTTGTCAGCTGTTGCGACAAAGGTAAGGTAGCTAAGCTCTCTCTAAGATTGTCACCTATTTTGCCTTTTATTTGCTCAGCATTGGCCATCAGATTATCTAAACTGCCATATTCCTGTAACCACTTGGCCGCTGTTTTTGGTCCAACTTTAGGTACGCCGGGTATGTTATCCACAGCATCGCCCATCAGAGCTAGATAATCTATGATTTGATCTGGCCTTACTCCAAATTTTTCTATTACCCCCTGACTATCCAATACCGTATTGGTCATGGTGTTTTCCAGAGTAATCTGCTCGGTGACCAATTGCGCCATATCCTTATCGCCTGTGGAGATAATAACTCGGAAACCTTCCCGCGCTGCATATTGAGCCAGACTACCCAATACATCATCCGCCTCAACGCCATCTTCAATTATCAAGGGTAAACCCAAGCTACGAATTAAATCGTGCAAGGGTTTTATCTGTACACGTAATTCATCGGGCATGGGTGGGCGATGCGCTTTATACTGATCATATAAATCATGACGAAAGGTTTTACCTGGTGCGTCAAAAATTACAGTGAAATAAGGTGTGTCGTGATCATGCAGTAATTTGCGTAGCATATTTGATACGCCGTAAATTGCATTGGTAGGTTCGCCTTTAGCATTGTTCAAAGGGGGTACTGCATGAAAAGCTCGAAATAAAAACGACGAGCCATCTACTAGAATAAGTTTTTTTGCGGAAATATCAGACATTAAAAATCAGCAAACAGAGTAAGATTAAGCTAACGATACAGGGCTAATACAATAGCTGCAAGTATAGAATGAAAACAACTCAATCAGTTAGTGTGATCAATATATGCCGCATAAATTTTGTGTCATGAACAATAGCAAAGTAATATTATTCATGCATAGCGATTTTGAGCTTGACTCTTTAACGTTATCAGAAAAGAATGACAACTGCATTAATAATCGCAATTAATACTCATGATCCCAGGTAAACTTTATATCATTTCTGCCCCATCTGGCGCTGGTAAAACCAGTCTGGTTAAACAACTTATTGCTGATACTGAGCAACTGGTCGTATCCGTTTCGCACACCACGCGGGCTAAGCGCAGTGCTGAAGTTAACGGTATTGACTATTTTTTTGTTCCAGTTGAGATGTTTACAGATATGATTGCTAAACAGGCTTTTCTGGAACATGCTCAGGTTTACGATAACTTTTACGGGACAGCACAACAAACCGTAGAAGCAAATCTGGCTCAAGGTCTTGATGTTATTTTGGAAATTGATTGGCAAGGTGCTGAGCAAGTTAGGCGCATGTTACCAGAAAGTATTTCTATATTTATTTTGCCACCATCGATTGCGGTATTAAGACAGCGTCTACAAAATCGTGCTCAGGATGGCGAAGAAATTATAGATAAGCGCATGCGCGCAGCGGTTGCAGAAATGAGCCATTATTGCGAATTCGATTATTTGTTGGTGAATGACGATTTCGAAATCGCACTGAATCAGTTGAAAAGTATCATTCATGCAAATCGTTTGTTACAACTGCGTCAGCAACAGTTACTCAAGCCGTTGTTGGATAATCTTCTTAATTAAAACTATATAATATTTCAAAATCGACAATGAAAAAAAATAACAGTATGCAAAAACTTCTGATTTTATTACTCATACCTGTAATGACTGTTTTCCTTAGTGCTTGCTCGGACGATAAAACTGAGAATGCTTCGGTTGAGAAACCCGCTCAAGCTAAACACGCCAAAGCAAATCATATTGATCAAGGCGAAGCCAGTGATTCGGTTAAACAAAAATTTGAAAAGCAATTTGCCAAAAATTGTGTGGCTAGAGAACTAAAAAACTCCATTAACAAAGATGTTGATGAAAAACGCTTTTCAGATTCCTGTGAATGTATTGCTAAAAAAATTGCTGAAGATTTATCCGATCTGGATGCGGAAAAATATTTACAAGAACACGAAGATACTCAAACCTTGGAAATCAAGTTTGATCATGCTGCATACTTCTGTTTGCAAAGCAAGCCACAACCAAAAGGCCCGCATTTGTTTGGCAAAGAATAATTACCCTGTTGGTAATAGTTAGGCCAATCTGCACGCTCTGTTATATTGCTTGCCAGCCGTTTTTGATGCACTAACGGCTGGTAACGATAGTCTATAAATATATACAGCATACTGTAGGCTGGATTTTACTTAGTTTAACTTAGCCTACACCTAATCCATACATCTGATGATAATATATTTAAGTTGTTGATATAAAAATATTATCCTGAAGTAAGTGCCATTCAAATCATTACTCTTTATAATAAACCCCATTCATTTCAGCATTCCTTAAGCTATGACCCAAACTCAAGATTTATTCGCTCAAGCCAAAAAATTTATACCCGGCGGCGTTAATTCGCCTGTTCGTTCTTTTAGTGGGGTGGGTGGAACACCAGTTTTTTTCGATCACGCTCTAGGTGCATATATATTTTCTAGTGATAAGCAGCGCTATATTGATTATGTCGGTTCCTGGGGGCCAATGATACTGGGGCATGCGCATCCAGAGGTGATTGCTGCGGTGATACAGAGCGCGGAAAAAGGTTTAAGCTTCGGTGCTCCTACTGAAATTGAAACCCTAATGGCGGAAACGGTCTGCGCATTATTGCCCTCTGTTGAACTGGTTAGGATGGTTAGTTCTGGTACAGAAGCTACCATGAGCGCATTGCGATTGGCTCGAGGTTACACAGGCCGCGATAAAATCGTCAAATTTGAAGGTTGTTACCACGGACATTCCGATTCGCTATTAGTTAAAGCCGGTTCTGGTGCTTTAACATTGGGAGTTCCCAGTTCTCCTGGTGTACCCGCTGCTGTAGCCGCTGACACTATTACCCTTAGTTATAATGATAGTGAAGCTGTGTTGAATACCTTTGCACAGCTTGGTGAACAAATCGCCTGTATTATTGTTGAGCCTGTGGCTGGCAATATGAATTGTATTCCGCCTGAACCCGGTTTTCTGGCTTGCCTGCGTCAAGTTTGTGATCAATACGGTAGTGTGCTGATTTTTGACGAGGTGATGACCGGATTTAGGGTGGGCTTGCAGGGAGCACAAGGGCTTTATGACATAAAGCCGGATTTAACCACTCTGGGTAAAATTATTGGTGGTGGTATGCCTGTAGGTGCTTTCGGCGGTAGTCACAAAATAATGGAATATCTAGCGCCTCTAGGACCAGTCTATCAGGCAGGTACGTTATCAGGTAACCCGGTTGCCATGGCAGCCGGATTAAAAACTCTGCAATTAATCAGCGCGCCTGGTTTTTATGCAGAGCTTAATGCCAAAACCAGCCAATTACTACAAGGTTTGCAACAGGCGGCGGATCAGGCTGGCGTAAGTTTTACCAGCAATCAGGTAGGAGCAATGTTTGGTTTGTTTTTTAGTGCCGAAAAAAATATCAGCCGTTACGCGCAGGTCATGCAATGCGATCAAGCCAAATTCAAACAATTTTTCCATGCCATGTTAGCGCAAGGGGTTTATCTGGCACCGTCAGCATTTGAAGCGGGATTTGTCTCTGCAGCACATAGTGAAGCAGATATTCAGGAAACTATTAACGCTGCGCGTATTGCATTTAGGCAATTGTAATGACTATAACATTGGGTTGGTTATTACTGGCCGCTTGTGGTGGATTAATAATTAGTCTGTTGCTGATTAGAAAACGGTATAACCAACTGCGTGACAGCCTACAACAAGCACAGGTTGCTATAGCTGTTGCCGAAGAAAAATTGACGCGTCTGGATATTACAGAACAGCAATGTGAGGCACTACAACTGCAATGTTTGCAATTACAAACTGAAAAGACTGAGCTTAATACACGTATTCAGGAACAACAGAATAGTACCGTAGAAAAAATACGCTTACTTCAGGATGCCGAACAACAATTAAAAACCCAGTTTGAAAATCTGGCGCATAAAATTTTTGAAGAACGCGGCAAACAATTTAGCGAACAAAACAAACTGAGTGTCGAGAACCTGATTGCGCCCCTTAAGCAACAAATTGGTGATTTTAAGCAGCGTGTTGAAAGTGTTTACGATAACGAAAGTAAGGACAGGATTTCCTTGCGGGAAGAAATTATCTCGCTACGGCGCGATACCAGCAAAATGAATCAAGAAGCATTAAACCTGACTAAAGCTCTAAAAGGAGATCATAAACTTCAGGGAAACTGGGGAGAAATGATACTGGAGAAAGTGCTGGAACAATCGGGCTTACGTAAGGGTATAGAATTCGAAACACAGGGAGCCTTTCGCGATGAAGATAACCGCTTATTTAAGCCGGATGTGATTATACGTCTACCCGATAACAAAGATGTAATTATTGATTCCAAAGTGTCGCTACTGGCCTATGAACAATATTGCTCAATCGAAGACGATCAACTACGTAAAGAAACCTTAAAACAACATACTGAAGCAGTCAGAAATCATATAAGAAGTTTAAGCAATAAAGACTATTCCAGTCTGAAAGGTTTACGTTCTCTCGATTTCGTCTTGTTATTTATGCCGATAGAGGCTGCGTTTATGGCCGCCTTTCAGGCAGATGAAACCCTTTTTAACGAGGCGTTTGCACATAAAATTGTAGTGGTTACTCCTACTACCCTACTGGCAACCTTGCGTACCGTTCAGAATATCTGGCGTTATGAACAACAAAACGAAAATGCGCGCTTACTCGCCGATAAGGCGGGTACTTTGTACGAAAAAATCCGTGGTTTCGTAGAAGAAATCGATAAACTGGGTAACCAGATCAATACCGTTCACAAAACATACGATTCGATAGTGAATAAACTCAGTACCGGGAATGGTAATCTGTTGCGTCAGGCTAGCAGCTTTGAAGAACTGGGTGTAAAAATTAAAAAGAAATTACCCAAAAATTTAACCGAACAAATGCTGGATGATGAGCGAGAAGAATAACGGTAGTTATTCAGCGTTATATTATTGAATTAAAATCAATGGATTATAGAATGTGCTGAACAAAATGAAGCGCATCTGTCGCGATAGATGCGCCTCCTTGTATCGGCACATCCTATCCAGGCTTACTTTTACAGTGAATAGTTAGGGTAAGCCTTATACGCAACTCAAAACCCGCAGGTTTTGAGTTGCTTCCTGATAAGCTTTGTTATTATTGAAGAAGATTTAAGGCTTTTTGAGCCGCTTCTTGTTTGGCTTCACCTTCAACAGCGTTAACTACACCACTTGCAGTAGGTGTGGGTGGTGTCACTGTAGTCGGTAAACCAGTAGCGTTTGTTAAGCCAGTTGCGCCATTAGATAAGTTATTTAATTGTTGTGCTTGATTTATAGCATTAACACCTTGTTGAACAGGTGCTGGAGCAGCATTTACTACGGCTTGTTCACCTGCATTTTCAACAGCCTGAGTTGCAGAGTTTAAAAACGACTGCGCCATACTGTTACCTGAAGCCAGAAATAATAAACTGGATAAAATAATTGCTTTGTTACGCATGGATAGGTTCCTCAAATAAGAATACTAGGGCTAAATAGAGTATTGTAAAAAGCTAAATTGAATGTTTCAGCTGAGCTATGGAGTCAAGATATTGAGTTTAGCAATTCTGACTGCGTAATTAGTATAGACGCTCCTGTTAAGAGCGCCATGAGTCAGACAAGTTCCCGCTTGCTATTTAGCGTCCAGCGATACGTTGTAGACTTAAATTTACCAACTCCTGAGCTCGTTCCATTCTATCGGCTTCAGCATAGCAGCGCAACTCCGGTGCGTTGCCAGAAGGTCGCAGATGAATGATTTCACCATTTTCAAAAGTCAAACGTAAGCCATCGGTAATATCTTGATGAATCACTGCACCCAGACTTTTGCCCCATAAACTTTGGTAAGCCAGTTTATCGCTTTGCAGTCTATCCAGTAAGGCACGACTATTAACCACTGGAAAATCTTGTAAGCGATTACTAGCCGTATAACGGTGTGGTAAATCGGTCAGTAAGGTCGAAATTTTGCTGCCATGCTGCTTGGCCATAGCCAATACAGCTAGAGCCGGTAAAACGGCATCACGCGTTGGCAGAGCGGCTAAAGATTTACCACCAACACTTAAACCTTCTCCAGCCAAAAACCCACCATTGGCCTCAAAACCTGCCACACTGCGGCTACCGTTAGCTTGGGCTTCTTCCATGCCAGCAATGACATAAGGTGAGCCGATTCGGGTGCGTATTACCTTTTCAAACCAGGCCGATGCCTCAATAGCGGTATTGCAACTGACTGGGGTAACTACAGTATCGGCCGCTAAAAATTTGGCACATAATAAGCCAACGATATCGCCACGTAACCAGTTGCCGGTTTCATCAGCAATCAACGGACGATCACCGTCGCCATCCGTAGAGATAATGGCATCAAGACCATGTTCTGCAGCCCAGCCTAGCCCGCGCTGGAGGTCTTCGTCACTGACTGCTTCGGTATCAATAGGTACAAAGGTATCCGTTCGTGCCAAACCAATAACGGTTGCTCCCAGTGCGGATAGTATTTCGCGTAGGCAATCTCGGGCAGCACTGGAATGTTCGTAAATACCAATACGTTGCCCTGCCAGTAACTCAACTGGGAATAACCGTAGATAACGTTGCACATATTGTTGTATTGCAGCGGGATTAACCGTGGGTAGTTCGGTATCCCCTGTATTGCTTGCTATTTCCACCACGGCAGCACTGATAGCCACTTCATCGGCTTTACTGATTTCACCTTCAGCCCGGTAAAATTTAATACCATTACGATCAAAAGGAATATGGCTGCCGGTAATCATTATTGCCGGAATACCTTTAGATAAGGCATACCAAGCCAGTGCAGGGGTAGGCAATACCCCGCAAAAATCTGCTATGCATCCTGCCTGACGAATAGCCTCTGCACAAGCCTTGACAATTTTAGGGCTGGAAGGGCGCAAATCCATACCTAAAGCAATTTTTTGCCCAGGTTTGCCTAAATCAAGGCCTTGTATAAAAGCCAACGTATAGGCAGCGCATACCTCATCGGTCATGGCAGTCACTAAACCGCGTGCGCCACTCGTGCCAAAAGATACCCCGCTTTGAGACATCATTTCTTGAATATTGATTGTTTTCATAGCTTTAGTTTGTGCTGGGTTTGTGTTAAATAAGGTGAGAAGCGCAGGCCTGTTGTTAAATGTCAATGGACTGTAGGATGTGCTTCACGAAGTGAAGCGCCTCTATCGTGATTGATGCGCCTATTAGTTTCGGCAAATCCTATAAAAACTTAACTTTACGCCGAATAGTTACAATTTCCCAAGTATTGTCCATTTTTAGTGATAACTTGCAAATACAGTAATTATATCGACTCTTATACATTCCCGATACTATTAACCCAATTGTCAGTCTGCGTTGGCTGGCGATAGCCGAAACTCAGCAAATTCATTCACTACTAGTCATCAGTAAGGCTAGTAGATTTATAAGTAGTCACTTAGTATTAAAACTGACAAAAGTTCTATCCCTGTAAACTGATAATTGTCGGCTTTGCTACATGGACGCTAAAAACCACATAAAATCTGCAAATTGTTTATCTGCTTATTCCTTGTTTAGCTTGGGCTTTGTACGGTTTTAAACAGACTGGCAAGTGTTTTGCTTTATAAACAATAAATACTTTTATCATTAGAATTTACAGGGGAATTGAGCGCATGTTACTAGAAAAATACAATAGCCAAGGGCTGTTATGGATTACCACCTTAGTGGGCAAAACTACAACACCCGGACTTTCAGCATTTCGTGGCGATTTGATCATAATTGAAGGTGCGTTACACGAAGGTTCAACCAACGTACACGACAGAAAAACCCCGGAGTTGGTTATTAATCAGGCTGCGGTATTAGCAGATAGTGACAAAATTCTGTTTATTAATGGCTTATTTTACAAGCTGGAACATCTGCCAATCTTTGTAGAGAAATATAAAGATGCCTTAAGTGCCGATACCGTGGCCTTGTTATATGTGGAAAACATTACTATCCCCATGCAGATAGTTTATGCAGATATAACCTTTAAATTATTGCCTTATAAAGAGGGTATGGTCTGGAATGAAACCCTGGAAGCACTGTATATTGAAAAAGCCGATCTGAAAGGGCAAACCGCAGAAGATAAAGTGATTACTATGTACAACGAAGCTAAAGGCTTCAAAATTAAAACCGCACCCATCAGTCTTGAAGACGGCCTAAGTCAAACCATAGAAGTTAAAAAAGATTTAAGCGGCGGCCCGGTTTAAATACTGAATCCGCGACTTTATAGAGAGTTAATCCGTATGAAAAAATTCGAAGTTATTGCTGTTTCCGCTTCAAAACAGCTGATTGCCGAACAGCAACCCATGATACTGGATTGTCGCGATTTGAAAGACTATAAAGCCGGACATATCGACAACGCCATGCATGTGCACGAGCAACTACGCGATAGTTTATTGAAGAAAGGCGATAAACACAGACCCTTGCTGATTTATTGCTATTACGGCCATGCCAGCGAACATCTGGCAGAAATGTTTGGAGATTTCGGTTTTCAGCAAGTATATAGTCTGGCGGGTGGATACGCCGAGTGGAAACAACATAATTCAGTTTAAAGGTGATGTTATGCAACAATTATCAAGAGACTCGGCTTTGCGTATTGCCCTGGCTTCACGCGTACTGCCTGGTGTTGATGTGCAAAGACTTATCGGTATTTTGCATAGTAAAGTGGGTTCGCCACTGGATGATGAAAAACTCAAATCAATTACGGTAACCAATCTCAAAACCGGCATTGGTAGTTTAGACGGTGAAGAAGATGGTGAAGATATTGGCATCGGCCTGGAAAATATCAAGCTGGCAGTACGTTATTTATGGGGCGAAGAAGAAGGCGATGAAGATTTGCCGCAGGTGCAAGCCTACAAAACTGGCGATATTCCAGAGTCCATTCGTATTGCCATTGCTTCAAACAGTGGCTCTTTGCTGAATGGACATTTTGGCTCCTGCATTCGCTTTTTAATTTATCAGCTAAGTCAGGACGATATGCGCTTAATCGACATTCGTTCTACTGTAGAAGCTGATAGTGCTGATGATAGAAACTTGTTTAGGGTTAATTTAATCAATGATTGTCAGGTGTTGTTTGTACAATCTATTGGTGGGCCGGCAGCAGCAAAAGTTATCCGTGCCGACATTTACCCTATCAAAGTGCCAGAGGTGATTGCAGCCACGGCACAGTTACGCGAGTTTCAAAAAGTATTTGCCGCGCCGCCACCTTGGATGGCAAAAGTATTGGGTAAAACCGCAGAAGAGCGTAAACGTTTTTCACATCATGAAGACGATGTAAAAGCGGAAGGATAATTTACATCTGCGGTATACCGTTCGTGGTGAGCTTGTCGAACCATGAAGGGTATACCGCACGCTATAACCTCCAAGTTTTCAGCTTTCCCACCGTGGTCATAAGTAAACTGCTAAGTTGCCTAAGACTTAAGAGTGTCCGATATTCAGCTAATAAATCATAAGAATGGCCTAACAGCCTATTTTGCACCCTTATGTTTAAACTCAAACGCAGACAACATATCATTTGCCTTAGCATCTCGATCTGTTAGTGGGTCCAAATCAAAACGGGTTTCGATCAGCTTAAGAATAGAGGTGGTGTCATATTCGGTATGATCGACAAACCCCTTTTTAGCATAAGGCGAAATAATAATGGCCGGAATCCGTGTACCTGGCCCCCAGCGATCAATAACAGGCGGTGCCACATGATCCCACAAACCGCCGTATTCATCCGCCGTAATAATAATAGCCGTACTCGGCCAAATGGCACTACTACGTACCGCTTCAACAATTTCCTGAACTTCCTGATCAGCCGCTAAAATGCTCGAATAACCAGGATGCTCGTTTTTAGCACCAACTGGTTTATAAAAGGCCACTTGCGGGAAATTGCCCTTTAAATCAGACAATAACCGGCTTCTATCCAGCAAATGTTCCGCGCGTGCTGCCGAATCTGGTGCGTAATTGGCATAAAACACAAACGGTTGATGATGGTATTGAAAATCATCATCCGATTTACGCCCGGCTACAGCATCACCCCAGCCACCCGCATACCAAGCCCAGGAAACGCCTTTGGCAGTTAGCCTGTCGCCAATAGTGGCCTGATATTGCAAAGGCAAGCGATTATTGGCATGTTCTGTATCGTAAGGTGGATAAGTGGGTTGAATAGTTCCAACTGCATAACCATCGGAAGTAACCGATGGATCACCCGTAGGTCTACCAGTAGTAGCATCAATTTTCCACTGCCGTAATTCGGGTGGTGCATCTTTAAACTCGGGTGTGCAGGCACAAATTAACCATTGATGATTGAGAAACGATCCCCCAAAAGCGGCCTGAAAAAAATTGTCTGCCAGCGTATATTGCTTGGCATAATTCCACATGGCTGTACCCGTTACATCATAGTAACCCTTGCTTAATGCGCCCGCAGAGGATAATTGCGCAAACCTATCATTACGTCCTGCATTAATCTGCATTTGGTGGATAAAAAATCGGTGGGTTAAATCGGGGTGCTTTTCATCAGGCTTAATATAATCTGCAATATTAAACGACTTATTGGGCAAATCTGCTGGGAAATGGCTGTCAATATTCTTGCCATCCATCACTGGCGGCAAAATTTTATAAGGCCGACCAAATTCATCCACCTGTAACGGTGCATTTTTGGCCTGAGCCAAACCATTAGCTCCCGGAAATTTACCATACAAACTGTCAAAGCTGCGATTTTCAAGATAGATCACCACAATGTGTTCGATGTTTTCCAAGCCTTTTGGCTGCGCATGGCTTGCAATTGGAGACAATAAGGCTAAGGAACTGAAAAGGAATGCGGTTTTAACGGGCGTCATAATTTATTCCGTTTGGACAGTAGCTAAAACAAGAAATGGGTGCGGTTATAATAAACTGGATTTATTTTTTCGGTAAATTCTTTGCGGATAAGTAGTGTTAGTAAGTTAAATTTTGATTTGTTGGGATAGAAAAGTTTTTTGACAACTAACATTTATATTTGGCTAGTAAATTCCAATAAATCTATGTTTTCTATGCCATTCCAAATGCTTTTGATTAGGTCTATATTCTGGTTTTATCCAAGATAAGTTTATTTGCTTTGTATGGTATTCTGTCAACGCAACTTGGTTAGGAGATTGCTCAGAAAACATGTTGTTAGCTACTAATATTTCAAAATTATCACCAATTGACCATAGTCCCTGATCAAAAGCCCAATGATGATTACGGCATAATGCCAATCCATTAGATATATTATCGTTTTTACTATTAGCGAATTGGTGAATATGGACTGCTTCAACTAATGCAACTCCCGATGGCAATAGCATTTTTACATTACAAAGCAAACAAGCGTATCTATATAATTAATCCTTCTTCAATTTGATCAAGAATGGCAAGTATTAATAGTGGCTTATGTGGAGCAGGGCTTTTGGTTGCTCGATCAACGCGTAACTTTGTAAGTTTTTTTAACCAATGATCGAGCATGGATTTTTATCAATTTGATGTTTTTATACCCTAAAAATTTAGGTTATATCTATCGGTAACGCCATAATTTAAGTCTTTATCTTTGCACAATGAAGGTAATGGAGCAAATAATATAAAAATTTTATAACTAAGCCATACTTTAAATACATTGCACATAACAGAAATAATTTATGTGGTGAATGGTAAAGTATGATTAGAGTAACGCTGGAGTATAACAATGAGTAGCACTATTCACGCTGAAGTACATGATCAACTGTGGCAACAGACGCAAACATTGGTAGAACAGGGTTGGGCCGCTAATGTTCAAGAAATAGTAATTGAATCATTGTGTAGATATTTGGAATCGCATCACTAATTTTCGTAATGTTCAGAGATTAGATTTCGAGATGTAATTGCGCCTGAATAAGTATTTTGTATATTTTGATTGCGAATTGTATACAGATAATACAAACTCCTATCTCATCTATTTTACGCAAAAAACCTAGTAAAGGATCGTTGAATAATTGCGCAACGAACATTCAAAGTCGGTAAAGTGTTGACACTGAATGTGGAGAAGTGAAATCAGACTTTGAATTTATTTTATGCAAAAGCGACAAACACAGTAAAATTTAACCAGAGTAAGCAGCAATCGTTTTTTAATAAGGTAATTAATATGCACATGCAACAGCGGATTATGCAGGAGCTAGAAAGCATTCCGGAAGGAAAACTTGCAGAAATTTACGATCTAATTCATTATTTTCGTCTAGGTATAAGTAGCGAACAAAAAGCTGAAAGCTCACAAGTAAATGACATAGCAGGCAGTTTAGAGGCTTATGCTTCCTCTTATGTACCCACCGAAGAAGTTAAGCAACAGGCATGGCAACTCACTCTAGATGAAAAATACAACCGTACTTGATACAAACGTTATTCTGCGTTATTTGCTAAATGACCACCCAAAATATTTTCAAATAGCCAGTGCGTTTATGCAAACTATAAAATGCGGCGAGGCAATTGCATATGTTCCAGAAAGTGTGTTGGCTGAATGCGTTTATGTGCTTCTAAAAGTATACAAAGTACCTAAGTCTAAAGTCTGCGATATTTTGATCCAGTTTTTAAAGTATCAGGGTATCAATCAAGAAAACAGTTCAGTTCTCTTGGACAGTCTAGTATTGTTCTCCGATCATAATGTTGATATTGTTGATGCAATTGTTTACGCAACTGCACGGCACCATAAATGGGAGCTAGTTAGTTTCGACAAAGATTTTCAAAAATTTCTGCGAAAATAACTTACCTGATGCTCCTAACCTCACAACACCTCTTTTAGCCGCTGATAAATCCCGCCAAAACTGCCATTACTCATCAATAATACATGGCAAATACCACCCGTTTCAGCTTGAATTTTATCGATAATGGCATCCAAACTATTACAAATTTCTATATTCTGCGCATATTGCAATAACTGGGTTAAATCCCAGCCCAGATTATCGGGTTGGTAAACAATGGCAACATCCGCTTGTTGCAGTGATTCTGCCAACGATTGGGTATGTACGCCCAAGCGCATGGTGTTGGAACGTGGCTCGACTATGGCGAGTATCTTCTCGTTACCGACTTGTTTGCGTAAACCATCCAAGGTAGTTTTAATGGCGGTGGGATGATGGGCAAAGTCGTCGTACACTTTAACCCCCTGGCTGCTGATGATCAGCTCCATACGCCGTTTTACATTTTGAAACTGATGTAAAGCTTCTATAGCTTGTGCCGGTAGGATGCCAATATGCCGGGCAGCGGCAATGGCCGCCAAGGCGTTGTAAACATTATGTTGCCCGGTCAAGGACCAATCAACACTGCCCTGGCTTTCACCTTTAAAACGGATGCTAAACTGGCTGCCATCGGCTTTAGTTAAATGCGCTTGCCATTCTGCCGGGGCGTCTATGGCGGTTTTTACTACCGGTGTCCAGCAACCCGTGTTAATAACATCTGTGATATGTTTTTCGCAATCTGGGGCAATTACCAAACCTTCACCGGGAATGGTACGCAGTAAATGCTGAAATTGTTTTTTGATAGCATCGATGTTCTCAAAAATATCGGCGTGGTCGTATTCCAGATTATTTAAAATGGCGGTACGTGGCCGATAATGCACAAATTTAGAACGTTTATCGAAAAACGCGCAATCGTATTCGTCGGCTTCAATTACAAAAAAATCCGACTCGCCAAGCCGCGCAGAAATACCAAAATTTAACGGAATGCCGCCAATCAAAAAGCCGGGCTTAAAGCCGTTATAGTCTAATATCCAGCTTAACATGCTGCTGGTGGTGGTTTTACCGTGTGTGCCTGCCACCGCTAAAACCCAGCGCTTTTGCAGTACATGTTCGGCTAACCATTGTGGGCCGGATATATAAGGCAAGCCGCGATTTAACACCGCTTCCACTTCTGGGTTGCCGCGCGATAACGCATTACCAATCACCACTAAATCCGGTTGGCAATTAAGATTCTCTGCTTTATAACCACTGAGTAATTGAATGCCCTGCTCTTCTAGCTGGGTACTCATGGGTGGATAGACATTTTGATCAGAACCACTGACTTGATAGCCCAGTTCGCGGGCAATTAAGGCTAGCCCGCCCATAAACGTACCGCAGATGCCAAGAATATGAATGTGTAGGGGTTTGGGCTGCGCTGTCATTTAATTTTATCTTCTGTAGTGGGGGTTTCGGTTTTTGGTTCTGTGGCGGGTTTTTGTTCACCCTCAGTACTTTGTTCGCCTTCTGGTTTGGTTTCAGTCTTCGTTTCTGTGCCTTTAGCGCCAGCCGTTTCCAATAATTTAATGATATTATCACGGCCCAGTTTTTTGGCTTTGTCCATGATTTTTACATTTTGCAAATCCGCGGCATTAACATTGGCTCCTGCGGCAATTAGCAAATTAACAATATCCGGACTACCAAAAACCACGGCATCACTTAACGCAGTAGCACCTGCTTTGTCAGCCAGGTTTACATCCGCACCATAGGCCAGTAAGGTTTTCACTATGCGTACATTGCCATTAAAACTGGCAGCCATCAAGGCGGTTCTGTCCAGTTCTGTCTTGCTGTTAACATCGAGTCCTGAAGCCAGCATGTTTTCGACGCGTTCCAGTTTGCCGGCAATGGCAGCTGCAAATAACTCCTTGGCATCGGCTGCAAACACAATGGGAGACAACAGTAAAAAGAATGAAAACAGTGCTGTTTTTTGGGTCATAGTATTTGGTTTCTTGCGTTTAGGCATAAGTTGCGTTGAAATAGCCTTATTGAATTCCACATCATCTATCAATGAGCGAAAAAAACAAAATTTTAGTTGAGGCTGTTCCCTATTACATAGAAGCACAATCCTCACCCGATCAAAATCGTTATGTATTTGCCTATACCATTACCATCACCAATGTAGGTGGTGTTCCTGCACGGTTGTTAACCCGGCATTGGCTGATTACGGATGCCAATGGCAAAATTCAGGAGGTCAATGGCGAAGGTGTTGTTGGCGAACAACCTTATCTTACCCCCGGCGATTCTTTCCGCTATACCAGCGCGGCAATGATAGAAACCCCGGTGGGAGTGATGCAAGGTAAATATCAGATGATATCTGATAATGGCGAAAACTTTAGTGCACTCATTCCCAAGTTTACGTTATCTATTCCGCGAATTTTACACTAATGGCGATTTATGCGATTGGTGATGTGCAGGGTTGTTACGATGAATTACGACGCCTGTTGGATTTAATTAAATTTGATCCAGGGGTTGATCAAATTTGGCTAGCAGGCGATTTGGTTAATCGTGGCCCTAAATCACTGGAAACCCTGCGTTTTGTTAAAGGTTTGGGTGAGTCAGCGATTACGGTATTGGGTAATCATGATTTGCATTTGATAGCGACTGTCGTTGCAATGGGAAAATCTGGAAAAAAAGATACCTTAACGCCCATTTTGCAAGCAGCCGATTGTGCTGAATTAATCGATTGGTTAAGACGTCAACCTCTGTTTTATCACAATCAGCAATTTTGTATGTTTCATGCAGGCTTACCACCACAATGGGATTTTGAGCTTACCCAGAAAATGGCTAAAGAAGCAGAGCAGGCTATGCAAGGTAGCGATTACGAACGCTTTTTTAAAAGCATGTATGGCAACAAACCCGCTGTTTGGCAGGATGATTTGCATAAAACCGATAGGATGCGGTTTACCATTAATTGTTTAACGCGCTTACGTTATTGCACGGCGGATGGTGTGATGGATTTTTCGCAATCAGGCCCGCCGGGTAGCCAGCCCACTGGATTAATACCGTGGTTTGCCGTGCCGGGTCGTAAAAGTCTGGATATGCGTATTATCTTTGGTCACTGGTCAACGCTGGGCTTTTATCAAGGCCATAATTGTTATGGTATTGATACAGGTTGTTTATGGGGTGGGCAGTTAACCGCCTTAAAGTTGGGTGAGCAACCGCAAGTTTATGCAATCGATTGTCAGGCTGCGCAAAATCCATTTTAATTAGGGCCTATCAATCAAGGTCAAACAGGGGAAATCATGACTAATAATGCTCAGCTTCGCTGGGGTATACTCGGCGCTGCCCGTATCAACGAACGTTTGATGCCGGCCATTATTGAAGCAAATAATGCGCAACTTATTGCTATTGGCAGTCGCCGTGCGGGTGCCGCTGCAGAAACGTTACATAAATATGCCCCCTGCTATCCAGAAATTAAAGCTTATGATGAACTGGATGCCATACTCACCGATCCAAATATTCAGGCCGTGTATGTCCCCATGGCTAATCAGGAACATGCTGCTTGGACTTTACGTGCCATAGAACATGGCAAACATGTGTTGTGCGAGAAGCCATTGGCTTTATCTGTCGCAGATATCGATGCTATTGAACAGGCTGCCAAAAAGCATAATGTTACCGTTATGGAAGGCTTTATGTATCGCTTCCACCCGCAACATCAGCGCGTTAAAGCGTTGCTGGATAGTGGTTTAATTGGCGAAATTCGTTCAGTACGTGCCTGTTATTCTTTTATGATGCGCCCGGCGCGCATGTATCGGTTGGCCGAGGATGTCTCGCACGGTGGTGGCGCAATGTGGGATATAGGCTGCTATGCCATCCATTCCTTGCGTCAATTTTTTCAGCATCCACCGCAAGCCGTCACTGCTCTAAGCAAATACGTGGAAAGTGGTGCCGATATTTCCACGAGCGGCGTGCTGGATTATGGTGATGGCAAATTTGCCCAGTTCGATTTTAGTTTTGAACGTGCCAGACGTTGTGAGTACGAAATTATTGGTACTCAAGGCGGCATAAAATGTCATGTGGTGTGGCAATTACCGGGCGATGTGCCGGTTATTTCCTGGTGGCATGAAGACGGTCGCTCTGGCGAGGAACGTTTACCCGCTTCAAATCATTTCCGGCTGGAAGTAGAGCATTTTAGTGATTGTGTGTTGCAAGGCAAACAGCCCGCTCTGTCATTGGCCGATGCCAGAGAAAACTGTCAGGTTATTGTTGCCGCTTTGCAATCGGCAGCTACGGGGCGGCGGGTTGAGATTTAGTGGTAGGAGTAATTCGGTTGACCATAAAGTTCAACGGTTCTTCTGCGTTTTGCCAATCCGCGTTGAGGTAGATAAAAAATCAGTGTGCGCCATCAATAAGTCTTTTAGAGAGGGGCGCGCTAACCCCCTTATAAGCCTCCATTCCGCGAATCAATGAGCTCGTTACGTTATTCAGATTCCGAAATTGCCGCCATCTACCGGGTAATTGCCGAGCGTCGTGATATGCGTCATTTCAAGCCTGATGCAGTTGATCCAATTATTTTGGCTAAACTGCTGGCTGCTGCGCATCATGCCCCTAGCGTTGGTTTAATGCAGCCCTGGCGCTTTATTCGCATTACTGATGCTAATTTGCGTCAACATATTTATGATTTGGTGCAGGAAGAACGTTTAAATACTGCTCAGGCGTTAGGTGAGCGTGAGGATGAGTTTATGCGCTTAAAAGTGGAAGGCATAATGCAATGCGCAGAAGTGTTGGTGGTGGCCTTGTGTGATCAGCGCCAAGATTATATTTTTGGTCGCCGCACTTTGCCGGAAATGGATTTGGCTTCGGTCAGTTGTGCAATTCAGAATCTATGGCTGGCAGCACGCGCAGAAGGCTTGGGACTCGGCTGGGTATCTATGTTCGAACCCGAAAGTCTGGCTAAATTATTGCAAATGCCTGCCGATGCCAAGCCAGTGGCGATTTTGTGTTTGGGGCACGTTGATGCTTTTTATCAGGCTCCCATGTTAGTGGAAACTGGCTGGAGTAAGGAAAAGCCGTTATCCGAGCTGGTATCTGAGAATACCTGGAAAAGAGATTAAAGGTTTCAATAAAATTAAAAGCATAAAAAATCAATAGAGTAGGATGTGGTGAGCGATAGCGACCCGCATCAATCGTTATCGATGCGCTTCCCGTTGCACGGCACATCCTACAGACTATTTTCATACTATCTGGAGTAAAGATGTCTGTACAGTTAATACTGGGTGGTGCTCGTTCTGGCAAAAGCCGTTACGCAGAAAAGTTGGCACTGGCTTCTGGTATGCCGGTGACCTATATCGCGACTGCTCAAGTATATGATGATGAATTTGGGGAACGAGTAGCCAGACATAAAGCGCAAAGACCAGCTGAATGGAAAACCTTAGAAGTGCCGCATTATTTGGCAGCATGTTTACAAGCTAATGCAGCCGAAGGTCAGTGTTTGCTAGTGGAATGTCTGACCTTATGGTTGGCCCAATGTATTTGTCCAGATTGTCTGCCGCCGGAAGGTATCGATTGGCCTGCTCAGCGCCGTTTATTATTAGAAAACTTGCCAAACCTACCAGGCAAAATCATTATGGTCAGTAATGAAGTGGGTATGGGAATAGTGCCGTTGGGAGAAATCAATCGGCAATTCCAGGATCAGGCTGGCTGGTTAAATCAGGCCTTGGCCGAGATTAGCGATCAAGTGACTTTCGTTGCTGCGGGTTTGCCATTGCAACTAAAATAAACAGTTCAGGTTTGGAGAATATACCAGCCTAGGTGGAGTTTTTGTCGTGATTGATGCGGTTCGCTTTCGCTCACCACATCCTACTTTTTATTATTGTGGTGGGTTAGTTATTGATTCTGATACTCCACCTGCACGTCTTGCCCATTAACAATCAGCTTGGTTACGCTGGCATAAGCAATCTGTATTTTTAAAGCTTGTTGTAAGTCTTCATACAATATCTGTGCTAACAGGCTGCGTATCACACCAGCATGAGTAAATAGAATACAGCTTTGCATGTTATTCGCTGCACAAAGATCAGCTAAAAAGTGTTGGGCACGTGCATGCAAATCTTGAACGGATTCACCTTGGGGCGGGGCATAGCCAGTGAGGTTTTTTGTCCAGGCATCCAATTCGGCTTTAGGGATTTGTGGCCAGGCCAGCATCTCCCAGCTACCAAAATTGAGTTCTTGCAGGCGCGCATCCTGAGTCACTGTGTCAAAATTTAAAGCCTGTGTCATGTTTTCGGCCAAATGCAAACAGCGTTTTAAGGGGCTGGAATACACTAAGGGCTTTTCCAAATGCTTAAGTTTATTTTGCAAGCGGGCAAATTCTTCGCTAAAGCTGTCCGCCAATTCTATATCGGTTTGTCCGTAACAAATGCCGGGGCTAATAGCGGGTGTGGTATGTCGAACTAAATAGATTTCCATTTATGGCAAACTCCAGGCCAATATGCCAAGATAAAACATCACTTCGGTTAATTGTTGCATGGCACCTAAGCAATCGCCTGTATAGCCACCTATGCGTTTTTTTAGTTTGGCACTAAAAAATAGCCAGATCAGCGTTACGGGTAATAAGGCCCATAATAAATGCACGGGTAATATTATTAAAGGTAGTAACCCAAACACACTGGCAAGCAAAAATTCGCTACTGCTTAATTCTGTTGCCAGTGGTTTGGCTTTGCCTTCACTACGAACATAATATTGTGTCATCATAACTAGAATGGCGGCATAGCGGCTTAAACTATGAGCGACCAATAATACCCAGGGTATCAAATCTGGCGAAATATGACTAAGGCTTATAAATTTGGTCAACAGTATTAACATCAGTGCTGTTGCACCATAGCTGCCAATGCGTGAATCTTGCATAATTTGCAATACTTGTTCTTTACTCCAGCCACCACCCAACCCATCAATGCAATCGGCTAACCCGTCTTCGTGGAAACAACCAGTAATATAGATACTGCTGATCATGCTAATAATAACGGCAATATCGGTTGGGAAAAATTTAGCGCTTAGCCAGTAATTAAAGGCAGTTATGCTACCGATTAGTAGTCCGACTAAAGGGAAAAATTTAGCGGCGCGGTTAAGCTCTGCTTCTTTAAAGTCAGCCAGTGCCGGAACCGGAATGCGGCTAAAAAAGCCCACCGCCAGCAATAAATAACGCCATTCCTGTTTCATGCTGAGTTTAAGCCCCGACTGACCTGTGCCGCATCAAAAGAGGCCATATCATTTAAAAAACTGATAGCGGCTTGTAACAAAGGTAATGCCAGAGCAGCACCTGTACCTTCACCTAAACGTAAGCCTAAATTCAGCAAAGGTTTGGCATGTAAATAGTCCAGTAATAATCGGTGTCCAGCCTCATCTGAGCAATGCGCAAAAACACAATAATCTAATAAATTGGCCTGCATTTTAGTGGCTACCAATAAGGCGGCACTGGCGATAAATCCATCAATCAGGATGACTGTTTTTTTTGCAGCGGCTCCCAACATGGCTCCTGCCATCATAGCGATTTCAAAGCCGCCAAATGTAGCTAATACGCGTACATAATCGTTTGCATCAATCGAGTGCTGTTTGATAGCTTGAGTAATAATAGTGGTCTTTTTTTGCAATCCTGCATTATCCAACCCAGTTCCTCGTCCTGTACAGTGAGAGACTGGTAAGCTAGTTAAAATCGCCATTAATGCTGCTGCCGAAGTGGTATTGCCTATCCCCATTTCGCCAAACCCTAATACTTGGCTGCCGGCAGCAATTTCAGCCTGGGCCAGAATTGCGCCTTGTTGTAAGGCTAGTTCACATTGTGTCAGGCTCATGGCCGGTTTGGTGAGAAAGTTAGAAGTACCCATGCCAATTTTGGCATTAATCAGCTTAGGGTGTGCCGGAAATACATAGTTAACCCCACTATCGACTATGCGCACCTGCATGCCATTTAATTTGGCAAAGACATTGATACCAGCACCGCCTTGTAAAAAATTGCCAACCATTTGTTGTGTTACCGCTTGCGGATAGGCGCTTACACCGGCCTCGACGATGCCGTGGTCGCCAGCAAATACCATCATTACTGGCTGATTGAGAGTTGGGCTAAGGGTGTTTTGAATGAGTCCTAGCTGTAAGGCCAGAGTTTCAAGCTGTCCCAGTGATCCCAGTGGTTTGGTTTTATTGTTTATTTTGTCCAGCAGTGCAGTTTTAAGTGCGCTGTCCAAACTTGCAATGGTAAACATACGATTGATTTTGCCGGAGTTAAGGTTATGGAGCTAAAACAAGTGGTGTGCAGATTTAGAATTATGCCCCACACCCCGTTTAAACGCTATTCGAAATACACAAACGCAGCGGTAAGGTATTTTTTGCGTGCTTAATTTGTTTAATCTGCTTAGAATTGCCAGCTTTTTAAGAGCCATAGAAGGTTTTTTGACAAGGTTTAAACCAATAATTTGTTGAACAAACTGCTATCTATGGTTTGCCAATATACGACTTTCGGTAGATACTTCTTTTTTTAGATACACTATAGTTATTCAAATCGGAGATTAAATAATGACTTTAAAATCAGTCCTGACTATCAAGCCAGGTATGTTTGCTTTAATGCTATTGATGGCCGCTACTCGTTTCCACCATTTTGGTACTGCGTTTGCCTTGCCAGATGCATCTTTAGCGGTGTTCTTTTTGGCTGCTTTTTGGTTGGGTGGGCGTTTTTTCTTTGCAGCGTTGCTGTTGGAAGCTGGTGTAATTGATTATTTGGCTATTACTCAGCTGGGGGTTAGCGATTATTGTGTTTCACCTGCTTATGTATTTTTGATTCCTACTTATGCTGCAATGTGGTTGGGTGGTCAGTATTCTCGCCAATTCAAAGCGTGGTCTATATCAAATGCACTAAAACAATGTTTAGTTTTAATGGGAAGTACTTCTGTGGCATTTATGATTTCCAACGGCAGTTTTTATTTGTTATCTGGGCGTTTTGCAGAACTATCTGTGGCAGAGTATTTTCAGCGTGTTGGTCAGTATTACCCCTCTTATTTAGGTGGTGCTTTACTGTATGGCGTTATGATTATTGGTTTGGTGGCTGTGGTGAAATTAATCCTACAGGAAAAGGATAGCCACGAAGCAGTTTAAAAATATTTAGAAAGCGTTAACTTCAGTAAATCGATTCTAAGCTGAGGACGCTCGGATAAAGAATTATTTATAGACATATGTTGGGTGAGACCTCGGTCGTAGCCCAACGCGTCACTTTAAACTAGAATAAAACCTACTTAACTGCTCGTATCAGCTTGATCATATCGGTGCTGGCGGGATCTATAAAGATTTTTTGAAATGGGCAAGCTTGCACATTTTTAACGGTTTGCCGATTAATATTGGCTCCAAAAAGGGCCACGATTAATGGATTCATCATATTCATAATACCAGCTATGGTTTTATGACTGCTTAATACATGTTCAAGCAATAGTAATTGGCCACCCGGTTTTAATACCCGATGTAACTCTTTCAGTCCTTTTCTGGGTTGTGGTACTGAGCAAAATACAAAGCTGGCTATCACCGTATCAAAACTGTTGTCTGCATAGCAGATAGATTGCACATCCATTTGTGCAAGATCGACAAATATTTGTTTTCTATCGCGTTTTCTTTGGGCTTGAACCAGCATTTTTGGGCTGAAATCGATAGCTGTCATGTAGGCTGAGCGTGGGTAAAAATCGAAGTTTTTGCCGGTACCAACCCCTACTTCCAATATATGTGGGCCTGTTGCTTCGGCCCACAATTTTTTTCGGAAGCGGCGAAAAAACAAGCCTTCCATAAATCCTTCCAGACCGTCAAACCACGGGGCAAGACGGTCATAGCGTCGGCGGATTTTTTCGCCTTCGTTATACATATTGCTGTTTTAGTTTTGAACTTGTTGAATACCGTCCAGAAACCATTTAGTTTGCTGGCTGTTTACTGGTTTTACGAAGTGCCATACTTCTTTTACTTGTTCGGCTTCGCTTTCGTCTTCACGCATCAGCGTGTCGAATAATACCGTTGCCTCCAGTTCATTTCCGACTTCACGAACAGCTAATAATTCAGCGTGAACTTTAAGTACTTCTGTTTTATTAGAGCTACTTGCACGTAATTGATCTTGGATTTCTGCAAAAACTTTGTCGGTTGATAAGCCGCGAATGGCCGCTAAATCTCGTGCATCCCAGGCCGCTTGCAAATGGCGAAATGCTCTTTCCGCACCCGCTAAAAAACCTTGTTGATCGAAACTGGCAGGCACACTAACAGGCGCAGCATTTTTACCTCTGAATAACAGATCGGTATCAAAGTTACGACTTGATGCTGATGAACCTTGATTGTATACAGTTTCATGTTCTTGAACACTATTTCGGGCATAGGCATTAGCTACTGGTTGTGCTTGTCGAGCAGTTTTGGCCGCAAATACACGGTAGAGCAAGTAAATAACCCCAGCAAAAAGCAACATATCCATAAAGTTGATATGTTCAAACGCGCCGCCAAAAAACATCGAGCCGAGTAAGCCACCCAACGCCAGACCACCTAGCATGCCCATCAACCCTCCCCGATTAGCAAAGCCTTGTCGTGCCGTCTGATTTTGGCTGGCTGCGGCTGCAGGTTGCGCAGGTGAACGAGATGGTTGGCTGAAAGAATTTGAGCTGCCTGATCCTTGATAAGGCTGGCTATAACTGGGTTTGCTGCCAAACGAGCTACCGCCACCAAAGCGTTTGGCTTCAGCTTCATGTACACTGGCCAACATTAAGGTCATGGCGACTAAAAAGCTAATAATGATACTGTTTTTCTTGTGCATAAAATAATTACCTTAAAAAAATGGAAAATGCAGACGGATACTCGAACTACAATCACCGTTATCAATTAGAATAGCGTTTCGTTGTCCTGTATACAACTATTGCTTAAAGATAAACTTCAAACTTCTGACATTACATACTATAAATGGTTGCATTTTTTCGTCAATTTCTGGTTATGATATTAGTGCTGTTGCAATATGGATCACCAGTAGTACATGCTCATGCCGGAGTTTCGCAGATGGAAAGCGGCTTGCATTTGTACGAATTTGAATCTTTGCATAATGTTTTACACTCGCACTCCATGATGGGTAGTAAATCTGTTCTATCTACAGAAAGTGCTATCATTAATGTGGGTGTAGGCATAAAACCCAATTTGCAAAAATATCAAAGCTGGTTTTTTACCCAGTATTACAGTAGAGAAGTTTTTTTTGATAACAATCGGTATCGGATCATTATATCTGAGCCACTACTTGACAACTGTATCTCTCAACCTATTCTTACTGCAAACAACACGCGCGCCCCCCCTTATTACATCAGGGTTGTAGATTCGCCTGTCCGGCGTTGAATAAGCTCTTTGAGCATATCACTTTTTGTTTCTGTTTCCTTGTAAACAGATCACGCCTTACTTAAAGATTGTATTGGAGTGCAATATGACTGAATACCGGCATATTTACTATGCCTTGTCAGTAGGCTTTCTACTGATAGCACCTTTGTGCCTTGCTGAAACCAGCTTGCACAGATCAACAAGCTCATCTAAAGAATCTGCCAGCGCCGACGCTTTAGCTAACGAGCATATCGATACCATTGAAGTCGATGCCGGGCTGACATTGTCACAATTGGTAGAAATAACTCTGGAAAAATATCCAGATCGATTGATCAATGAGGGATTAGCCGCAGAAGCCGAAGCTTTACATGTGCGAAGTGATAGTTGGCTTGCAGGTTCTACCCAGCTAGCGCTCACGTATAATGACGATAAAATTACCAATAATCGAGGTTATCAAGAAGGTAATGTAGAAATGGAATTTACACCCTGGAATTGGGGACAGCGTGAGGCCGCACAAAATATCGCCGATCATGCTCAGATTTCTGCAGAAAAACAATCAGTCGCTTTAAAGCTTGAAGTAGCTCGTTTGGTCAGAGAAGCTTTATGGGATATGGCTTTAGCAGAAAATCGATTTCAGCAGGCTAAATATGCTTTAGATATTTCTGCGCAATTGCTGGAAAAAGTTCGGCGGCGCGTAGAGCTAGGTGATTTGGCACGTGCAGATTTATTACTAGCTGATAGTGAGCATTTGCATAATCGCAGTCTGTATACGCAAGCTGAAGCAGAACTTATGCACAGCCGCAAAAGTTATGCCAATCTAACGCGCACTAATCATGTGCCTGATAATTATCGGGAGCAGTTGAGTCCTATCGACATTATCTTGCCTGATCATCCCTTGCTAGAAGCAATAAATTCCATTATAGCTCGTAAACAATCCACCATAGAATGGGCAAAAAACACTGATACCATCAATCAACCGAAAATCAATGTTGGTGCTACGATAAGTCATGATCCCATGGGGAGTGGTAATTCTCAAACTACCGGCATTGGTGTCGTCATTCCGTTCGGACACAGTACCTACGATGCTCCAGAAATAGCGGCAGCACATTTGGAGTTAAATCGCGCATTGTCGCAACGCGAACATATAATCCGGCATTTAGAGAAAACTCTTCACGAAGCCGAGCATGCATTGGAAATTTCACGCAGTGAAATTGCTATTGGCAATGAACTTAAACAAATTGCCGAAACGCACTTGAAAATGACTGAGACCAGTTTTTCTGCAGGAGAAATTAACTTGTTAGATTTACTGAAAATTCAGGCACGTAGTTTGGAAGCCATGCGAAATGCTAAAGAGCAGGAAGTCAAATTACAGCGCAATATAGCCTTCTATAATCAGGCTGTTGGAGTGCAACCATGAAAAAAATTCTGTTGTACCTGTTGTTGATAAACACTGTGACACTAGTATATGCGCAGGATATGCAGATCAAAATTACTCAAGATCAAATTGATAAACTGGCCATCAAACTCGATACATTAAAACTTACCCACCAAGTTCCGCTATTGTATGCGCCTGCCAAAGTGGTGGTGCCCGGTTATCATGAGTATTTGCTCAGTAGCCCTCAACCCGGTCTGGTCAGCCAGTTGCATGCCAATATTGGTGATAGTGTGCAAAAAAATCAGTTATTGGCTACTATCAATAGTCCAGAGTTATTGAATTTGCAACGCGACTTCTTAACTGTGGCTAATGAATTGCAGCTATCTGAACTGGATTATAAACGCGACGAAAAATTACTTGAGGAAGGGGTGATTGCTGATCGCCGTTGGCAGCAAACTCAAACCTTACACCATAGCAAAGTTGCACAATTCGACTCTGCTCGGCAATTGCTGCAAATGGCAGGTATGTCTGGCAACGAAATTTCCGAGCTTAAACAATCGGGTAAACTTAGTAGTTTATTGAATTTACATGCACCTGCTAGCGGTGTTGTGCTGGAACGTTTTGTGACGTTGGGGGCTCGTCTCGATATGCAAGCGCCTTTGTATCGGCTTGCCGATTTATCTGAATTGTGGCTGGAAATTAATATTCCGCAAGAACGCCTTAACGCTATTATTATTGGTGATCTGGTGCAAATTGAAAATACAACAATAACGGCCAATATCAGCCTACTAGGACAGAGTGTTAATCGAGAAAATCAGACGGTGTTGGCGCGTGGCGTGATTAAGGGTAAACAGCCGCAACTCAAAGTAGGTCAAAATGTAAATGTGCAGATTATGCAAAACAGTCAGCAAGCAGGTTTTAAGGTAATCAATGCTGCCATCTCGCAATATGAGGGACATAATTATATTTTTGTCCGTAATAAAGATGGTTTTCTAGTCACTGAGGTTAATATCATTGGTAAGCAGGGTGAGGAATCCTTAATCAATGTTGAATTAACCGGTAAGGAACAAATTGCTGTCAAAGGTACTGTGGCTTTAAAAGCAAACTGGTTGGGTTTGGGAGGCTATGAATAATGTCTACCCTGCTCCGTTTTGCATTAATGCAGCGCTTGCTCATCATGCTATTAATGTTGTTATTGAGTGGTGGTGGTTATTACGCATTTAAACAAATTCCTATTGATGCGTTTCCAGAAGTTTCACCCACACAAGTAAAAATTATCGTTAAAGCCGCAGGGATGACGCCTGAGGAAGTTGAATCTCGTATCACGGCACCAATAGAAGTGGAGTTGTTGGGTATCCCGCATCAGACTATGCTGCGTTCTCTGGCAAAATATGCTATCACCGATATTACTTTAGACTTCGAAGAAGGTACTGATATCTATTGGGCTCGACAACAAGTAGCTGAAAGACTCAATGCGCTGTGGGGCAGTTTGCCTGTAGGTGTCACTGGCGGTATTGCTCCTATGACAACGCCGCTGGGTGAGATGTTCATGTTTGCCATAGAGGGAGGGGATCTCAGTTTGATGGAACGCCGGGAATTGTTGGATTGGGTTATTCGTCCAACTCTGCGGACAGTAAAGGGTGTTGCGGATGTTAATGCTTTAGGTGGTCTGGTGCGCAGTTTTGAAGTCATTCCAGATAATGTCAAAATGGCAGCCAGAAATATAAACACTGAACAATTAGTTAATGCTTTACAGAACAATAATCGTAATGATGGTGCTGGGCGCTTGACTGAAGGAGAGGAAACTTTAATTGTCAGAGTCGAAGGTCGTATTAAAAACGAACAGGATGTTAAAAACACGGTTGTAGCTGAACATAATGGCTTACCGGTTAAAGTCGAAGACATTGCCACAGTACGAATTGGATCGTTAACGCGCTATGGGGCGGTTAGTAAAGATGGTAATGGTGAAGCAGTAACGGCTGTGGTGCTTAGTCTGCGTGGTGCCAATGCAAGGCAAACCATAGAGCAGATCGAAATCAAGCTAGCCGAATTACAACCCAGCTTACCAGTTGGTGTGCATATCAATGTTTTCTATAATCGTGGTGTTTTGGTAGGGCAGGCAGTCAACACGGTAACCAAGGCCTTATTTGAAGCGATTGCTTTGGTTGTGATACTGCTGATTTTATTTTTAGGTGACTTACGCGCGGCATTGACTGTTGCTTTTGCATTACCTATGGCAGCATTAATTACTTTTATTCTGATGCATTTGTTTAAAATGTCCGCTAATTTAATGAGCTTGGGTGGTTTGTCGATTGCTATCGGTATGCTGGTGGATGGTGCCGTGGTGGTGGTTGAAAATATTATTACCCAGTTAGCCGACCATAAAAAGGCCGAACGTTTGCCGCGTTTACATTTAATTTATCGGGCTACACGTGAAGTTGCTTTACCGGTGACCGCGGGTATTTTGATTATCATTATTGTATTTTTGCCGCTACTCAGTCTGGAGGGGTTGGAAGGAAAATTGTTTAGTCCGGTGGCAATGACTATTGTATTTGCCTTAAGCGGTTCATTGATCTTGTCGTTGAGCATGATTCCCGTATTAGCTTCATTTTTACTTAAGCAAGTTTCTCATGAAGAACCTTGGTTACCTCGCAAAATGTTGGCAATTTATTTGCCGGTATTAAGTTGGTGTTTGGATAACAGTAAAAAGGTATTTATTGCCGCAGGAACACTATTAATTGCCGCATTAGTGGTATTTACGCAATTAGGCAGTACCTTTATGCCGACACTGGACGAGGGCGATATTATTGTGCAGTTGGAAAAATTACCCTCCATCAGTTTATTAGATTCGGTAGCTTTGGATGGGCAGGTACAAAAAAACATTCTGCTACATATACCAGAGGTGGCTTCAGTAGTGTCTCGAGTGGGTACTGATGAGTTAGGCTTAGATCCTATGGGGTTGAATGAAACAGATACTTTTCTGATATTAAAACCCAAATCATCTTGGCGCATGCACAGTAAAGAGGAGTTGATCGAAGATATTCGTAAAGTGATGGCTAACACGCCAGGTATCGCTCATGGATTCACTCAGCCCATTGAAATGCGCGTTTCCGAGATGTTAACTGGTACTAGGGGAGATGTTGCTATTAAGTTATTTGGCACTGATTTGGACGAACTTAATCGTAAGGGCGAGGAAATTGAAGCGATTCTAAAATCGATACATGGTTCTAGTGATGTGTTTATGCGCAAAAACGAAGGCATGCAATTCATGCAAGTAAAAATTGATCGCTTGGCTGCCGGTCGTTTTGGCCTGGATAGCAATAGCATTGAAACTTTATTAAGGACCGAGGTTGAGGGTCTGCAATTGGGTATAGTCCAAGAAGGCATTAAGCGCACCCCTCTGTTATTGCGCGGATCGAGTAATACCGCCAATTTTGATAATCTGCAAATTGCTTTGCCTAATGGGGAGCATATTCCCATTACCGCTATAGCTAAAATACAACCGGTAGAAGGTGTGGTATCGGTAAGTCGTGAAAAAGGCCAACGTTTCGTGGTGATACGCACTAATGTTGAAGGTCGAGATTTAGTTGGTTTTGTGGATGAGGCGCGTAAGGTGGTTGCGGAAAAAGTCAGTTTGCCCTCCGGTTTTCGTCTGGAGTTTGGTGGTCAATTTGAAAATCAGCAACGTGCTGCCGCTCGTCTGAGTTTGGTAATACCCGTTTCATTAGGATTGATTTTTCTACTGTTATTTTCTACATTTGGTTCGTTAAGACAGGCTGTCTTAGTGTTGTCCAATATTCCGTTAGCTATGATAGGTGGCGTCTTTGCGTTGGGATTGTCTGGCGAATATCTGTCTGTACCCGCTTCTGTGGGTTTTATTGCATTATTAGGGATAGCTGTTTTAAATGGGGTGGTATTGGTTAGTTATTTTAATCAACTCCATGCTACAGGTATGGATATATCCCGCATCGTGATAATTGGTGCCGGTCGGCGCTTACGTCCGGTTATGATGACCGCTAGTATCGCTGCTTTTGGCTTGATACCCTTATTGTTTGCCTCAGGTCCTGGTTCGGAAATTCAGCGGCCGCTCGCCATCGTAGTGACTGGTGGATTGGTTTCTTCGACTCTTTTAACCCTGATTTTATTGCCAATTTTATATAGATTATATGGTCAATCTAGTAAGGTACCGTCATGAGTCATGAAAAATATTTAATCATTATAAATATTCCTCCTAGTCTTGAAGAGTCTATGGTGGATTGTTTACTTACACTCGAAAATGCTCAAAACTTTACCAGTTTTCGCGTCAGTGCTCATGATCCCTTCAATCAAAATTTTTCAGTGGATGAACAGGTGATGGGGCGGCAACGGAAAATTCGCTTTGAGCTGCATGTTGAAAAAAACACCATAGGTTTGGTACTAACTCGTTTGAAAGAGGGGTTTTCTGGCGCTAATCTTGAGTATTGGATTATGCCTATAATTGAACAAGGAAAAATTTGAACTACTCAAAACCGGGGTTTTCCAGAGACATTACCCGTTTTATTTTCCAGCTGTTTTACACGTTTGCCCAAGTCATTCAATGCATCAAATAACATGTAGATAAGCATGTCTTTTTCGGCTGGGCTGGTTTGATCGAGTTCTGATTGCGAGGGGCGTTTCAATTCCATGATACAAGTTTTATGTGTATTGAGTGAGTGGTGATTTTGAGTTTTGTAAATAAAGACATTTGGATGAGTCAAATGCTTTTCTTGCTATCTTGAGAATGTTCCTGAGTTGTGCCAACCCATAAATATCTCATCAGTATTCTAAACTGAAAAGCTAGATTTAGACAAGTCTTGCAGTTAGACTTAAAGAATCAATTCAGTTAAGAAAGCGCCCTAAGTTTATAAGATACCAGTTGTTAAATTTTACGTCAGTTTTCTAATAAAGCTATGCCACTAATTAGAACTTGTTGTTGAACCAGCCCAAAAAATCATTATACTGTTAACTAGTCTTTTTTCCAGGTAACAGGCATGGATCTGCCCATTCAATTTTCTGTTACGGCAACATGATAGCTTACAGTCTGGCATTTTTGCTCGGCATCGTGGCCGTTCAGCAGCTATCCGCTTTGCCCGCAACTTGGGAGCTCTTGCTATTAGCTATGGGTGCTGTGTTATTGCTTTATAAGCGGCATTATGTGATGTTATTTTTAATTCTGGGCTTGCTTTGGGCCTGTTTAATCGGTATTTGGCGTTTAGCTGAGCCCTTGCCAGTCGCCTATCAAAATGTCGATGTAAATATACAAGGTTTTATCAGCAGCTTACCCCAGCACCAGCAAGGTCGATCTAGTTTTGATTTTACGGTTACCTATCCGGCTAAAGATTTCCCCAAAAAAATACACCTCAATTGGTATACTCCGAAACAAATTCTTAGAGCGGGAGAAAACTGGAAATTCACGGTTAAACTTCAGCCGCCCTATGGTCGTTTGAATCCTGGCAGTTTTGATTTTGAATCCTGGATGTTTGCAAACCAAATTGGTGCTACCGGTTATGTGCGCAACAAGCCAATGCCACAACAATTGGACGATACTCTTGGTGTTTTTGAATATTTTTCCCGTTGGCGTCAGTCTATAGCCATTAGGCTGGATGAGGCTTTGCCTGAGGGTATGCAATTAAGCGTTATTAAAGCGTTAACAATTGGTACACAAGATACGATTAGTAAAAATCAGTGGAATGTATTTAGAGAAACGGGGACAACTCATTTAATTGTCATTTCTGGTTCTCATATCAGCTTGATAGCGGGATTGGTTTATGTGTGGGTTAAACGTGGATGGGCATGGCTTGGAATTCTGAGTATTTCTCCGCAACGAGTGGCCGCTTTTTTTGCTTGGTTAGCCGCATTGTTTTATTCGGGGTTAGCGGGGTATTCAATTCCCACATTACGCGCAATTATTATGCTGAGCGTTGCTCTGGCAGCAATCGCTTGGCAGCGGAATACTTCGGCTTTGCAGATTTTGTGCTTAGCATTAATAGCTGTGCTTTTATTCGATCCACTGGCGGTATTGTCTGTGGGTTTCTGGTTGTCGTTTGTGGCCGTAGCGCTGTTAATCTATGTGTCTGTGGGTCGTTTGGGACGAGGTAGCTTTTGGCGTGAAAGTATTTCGGCTCAATTGGCAACTTTTATTGGTTTATCACCCTTGTTGATCGTTTTTTTTCAGCAAGTGTCTCTGATTGCGCCTATTGCTAACTGGGTTGCAGTACCCGTTATCGGGGTTTTGGTCACGCCATTGGCTTTATTGTCCGTAGGCTTATTGTTTGTTGCCCAACCCTTGGCGAGTGGACTTCTAAAATTGACAGACTATATTCTGCAAGGTTTGTGGTGGGTCTTGGTTAAGCTATCAGTCTTGCCTTTAGCCAGTATTTATTGTCTACCGCCACCTTGGTATGCCTTGTTGTTTGCGGGAATAGCTGTATTGCTACTGTTGACGCCTCAGGGGTTCCCAATGCGATACTTAAGTACTTTTCTGTTTCTGCCGCTGTTTTTTGTCGATACGGTTAAGCCCGTTTTAGGTAATGTCAGGGTTACCTTGCTGGATGTTGGACAAGGGCTATCGGTGGTTGTGCAAACTGCAGAGCATGCTTTGGTGTTTGATACGGGTGCCAAATTCTCAGAAGAACGGGATATGGGGGATGCGGTTTTGGTACCCTTTTTACATCGACAGGGATTGACACATGTCGATACATTAATAGTGAGTCATGCTGATAATGATCATAGTGGTGGTGTCGCATCGTTACAGGCTGAAATGTCTGTTGATTCTATGATGAGTAGCGCCGCAACATGGGCAGAGGGGGTCGGTAAGCAATACTGTCGGGCAGGGCAGAATTGGCAATGGGATCAAGTAGAGTTTACCATCCTATCGCCACCAGAAAGTGCATTTGCCAGTGAAAATGATAACTCCTGTGTGCTGAAAGTTCAGGCTGGTAAGCAAAGCTATTTGCTGACAGGTGATATTGAGGAGCCCGCAGAAGATTGGCTGGTTCAGCACTATGCTAAACAATTGCAAAGTACAGTATTGATTGCACCTCATCACGGTAGTAAAACGTCATCCAGTTATTATTTTCTGCAACAGGTAAATCCTCAGCTGGTTTTGATTTCAGTCGGTTACCTAAATCGTTTCCACTTTCCTCACAAGCCGGTGCTTGCTCGGTATCAACAGTTGAATTTGCCGTGGTTGACTACGGCAGAGCAAGGCGCTATTAGTATTTATGGCGATAAGGAAATGTTAGTGGAAACAGAGAGAGATAAGCAAAGGCGATATTGGATGACGACATCTGCTTCGAATGACTGACGCAGGTATGTGGGATTGGCAAGATGACGTAGGGGCAAACTGTTTTTTGCCCCTACTAAGCCCTAAATTTGGTGATTAGGATGCTAATATATTATTTTCCCAATACTTCGCTTCTGACACTTTCAACAAGTCCAGCTGCTTCGCCTATTAGTTCTGCAGGCACGTTCAATTCTTGTAAGGTGGCGCCAAGGTGTTCCATTACGGCATCAAAGTGCGAGTCATTTAGCCCGAGATCAACCAAGCGGGCATGAGCATCACGTAAAGAACGCCCTGTATATTCATTGGGTCCGCCAAAGGCAACTGTCATAAATGCTTTAAGGTGGGCAGCTTGTTTAGCCATATCGGATTTTCCGAAAAACCGATTGATACGGTAATCGTCTAATACTTTGTCATAAAAAATATCAACCGCTGCGTTTACTGCAGCTTCGCCGCCTATTCTTTCATATAACGAGTCTGCCTGTATTTGATCATTAGAACCGCTCATATCTTCTCCTCAACTAAAGTTATTTTTATTTATGTATACTGGAAGCTCTTATGAATCAACATGCTTGCTAAGTGTGAAGCCATAAGAGCGGATGTGATAATACTCCATGATGGTTTCGATGCAAAACTATTGATGTGATTTCTAAGTTTTAGTAGAAGATGTATTGTGGTAGTTTAAGGCGGCAAAGTTGGCTTGCTATTATTAAAATTAACGATAGCTACGTGACATTCTGGCAAAGTTACTAGAAATAAGCGCAATTAAATTTGCGCTTATTTCATTGTGATCGTATCATACGCAGTTCTCTATATTGTATGTAGCCCGGTATGGGTATGTGAGCATTATGAAACCAGAAATTCATCCTGAATATAAACAAATAACTGTTACTTGCGGGTGTGGAAATACATTCCAAACCGGTTCAGTTTTGGTTAAAGATTTAAACATAGAGGTTTGCTCTTCTTGCCATCCGTTTTATACCGGCAAGCAAAGAGTAGTTGATACTTCTGGACGTGTTGACAAATTCCGTAAGAAATTTGGCAAATAAAAAGTATCCTGCGGTTTTTTGGGGATATAGATCTCCAATAGTACCTATTGTGTGGCTTTAAATTTAAAACAGAGTTTCTTCGCTGTCCATTTCAGGATCTGATGTTTTAATTTCTGGCCTAGATGCAGAAAAAGTTGTAGGTACAGTTTCCTCACTGAAAAACTCCCAAATACCCGTTTTGCTGTTAGGTCTGCTTAAAAGCCCATCTTCTGGGTTAATAAAGGCTGAAACAATACCTGACGGTGGTATTAAGGGTTTTTCAGGCAGGCCACTTAACGCAGTTTTCATAAACGAAATCCAAATAGGTAATGCTGCTTTGCCACCTGTTTCGCCTTGACCCAAAGAGGCGGAGTTGTCGAAGCCAAGCCAAGCCGATGCCACAAAATCAGCAGAAAATCCATTGAACCAAGCATCTCGTTGTTCATTGGTAGTTCCAGTTTTGCCAGCCAAATCGTTACGACCTAATTGTTTTGCTTGGGTTGCAGTGCCGCGTTGTACAACATCTCTTAATAAGCTATTCATTAAAAAATTGACCTTTTCAGTAATAACTCTGGGAGGTGTATTAGGTTGAGCTTTATCTGCAGGGCAATCGCTACAAATAATTTCGGGATTAGCCTGAAATAATAAATTACCGTTATGGTCTTCAATGCGCTCAATTAAGTATGATTTGATTGCAAATCCGCCATTAGCAAATACTGCGAAGGCTTCAGCCATTTTTAATGGAGAGGCATAACCGCTGCCGAGTGCTAGTGACATGGTGTTTGGTAATTGTTCCTTATCAAAGCCAAAGCGCATAGCGGTGGCAATTGTGTCTGTGATACCCACTTCCTGTAATAAACGAATGGATGCAAGATTAATTGATTCTCGAAGAGCAACTCTCAAGGGTATGGGACCGAGAAAACGCCGACTATAATTTTCTGGCCGCCAGTCATTTTCTTGTGAGGGGTCTTCTATGACGATGGGAGCATCATTGATAATGCTGGCCAACGTAAAGCCTTTTTCAAGTGCGGCGGTATACAAAAAAGGTTTAAAGCCAGAGCCTGGCTGGCGCTTTGATTGGACTGCACGATTATATTTACTGTGCAGAAAATCAAATCCACCTGACAAAGCCAAAATGGCTCCGTTATGGGGGTTGAGTGCCACAAAAGCGGCTTCAGCAGCGGGAATTTGGGTTAAAGCCCAGCTATTATCGATAAGTTGTCGTACCCAGATAGAGTCATTGACTTCTAAAAATGAGTTTTTGTCATTGCGAGGGCTTTCAGGTTGAGCCCAAAGAGTATTTTTTCTAGGGATGGATAGCTTTGTACCATCAACCAGTTTTGCCGTTATTGTATTAAAGTTAAGTTCGGTGATCATGGCTTGTTTGCAATCGCCAATACTGCCATTTGCCAGCGGAGAGGGATGGGCGCTGTTTTTACGTACAATGCCTCGGTAGCCATGTCGCTCATCATATTCATGTAATCCTTGTTGTAGAGCATGATCAGCTGCAATTTGCAGATTACTGGGAATAGTCGTGTGTACTTTTAATCCGAGAGTATATGCGTCTTCTCCGTATTTATTGACTATTTCCTGTCTGACCATCTCTGCTATGTATGGTGCGTATAACTCAACATTAACCGTTTGAAGTGCCGCGTTATCGGGTTCTGCAACGGCCAGCTTGTAATCGGTTATATTTATATACTGCAATTCCAGCATTCGATGTAGTATGTAATTACGTCTCTCTAAAGCTCTTTTGGGGTCGGAAATAGGGTTAAAAATTGAGGGCGCTTTGGGTAATCCGGCAATCATTGCGTATTGGGATAGATTTAAATTATTGATATCTTTCCCATAATAGGTTTTTGCTGCAGCTGCTACGCCGTAAGCTCTTTGACCCAAATAAATTTTATTAAGGTACAGTTCGAGAATTTGATTTTTTGAAAACCGCTGTTCAATTTTCATTGCCAGCATGATTTCTTTGAGTTTACGTAAATAAGTTTTTTCATTTGAGAGCAAGAAATTACGGGTAACTTGCATGGTGATGGTGCTACCTCCTTGCAATTTTTTTCCGGTAATAATCAATTGGGTGCTGGCTCTTAGTAATCCTTTAAAATCAACGCCATTGTGCTGATAGAATCGGTCATCTTCTGCGGCAAGAAACGCGTTAACTTGCTGTGCTGGAATTTTTTCAATAGGCAGGGGAATGCTATGTTTTTCACCAAATTGTGCAATAAGCAAATTGTCCTGACTGAAGATAAGCAGTGGAGTTTGATATTGAACATGTTGAAGTTGTTCTACATCAGGTAATTCCTTATCAAGTTCTAGCAGAAAAAAATAGCAAGCGATCAAAAACGTACTCAAAAGACTTAATGTGATAAAAACCAACCATTTGCAAAGCCCTGCAAGTGTTGATTTTAGCGTTTGTTTTTTTCTATTGGACACTGTCAAGTTTTTAAAGAGAGATAAAAAAATAGCTATTGTCAAAATACCTGTTTTTGAAATTAAGAACAACTTCAAAATTTAAGTTAACAGAAATGGGTAATGAAAAACATAAATTTAAACTATGCATTATAATAATTGCATAAAGTCTGCATACATGAATAAAATGTATTGTTGATCAACTTGGCGTTTTCACGATTCTAAAGGTTTTTATTCATGAACTGGTTTAACAGAAAGCAGTCAGCTGTGCTTGGTATTGATATTAGTACGGCATCTGTGAAATTATTGGAACTCAGTCAGGATGCTGGACGTTATAAAGTTGAAAGTTATGCTGTCGTTCCTTTGCCGCAGGATGCAGTTATTGATAAAAATATTGCAAATATCGAGTTAATTGGGAATGCAATTAAATCGGTCGTCAAACAATCAGGTACACGATCCAAGCAGGCCTGTGTCGCAGTAGCTGGGTCTTCGGTGATGACTAAAGTCATTGTAATGCCGGCTTCATTTTCAGATGCAGAAATGGAAGAGCAGATCATGGTTGAAGCTGATCAATACATCCCTTATTCATTGGATGAAGTAAATCTCGATTTTGAAATACAAGGCCCGACCAAAAATAATCCTGAAATGGTCGATGTGTTGCTTGCTGCCTGCCGACGAGAGAATATTGAAGATCGGGTTGCCGCTTTATCTTATGCTGGTTTAAAAGCCGCCATTGTCGATGTGGAAGCTTTTGCCATTGAAAATGCCGCAACCATTCTTTCCGATCAATTATCCGGCGCAATTGAAAACAAAACAGTCGCAATTGCTGATATTGGTGCAACAATGACAACGCTCAATATTTTGTATGAAGGCAGAACAGTCTATACACGTGAGCAAGGATTTGGAGGTAAACAACTTACCGAAGAAATTCAACGTCGTTATGGACTTTCTTATGAAGAGGCCGGATTAGCAAAAAAACACGGTGGTTTGCCTGACAACTATGATACCGATGTGCTTGAGCCTTTTAAAAATGCTATGTTGCAACAAATTGCTAGATCATTACAGTTTTTTGTATCGTCAAGTGCTAATCGGGGTATAGATGCCATGGTTTTAGCGGGTGGTTGTTCCTCCATACCTGGTTTGGACAAGCTGGTTGAACGTGATCTAGGTATTCCAGCCTATATCGCAAATCCTTTTATTAATATGTCATTATCCAATCGCGTGAAACCGCAAAGTTTAAGAAACGACTCGCCCTCTATGATGATTGCCTGTGGATTAGCGCTTCGGAGTTTTGATTAATGGTGAAAATAAATTTACTACCTTGGCGAGACGAGCTGCGAAAACAAAAGCAGCATGAGTTTTTTCAAGGTATTGGCGCAGGTGTTTTGATGACCTTGCTGGTTTTAGTAATGGTTTATATGTATGTTGAAAGTTTAAAAGACTATCAAGTACGCAGAAATACCTTGTTAAGCAACGAAATTGTGGTTCTTGATAAAAAAATACAAGAAATCAAAGATATTGAGGATAAAAAGCATAAATTGCTAACAAAAATAGATTTGATTCAACAACTTCAGGAAAGTAGGCCTGAAATTGTCCACTTGTTTGACGAATTGTCAAAAATTACTCCCGAAGGTATTTATCTCAACAAGTTTACCCAAACTAGTGGTAGCTTGAATTTTGATGGGAAAGCTGAATCCAATGCCCGAGTATCGGCATTTATGCGAGCAATCGATAACTCGCCTTGGCTGAATACTTCTTCTTTAAATGTAATCAAAGGTCAAGGTCATAGTAATGGAGAGTTATACGATTTTACCTTAACAGCCAAGCAAGGTAAAAAATCAGCTGACAAGACTCAGGCAGGTGGGGCTAAATGAACTTTTCTGAAATAAATTGGGATATAAATGCTGCGGGTAGCTGGCCTACCCCTGTAAAAGTGGTAGTAATATTGATTGTATCTATTTTTGTTGCCATTGGAAGTTTTTATTTTGTTACATTGCCACAGCTTAATGAATTAGAAGTCCTGGAAAAGAATGAATCCAGTTTAAAAGTTGATTTTGAGGCCAAACAGAAAAAAGCAATTAATTTGGGAGATTATCGTAGTCAGCTTGATCAAATCGAAGACTCATTGTCCGAAATGCTTAAACAGATGCCAACAAAAGCTGAAGTGGCCAGTCTATTAGTGGATATTTCGCAAACTGGATTGGCGAGTGGTTTGGAGTTTAAACTTTTTCAGCCAAGTTCAGAAATTCGCAGAGAGTTTTATTCCGAATTACCAATTAATATTCAAGTGGTAGGGAAATACGAGGAATTAGGACTATTTGTTAGCGGTTTGGCATCTTTGCCCAGAATTGTGACAGTTCATGATGTTAATTTGACGCCTATAAATGTGTCGTCCTCAAATAAGGATAACAAAAATGCTATAAGCATGACGGCGGTTATCAAAACCTACAACGAAGGTATAGTTGACGATGCTTCTGGCAGTAAAAAAAGGAGAGCGCCGTGAAAGGACACTGTATATCTATAGATTTAACAAAATTTTTTCTGGTTTTATTTTTCCTATCTTTGATGGCTTGCAGTAATGATGATGTTACTGATCTTAATAATTACATTGAGGAAGTTAAAGCCAGACCCAAAGGTGGGATAGAGCCCTTACCAGAAATCAAAGTAGTTGAGCCTTTCGTTTTTAAGCCAGAAGGTTTGCGCGACCCTTTTCAACCTTTAGATAAAGTTAATGATACAAGTAATTTGGATGTTGCTGGCGCAAATGGCATTAAGCCAGACACTGAGCGCAGAAAAGAAGAATTGGAAGCCTACTCACTGGATACATTAAGAATGGCAGGTACTTTGAGTAATAACAAGGGCTTGTGGGCATTAATAAAGGCAAAAGATGGCACTATTCATAGAGTTCAGGTGGGGAATCATATGGGACAAAATTACGGCAAAATAATCCGCATTTTGCCAGATAAAATAGAATTAATGGAAATCGTACCTGATAAGCCAGGCACATGGCGAGAACAACAGACATCACTGGCACTGGCTGATTAACATTAAGGGTACAACAATGAGTATTATGAAAAATAACAATTATCCAGCTGTATATGGGCTGAGTACACGTTTCTGGTTGTCTGTATTTGTGATTCTTAGTTTACAATTTTCTAAAGTCTATGCGGATGAAGTAGCTATTAACAATTTAGAGTTTTCGACTCTAACTGGCAATCAATTGCAAATACAGTTGGATTTGGATGGTCAGGTAACGGAGCCAAAAATTTTTCAGACTGATAATCCTTCCAGAATAGCGATAGATTTTGCAGGAGTGAAAAGTAATTTGGCAAAAAAAAGCTTTCCGATTAACCAAGGAGCAGCTGGAACAGTTTTCGTGGTTGAAGCAGTTGGGCGTACCCGTGTTATTGTCAATCTGCTTGAAAAAGTACCCTATGAAACTAAAATCGCCGACAATAAATTTTATTTGTTACTTAAACCTGCAAATGGCCTTGTAGCCGCCAGTAAAGTAACGACTGATAATCGGGTTGCTGATACATCGGCTATGGGAAGCAAATCTCTTCCAAGTCCGGTAAAAGACTTGGCAATTAGTAAGCTTCTCCCTGAGCAGGGAATAAAAAATGTTGATTTTAGACGCGGCTCAAATGGCGAGGGGCGCTTGTTAATAACATTATCTGCCGCCAATACCGTGATTGATGCCAAGCAAAAGGCTGGCAAAGTTAACTTAAATTTTTTGAACACCCGACTACCAGAATCGTTAACTAAAACGTATGATGTGTCAGACTTCGCTACGCCGGTACAAAAATTTGAAGCTCGTCCACAAGGTGAAAATGTCGATATCACCATAACGCCCAATAATGACAGTTATGAATACTCGACTTATCAATCTGATAACATTTTAACCGTCGAATTTAGACCTTTAACACCAGCAGAAAAAGAAGAGCTTAAAAAGGAGAAGTTTCCTTATTCTGGAGAAAAATTATCGTTAAATTTTCAGGATATTGAAATCCGGTCTGTATTACAAATATTGGCCGACTTTACTGAATTGAATATTATTGCAGCCGATTCGGTGCTTGGAAATGTTACCCTGCGTTTGAATGATGTGCCTTGGGATCAAGCTTTAGAGCTGATATTAAAATCGAAAGGCTTGGGAAAAAGGCAAAATGGAAATGTAGTCATGGTTGCTCCGTTAGCTGAAATCATGAAAATTGAGCAGGATGCATTAGACTCACAGCAGATTTATGAGCAACTTGAGCCGCTGAAAACCGAATATGTACAGATTAACTATGCTAAAGCCTCTGAAATTTGTAATGTATTAATGGGGGTCGGTAATAATAATCTTGGTGGTCAATCTGGCGGTAGCGGTATTAATCAGGCAGGAGCAACATCATCTGGTAGTGGTTCAAGTACTACCTCGAGCTCAGCGGGATGCGGCGGTGGCTCGGGAATTAATAGTCAGCAACAGCAGCAGCAAGGTGGCGGTGGTCACGGTGGAAATAATATTGGTTCCTTAAGATTGCTGTCTTCTAGAGGCGTCGCTATTATCGATGCCAGAACGAATACCATTATCATTAAAGATACCTCTAAGGCTTTGGATGAAGTGCGTAAAATGATAAAAATGTTAGATGTACCCGTTAGGCAGGTTATGATCGAAACGCGTATTGTAATTGCCAATACTAATTTTGCACGACAGCTCGGTGCTAATTTTGGTGTACAGACTCAGGCTACAAATGCGGGTCAGAAATCCGGTGCCTATCCAGGTCTAAAAGAGCTGGGTTATGCCATGAATGGTGCGTTAGCGGCTGCAACTGGAGGAACATCGACAGTGGGTATGACATTGGCGGCAGGTGCCAATCATTTACTGGATTTGGAAATAGAGGCAATGCAAACGGATGACAAAGGTGAGCAAATAGCCAACCCTCGCGTGATGACTACCGACAGGGTTAAAGCAACAATTTTACAAGGTGTGCAAATTCCTTATACAATTCAAACAGGTACACAAATTAATACCAATTTTGTCGACGCTGTTTTGGAATTAAATGTAACTCCGCAAATTACTCCGGGTGGCAGTGTGATTATGGATCTGGTTATCAATGATGATTCGCAAGGACAGGTTGTAACTACTGGGGTAATCAAAGCGTAGCTATTAACAAAAAAGCATTGACAGCCAAGGTGCAAGTTGAAGATGGTGAGACAGTGGTGCTAGGTGGTGTATACGAATCTACCTACGATAATGCAACTAACTCAATCCCGTGGTTCTCAGAATTACCCGGAGTGGGTTGGATGTTTAGATCTAACCAGAAAAAGGACGATAAACAAGAGTTATTGATTTTTGTAACGCCAAAAATAGTAAAGAGTTCATTGAAAGCCAAATAAATACTCTTATTTCAAAATCGGTAAATTTATACTGACTAGTCTCATTGGTCTATCCGAGTAAAAGTCATTTTTTGTCTTTACTCGGATTTTCCTTGTCAACTGAAGATATAAATCAGTAATTCTTCAGCAATTTTAAATCCGCCTGTCAATGTAAGCACTTTTCCATGCTAGTTGCAGGCATGAGCTTAAGAAATAGAAAAAATTAATACTTTCTAATTTTTTGGTAATGGCAGTTGATAGACTATTGAATATAGCTCGCAATTTTTCACAACTTTTTTGGGCTTGATTTTTAAACGTGAAGCATTTTCGTCATCCAGCTCGTTACTATCGGCATTTAAAGCCTCATAATGCATCAACACTGCGCAAAATAACTAAAGGCTTTGGCATGTTGCTGGTCGTGTTTTTTTTGGGCTCTGTGTTGACCGTAGGTGTCTTGCGTTATTTGCCTGTGTCCAGTTCGGCATTTATGCTGCATCAACACTGGGTAGACATGATGGATGGTAAAGGCTATAAACCCATCGATCAACAATGGGTGAATTATCTAGAAATTTCAACACATGCGTTTACTGCAGTGATTGCATCTGAAGATCAACTCTTTTATCAACATAACGGTTTTGATTTTAATGCGATACAAACAGCCTTAAATCGCTACATTGAGAGTGGCAGATTGCGAGGTGCTAGTACTATTAGTCAGCAAGTTGCAAAAAATCTGTTTTTAACGCCGGATAAAACATTTTTTCGCAAAGGATTGGAGGTTTGGTTTACTGTTCTGATAGAAAGTATGTGGAGTAAAACACGCATTTTGGAGGTCTATCTGAATATCGCAGAATTTGGAGATCATATATTTGGTATAGAGGCCGCTAGTCGTCGTTATTTTGGCGTCCCTGCCAAACAATTAACAGTTGATCAATCGGCAATGCTCGCAGCCACGTTGCCTAATCCTTTATTATTAAAGGCTAATCAACCAAGTGCATATCTTTTCAAACGGCAAAGTTGGATATTAAATCAAATGCGGCATATTGAGCTCAATGTTTCATAATGTTTTAAGAAAAATTTCTGCCGTAGAATATTTCCGCCATTTCTTCATGTAACTGGGATTGAATTTCATCCTTTTCATCTTCACTGAAATTACTTTCCTTTTCAAATAAATAATTTTCTAATTCTGTTTCTTTTAGTCGCATTTTGGTGTGAAAAATATTTTCCTGATAGACATTGACATCAATCATCTGATAAAGCTCTTTTGTACTTTCTGCAATGTAGTTCTGGATAGAATTGATTTTGTGATCAATATAAATTTTTTGACCTGAAACATCACGTGTAAATCCACGCACTCGATAATCCATAATAACGATATCTGATTCAAAACTGTGAATTAAGTAATTCAAAGCTTTGAGTGGCGAAATTTGACCACAGGTGGAAACATCAATGTCGGCACGAAAAGTACAAATATCGGTGTCTGGATGACTTTCTGGATAAGTGTGTACAGTAATATGACTTTTATCCAGATGCGCCAGTATCGTATCGGGTAAAGGGCCTGGCGATTCGGAATTCATTCCTGCTGGTATCACCGCGCCCTCAGAAATTAACATAGTAACGCTAGCACCTTGGGGGTCGTAATCTTGATGAGCAATATTTAAAATTTGAGCACCAATGATGTTGGCAACATCTTTCAGGATCTGGGTTAATCTTTTGGCATTATAAGCTTCATCAATATATTCGATGTATGCCTTTTCCTGTTCTTTAGGCGCATAACAAACATCGTAAATATTAAAACTCAGTGACTTGGTAAGGTTGTTAAAACCATGTAATTGTAATTTGCTCAACGTATTATCCTTCTATAACTTCAAAGTCATGACTAATTTCAACACCTGCCTTGCCAAGCATAATGGAGGCAGAGCAATATTTTTCTGCGGAAAGTTTAACCGCTCTTTCTACAGCAGATATTGGCAGATTTATTCCAGACACCTTAAAATGCAGGTGAATTTTACTAAAAACACTAGGAATAGATTCTACACGTTCCGCAGTAAGTTCAGCAGTACAATCTAAAATTTTATGTCTTCCTTTTTCTAATATATCAATTACATCAAATGCAGAGCAACCACCTACACCCAAAAGTATCATTTCCATAGGTCTTACTCCGATGTTACGTCCGCCATGATCTATAGGGCCATCCATCACAATCGTATGTCCACTGCCGGATTCGCCAACAAACATTCTGCCATCAACCCATTTAATTATTGCTTGCATTTTAAAATCCATAAAAACTAAAATTGGACTGAATTTTACAATGGTACGATTATTTGTTTTGAATTTTTTTGCAAAATTCCTTAACATTGGTTAGGGTAGTGTTCTAGTAAACATAAATTAGTCTTAAAATATGAGCTTTGTTAAACACAATCAAATTTCTCCTTCCGCCCTAACTGCGTTTTTACATTTTTGTCATATTCGTAGCTATCCCGCTAAAATGACTATAGTTCGGCCAGGCGATGTCGGAGATAAATTGTTATTTGTCGTCGATGGGTCGGTAAGCGTCAGCGTTGAGGACGAAGAAGGCCGCGAATTAATACTGGCGTATTTAAACAAACATGATTTTGTTGGTGAAATAGGTGTATTTAAAACCACGGAATCCAGAAGTGCTCTAGTAAAAACACGCTCTCGTTGCCAAATGGCTGAAATTGGTTATGATCGGTTTAAAGGTCTTTTGAATGCAGAGTTGCGGGATCATGCTGTTGAAATTTTAACGGTATTGGGTGAACAGCTTTCTTTGCGATTGTTGATTACCAACCGTAAATATCGTGATTTGGCTTTTATGGATGTTGAAGGACGTATCGCCCGCACCTTACTCGATTTAGCTAAAGAGCCTGATGCTATTACCCATCCTGATGGTATGCAATTGCATATAACTCGTCAGGAAATTGGACGTATAGTAGGTTGTTCCCGAGAAATGGCAGGGAGAGTTCTAAAAGAATTGGAAGATAAGGGGTTAATTACCGCCCATGGTAAAACTATTGTTGTATTTGGTACTCGTTGAGTTAGATAAGCGGTTAAAACGATAATAGAGACCGGGTTTGTTTTTACGCCGGTCATCATCCAGATAAAACGATGTTAAAGCTGGAAAGCGTATTATTGTCCTGTTTCAGTAACAATAACGCCTATGCCATTCTTCTGTAATAAATCCTTAATAGTGGCAACGCTAGAGGGGTTGTCATAGGGTCCAATTTTTACCCGATACCACACCAAATTGCCAACCTTGGCTTTTTCTACATGAGATTCGATACCTAATAAAGCCAGCTTGGCTTTGTGATGGTCTGCTTCACCAGCGTCACGAAACGAACCTGCTTGCATAGCATATTTAGCCGATTTTATTTTGCCGACTAATTCTTCACGAACTCGAGTTTTGATTTCGTAATCTGGAATGACTGTTTCCGCTTGGGGTAAAATGGTATAGAAATCATAGGTAGGCTCCTCAGGCACCACAGGTTTTTGTTCTGTAACACTAGGAGGCGTTGCTTTGATGCTAACATCCTGTTTAACCTTGTCGTCAATATGCTGACTGCTTGACTCCTGTTTTCCAGAAAAAAGAGTAGGAACTAGCTTGCTAATCATGTTAAGTGCAGCTATAAAGGCAATGACTAGTACAAGCACAACCAACCAGCGCCAAAGCTTATTCGGCGCTACCTTACGTTGTCGACTCTTTTTATATCTGTCGTTTTCGACGCGATGTTTGTAATCTCTGGCCATTACATCGTTTCTGGCGTATTGAGTTTTAACAATTGAAAAGCATTGCCTAGCACCTGCTTGACAGCACAGATCAGATTTATGCGCGCATTGCACAATTTAGCGTCATCCACTAAAAATTGATGAGCGTTATAATAGCTATGAAACTGATTAGCCAATTCACGTAAATAATGAATTAATTGATGCGGTTCATACTGTTTGGCAGCCCTATCTAGCACCTCTGGGTATTTAGAAAGCGTAGTTAGCAATACTGTTTCTTGTTCTGTGGTTAGTAAGTTTAGATTGTCTAATCCTAATTGTAGATCACGTTGCAGATTTTTTTCGTCAATTTGTCTCAAAACACTGCAAATTCGTGCATAAGCATATTGAACATAATAAACAGGATTCTCATTGCTTTTAGAGCTTGCCAGTTTAAGATCAAAATCCATGTGCTGTTCAGATTTACGCATCATATAAAAAAAACGGCAAGCATCTTTTCCTACTTCATTACGTAATTGTCTCAGAGTGACAAATTCACCCGATCGGGTAGACATTTGAACTTTCTCGTCACCCCGATACAGTACTGCAAATTGTACCAATAAAACTTTTAGCTTAGATTCATCTGCACCCAAAGCTTGCATGGCTGCTTTTACTCTTGGTATATAACCATGATGATCGGCACCCCAGATATTGATGATGTGATCGAAACCTCGATCAAGTTTATTCATATGATAGGCAATGTCTGAAGCAAAATAAGTGGTTTGACCATTGTCACGCACCACAACCCGGTCTTTTTCATCACCTAAACGGCTGGATGCAAACCAGATAGCGCCTTCATGTTGGTATAAGAAACCAGCGGTTTGTAAACGATCCAGAGCTTTTTGAACAGAGCCATCGTCCATAAGTTGTCGTTCAGAGAACCATTCTTGGTAGCTAACGCCAAATTCAGCAAGATCATCTTTAATGTCGATCAGGATTTCGTTTAGTCCGGCCTGAAACACATGACTATAATTTTGGGGTCCAAGTAAAGTTTTTGTTCGATCAATCAAGGCGTCAATGTGTTTTTCTTTGTCGCCACCTTGCGGCTCATCCGCAGGAATTTCGCTCAAGACGCTTTCAGCCGTTTTTTGCAAACTGTTGCCCACAGTATTATGCAATTCAATGGCAATGTTGCGCACATAATCGCCACGATAACCATTGCTTGGAAAGGGTAAATCGACTCCGCATTCGTTCAGATAGCGTAACCAGACACTGGTAGCCAAGATATCCATTTGTCTGCCTGCATCGTTCACATAATATTCACGTTCCACGTCATAACCGATGGCTTCAAGTAAATCGGCAACTGCCGAGCCGTAAGCCGCGCCCCGACCATGTCCAACATGTAAAGGGCCTGTTGGATTAGCTGAAACAAATTCAACCTGTACCCGCTTACCTTTACAGCTGGTATTTAAACCAAATTTTTGGCCTGATGTTAATATTTGCTCAACTATTTGAAATTGGGTGTCCGTGTTTATAAAAAAATTGATAAAACCTGGACCAGCTATCTCAGTTTTAGCGACTAGACTATCTTGGGGTAATGCAGCGACAATTTTTTCGGCCAATTGTTTGGGATTAAGTTTGGCAGGTTTAGCCAAAAGCATGGATAGATTAGTGGCGAAATCGCCATGTTGAGGGTCGCGAGTGCGTTCCAGATTAATTTGCACCGCCAGCTCTTGCTCAAGAATGCCTTGTGATTTAAGGGTAGTAATAGCATGTTGCAGTAGGCATTCGAGCTTATGTTTCATTGTCGGGCAATAGAAAAGTCAGTAATAAAATAGAGTTTATTATCCACCAATTAAGCAGTAATAGCTACCTGATAGCCAGTACTACTTCAATCCTTTTGCGTATAGTTGCGCTCACCAAACAACGCGGTGCCAATTCTAACTAAGGTTGCACCTTCCATGATGGCTGCTTTCAAATCGCCACTCATACCAAACGAGAAGCTATCAAGTTCGGGATTGTTGAGTTGCTGCACACATTGATAGAGCTGGCGATAAGGCAGACGTTGTTGATGATAGTTAACGATAGGTGCGGGGATTGCCATTACTCCACGTAAACGCAGTCGGGGTAATAAATTGACAGAGGCAGCCAAAGATGGCAGCTCTTCAAGCGTAATTCCTGATTTATTATTTTCCTGACTAATATTAACTTGCAAACAAATGTTTAAGGGTGGCAAATGCACTGGGCGCTGTTCACTAAGGCGTTCTGCAATTTTTAAACGGTCAACGCTATGTACCCATGCAAAGTGACTGGCTATGACTTTGGTTTTATTCGATTGGATAGGCCCGATAAAATGCCAAGTAATATTAAAACCTGTAAGTATTTGTTGTTTTTGTATGGCTTCCTGAACATAATTTTCAGCAAAATGCCGCTGCCCCAGACGATAGAGACTCGCAATATCTTGGCTGGATTTGGTTTTGCTAACGGCCAGTAACCTAACACTGTTTCGGGGTCTACCAGCAATGTGGGTGGCATGCCGGATTTGTGAGCGAACCAGCTGAAAGCGTTCGGCGATATCAGTCATTTTCGATCTTGCGTTCAAATAAGCGTGAGAAGAGTAATCCCACTTCAAACAGCATCCACATGGGGATTGCTAGTAAGGTTTGCGATAAGGCATCTGGAGGGGTCAAAAACATGGCGACAACAAATACACCAACAATGACATAAGGCCTTTTTTCAGATAGGCTTTGTGGTGTAATAATGCCCGCCCAGACTAAAACTATCGTAAAAATTGGAATTTCAAATGATACACCAAACGCAAAAAAAAGGGCTAAGACAAAATCCAGATAGGTTGAAATATCCGTCATTACTGTAACGCCTATCGGTGCGGCGGCAGTTAAATATGCAAAGACTAATGGAAAAACCAAGAAATAAGCAAAGGCAGCCCCTGCATAAAATAAAAAAGTACTGGCTATCAATAGTGGTAAAACCATTTTTCTTTCATGTTGATATAAGCCCGGTGCTACAAATGCCCAAAATTGATAAAGTATGAAAGGGATGGCAGCAAAAACGGCAACTACAAAGGCGAGTTTAAAAGGCGTAAAAAATGGAGATGCGACATCAATCGCTATCATGCTACTGTTTTTTGGCAAATGCTCTAACAATGGTTCAGCCAGATAAGCGTATATTTGGTTAGCAAAACTGGCGGTGCAAAGAAAAATCAGTAATACACACAGTACTACTTTTAATAAGCGATCACGTAGTTCAACCAAATGGCTTAAAAAAGTGGGTTCACCCGATTCGGTTTGATTGATCATCGATAGGTTCTTTATGTGTGTCGGTCGAAAGAGTTTCCAAGGCAGTATTTATTTCACTGATAGCGGTTTCGGTGGCGTCGATGGTTTCCTGTAATGATTGGTTGGCAATTTGTTGCTTTAGCATTTGCCGCATTTCTTCGGCATGCAGCTCATGTTGTATCTCTGCTTTAACAGTAGCAATAGTGCTACGGGTTTTGCCAATCCAAAACCCAGCAATTCTGGCTGCTTTAGGCAGCTTTTCGGGGCCAATGACCAATAAAGCAACTAGGCCGACCATGACTATTTCGGAAAATCCAACATCAAACATAAGTCAGGCTCAAACCTTGTCTTTTTCTTTATGAGTCACTTCACCTTCAAGAATTTCACTTTCTTTACTGAGAGTGGTTTTAGTTTCTTCGCCTTCTTTAACGGCATTACGAAACCCCTTTATGGCATCACCAATATCGGAACCAATATTTTTTAGGCGTTTGGTGCCAAAAACTAAAATCACTATGGCTAAAACTACTAGTAGATGGGGGATACTTAAGCCCATTATATACTCCAGATTTATTCAGTTACTGTGCGTTGCGCTTTTTCCTGTAAACCAGACAAGCCAAAGCGGCGCTGCAATTCATTAATAACATGTTCAGGCCCCAGGCCTTGATCTGCCAACATAACCATACAGTGAAACCAAAGATCGGCAGTTTCATAGACAATTTTAGCTTTGTCACCGTCTTTAGCCGCAATGACGGTTTCAGTCGCTTCTTCGCCTATTTTTTTTAAAATGTGGTCTAGCCCTTTGGCATACAGGCTGGCAACATAGGATTCATTTGCAGATTCCAGTTTGCGTTGTTCTAAAATTTCAGCTAATTGTTGTAAAACGTCAGACATGAATTAACACTCTTGATAATAACGTAAAAATCATATCACGTTGCCGGTATTACAAAAAAAAAACCTCCCAATGCTTGCGCAGAGGGAGGTAAAAAACCAAGCGGAGTGTGATGAGGAGGTTCCGCTCGTTATTACAACACCAGGAGGTAGTTACAAATTCATGAATTAGCTGTTAAGTTTGGAACGGCAAAAATCAGGTTGCTCAAGAGGGCTGAGCAAGCGAAAATCAGTGTAGAACAGATAAAAAGACCGGAAACAAAGCTAAATACGCCCAGTATGCATAAAATGCTGATTAAAATGTCTTTATTTAAAGTGTTCATGTGTTCTAAATTTAATATATATGTCTTGACTGAGTGAAATGCCGTAGTTACTCACTTGCTGTTTACTATACAGGATAAAAAAAAGTTTACAATTAGGTGTTTGCTAAACAATTTGTATACAATTAGGAAACAATAGTAATTATTTCTGTCTTAGTGCACTTTGGGGGCCGTCATGGATAAACTAACCAGTATGAATGTATTTGTGCGTGTTGCAAAAGCCGGTAGTTTTGCCAAGGCAGCAAAAGACCTGGATATTTCTAGAGCCATGGCAACCAAGCACATTATGCAGCTTGAAAGCGAATTGAATACCCGTTTGTTTAATCGCACTACTCGTAGCTTGAGTCTTACCGAAGCAGGTGAAGAATATTTGGAACGCTGTCAGCAAGTACTGCTTGATGTTTCAGAAATGGAATCAGCCGTTACAAAGCTGCAAACCGAGCCACGCGGTATATTGAAAATATGTGCACCTCCTGTTATTGGGGCGACTCATATTTCCCCGGCTTTAACTGAATATCTTAAGTATTATCCAGATTTATCGGTGGAAATGTTATTGAAAGGCGGACAGGTCGATCTGGTTGATGAAGGGGTTGATATTGCTATTTCCTTGGGACAGTTAAATGATACAAGTTTGGTTGCGCGAAAATTGGCTAACTCATCATTAGTGGTTTGTGCATCACCGGATTATTTAAAAACACATGGCATTCCTCAAGATCCTGAAGATCTTGAAGATCATAGCTGTTTGATCAATTGGGCAATTCCTCCGCGTAATAAGTGGCGCTTTAAAGGCATACTGGGGGAGCGCACAGTTACTGTCACTGGCAGGATGCAGGCCAATATGGCTGATCCAATTCGTAATGCGGCTGTGAATGGTTTAGGTTTAATTATGTTACCCCGCTATATAGTTGGGCGTGATATAGAGTTGGGTCGATTGCAGGTAGTAATGGAACAATATGGTATAAGCCCATTGGAAGTTTATGCGGTTTACCCGCATCGGAAATATTTATCAGCAAAAGTTCGCTCTTTTCTTGAATTTATTCAGGTGTGGCTGCCAGGTAGAATAGGAATGAATCCGCCATGATGCAATTGCAGGCAAAATGGGATAAACATTATGCCAAACAGACTCAATATAACGATAACGGTGTTTCTGTCGTACTTACCGATCATCAGTTTTTGCTTCCTCGGCAGGGAAAAGCTTTGGATTTGGCTTGTGGCACTGGCGGCAATGCCTTATTTCTGGCTGAAACTGGATTAGCAGTGGATGCCTGGGATATTTCCGCTATAGCTTTAAATATTTTGCAGTCTGAGGCGCAGAATCGGCTTCTTAATATCAATACGCGACAATGCCTAATCACGTCAGAAATACTCTGTTCTGAGCGTTATGATGTCATTGTCATCAGTCGTTTTCTTGACCGGGCTCTGTGTAATGCGATAATGGCAGCCTTGAATGTGGATGGCTTACTGTTTTATCAAACATTTAATTGCAGCAAACTGGATGAAAAAGGGCCAAACAATCCAGATTATTTATTAGCAAGTAACGAATTGTTACGATTGTTTGCACCATTAACGCTAATTTTTTATCAAGAATATGCACGCACAGGTAATTTACAGTGCGGCAATAGAAATATGGCGTATTTTATCGGACAGAAATTATTTTCGGAGCAGAACTAAATGATAGAAAATCTTGAGCCTAAACAATGCTGGGCATTCTTACAGAATAATCCTGCTGCAATACTGATTGATGTGCGAACTTTTATAGAACATAGTTTTATCGGTCATCCTCCCGGTGCGAAGCATATACCCTGGAAAGAGTTTCCAGGTATGCAGTTGAACACTGGCTTTGTGCAACAGGTTCAACAAATAGTCGTCGACAAAGCTACGCCAGTTTTATTACTGTGCAGAACTGGTGTCAGATCGGTAGAGGCGGCCAAAGCCCTGGATGTTGTCGGTTATCAGCATCTCATTAATATTGCCCAAGGATTTGAAGGGCAAATTGATGCTGATAAACATCGTGGCAACATTGATGGTTGGCGTTTTCACGGCTTGCCTTGGGAACAAAGTTAATTTATACAAATCAAGTTGATATATACTCTCAGCATATTAAGTTTTAACAAGCTAGAATTTTAAACAACGCTTTTAGGTAGAGATTTAGCTGGCAGGATACCCGCTTAAGCTTAACAGGAGTGTTTTTTATATTTTTTGTAGAACAAAGTTTGTCATGCGAGAAGTATAAATCAACCTGATCTCAATTCCATTGGTCGAATTAAGCATGGTCTTATTCACCACTTTATTTTTAAAACATCAAATAAATCCTGTGATAGAAAAACTTCGAAATATTGCAATTATCGCTCACGTTGATCATGGTAAAACTACGCTGGTCGATCAATTACTTCAACAATCAGGCACGTTTAATGCCCACGAAAAGGTCGATGAGCGAGTCATGGACTCTAATGCTCTGGAAAAAGAGCGTGGTATTACCATTCTGGCTAAAAACACAGCAATCGACTGGAATGGTTATCACATCAATATCGTTGATACTCCTGGACACGCCGACTTTGGTGGTGAAGTAGAGCGAGTACTGTCTATGGTAGATTCAGTGTTGCTACTGGTTGATGCGGTCGATGGACCTATGCCGCAAACCCGTTTTGTGACACAAAAAGCCTTCGCCTTAGGTTTAAAGCCCATTGTAGTAATTAACAAAATTGATCGGCCTGGTGCGCGTTCTGAATGGGTTATAGATCAAACATTTGATTTGTTTGATCGTTTGGGAGCTACTGATGAACAGCTGGATTTTCCGATTGTTTACGCTTCAGCTTTAAAAGGCTATGCTGGATTAACGGGTGATATCGACTCAGGTGATATGACTCCCCTATTCCAAACTATCGTTGATAAAGTTAATCCTCCTGCTGTAAATTTGGAAGGGCCTTTTCAAATGCAGGTCATCAGTCTCGATTACAATTCATATGTAGGCGTGATTGGTATTGGGCGTATTCAACGTGGTGCGGTAAAAACCAACATGCCGTTAACGCTGATCAATCGTGAAGGTGCTACGCGTAATGGACGTATGCTACAAATCTTTGGTTTTCATGGTTTGGAGCGGGTAGAAGTATCGCAAGCACAGGCTGGCGATATCATTGCTTTTACCGGTATTGATAAATTAGAAATTTCCGACACACTTTGTCAGCAAGATACCGTCGAAGCTTTGCCTCCGCTAAAAGTTGATGAGCCGACCGTAAGCATGACCTTTCAGGTTAACAATTCTCCCTTTGCTGGAAAAGAAGGTAAATACGTTACTTCAAGACAAATTCGAGATCGCTTAAATAAAGAGTTACAACATAATGTGGCGTTACGGGTCGAAGACACGGCAGATCCAGATAAATTTAAAGTGTCAGGTCGTGGTGAGCTGCATTTATCCATTCTAATTGAAAATATGCGTCGCGAAGGATTTGAACTGGGTGTTTCGCGTCCAGAAGTTATTCTTAAGGAAATCGATGGTGAAATGAGTGAGCCGTTTGAAATGGTGACCATCGAAGTAGAAGATGCTCACCAAGGCGCCATCATGGAAAAAATGGGCGAACGTAAAGGCGATCTGATTAACATGGTGCCTGATGGTAAAGGCCGAATTCGTTTAGAATATATGGTACCTTCGCGCGGCCTGATTGGGTTTCAAACCGAATTTATGACCTCGACATCAGGCTCTGGCTTGTTTTACCATGTATTTGACCATTATGGACCTGTAAAACCCGGTATTATTGGTATGCGTAAACGTGGGGTTTTGGTGTCTATGGTGCAAGGTAAAGCACTGGCTTACGCCTTATTTGCTTTGCAGGAGCGGGGTGAATTATTTTTAGTACATGCTGATGAAGTATATGAAGGTATGTTAGTGGGTATTCACTCACGTGCTAACGATCTGGTTGTCAATCCCACCAAAGCCAAGCAGCTTACTAATATACGTGCAGCCGGAACCGACGAAAACTTGATTTTAACCCGAATTCAAAAAATGACCCTTGAACAAGCATTGGAATTTATTGATGAAGACGAGTTAGTTGAGGTCACACCTCAGTCTATACGCTTACGTAAAAAACTCCTAAGTGAGAATGACCGTAAGCGCGCATCAAGATCTGGAGAATAATTCTTAAAATGTACTCAGGATACCAAGAATTCGGCAAACTGAATTTTTGGTGTCCTGAGTCAGTTTAGTGGAAGTTATTGTAGAACAAATTTTGTACCAATGACTAGCAACAGTGTTGCCAATACAGGTCGCAGATAATGTTCGGGTATTTTAGCGCTCAAATGACTGCCTATCCAAATTCCGGGTACCGATCCAAGTAGTAAGCTCAGCAGTAAATCCAAATCGAAGTTTCCCATACTTAAATGTCCCAAACCTGCGACGGCGGTCAATGGAATGGCATGTGCCAGATCAGTTCCCACAATCTTTAAAGTGGACATGCGCGGATACAGAAACAGTAAGGCTACAGTACCCAGTGCCCCTGCACCTACTGAAGATAATGTCACCAATACGCCTAAAATAGCGCCAGTTATTACCGTGGCAATTTTTTCCCAGCGTGGTGAGAATCTGCCACTGTTTTCAACAGTACTCAGCTGGTCATCAACAATTGCTTCTTTGGATGCTCTACGCATTAAGATGCTTCTGACTAATAAAGATAATGCAGTAAGAAGTAAAGCGACACCTAAAGTAAAGGTCATGGCGTGACTGATTTCCTTGCCGTTTGCAATAAAGCTGTTAAGCATATACAGAGTCAATCCAGCAAAAGGTAAGCTGCCTAGCGCTAATAAACCCACAATTCTCCAGTCAACTGAGCGATGTTTGCCATGGTGTACAAAAACGCCTACAGATTTGGTGAGTGCTGCGTAAATTAAATCTGTGCCAACAGCTACCGCAGGTTTAAAGCCAAACAAAAATACCAGCAAAGGTGTCATTAAAGAGCCGCCACCCACCCCAGTGATACCTACCAATAGACCGACAGCAAATCCGGAGGCTGTATATAATAAATTCATTGATAAATGCCTTTTCTTCTATATATTCGATAAGAGTGGATATTATGCCAGCGTGATTGTTCGTTAATTTATGACATTAAACGATAAGCTTATCTATTTATAAGATATTTGAGGTTTTTTATATAAACTCTGCGTGTTAAGCAGTATTGCCAAGGTTTTTTGGTATATAATTGTCCACAGAATAGACAAAATTTGCGGTTTATTACAAAAATGCAATTATTCAGGTGCACTATCAAAGCCATTTGTCCCAGTTTCAAACTCCACTCCTTTGCGCTAAAGCATATTTGCAATAGCCATCGTCAATTCTGGAATAACCGAATAAATTCGGTATACGAACAAAATACACCCATAAAATCAGGAAATATTAAAGCATGAGTGATTTACCAAATTGTCCAAAATGCGGCTCTGAATATAGCTATGCAGAAGCCGAAATGTATATCTGTCCTGAATGCTCTCATGAATGGCCAAAATCAGCAGCGAATGAAGCAGAATTACTGACTACTACCTTTAAAGATGCAAATGGTAATGAGCTGAAAGACGGTGATACTGTTACTGTTATTAAGGATCTGAAAGTAAAAGGCTCTTCTTTAGTTGTTAAAGTTGGCACCAAAGTTAAGAATATACGATTGGTCGATGGGGATCACGATATTGATTGTAAAATAGACGGCATTGGCCCCATGAAATTGAAATCAGAGTTTGTAAAAAAAGTCTAAGTATCAATTTTTATTAGCAAAACCAAGTTCAAGAAAGAGGCAGGTTTTGATGTGTAGCAACAATTTTTTATCGCTAAAAATGCTGACTTCTTATTTAATTTATTGTTAACTGCCTTAAAGTTGGCGTAACGCCTAGCTGCTGTGCTGTTTCAAAACGTGTAAATCGGAAAAAAACATGCTCAAAGCAGCCTTTTCAGGTATCCTTTTTCATAGTTTGTCCAACGATTTTAAACTAGGCACCGTAATGAACAACAGCTTAAACCACGACGTTAACGGAACTCAAGATATTGATCCTGACGAAACCAGAGAATGGATGGAATCTCTCGAATCGGTCATTGCCAAAGAAGGCAACGAGCGAGCTAGTTTTCTGATCGAAAAGCTGGTTAGTACAGCCAGACAATGGGGGTCGAATATACCCTTTTCTGCAACGACTGCTTATATCAATAGCATCACGGTCGATAAGCAACCCAAATACCCAGGTAATACCGATATAGAGCGGACTATTCGTTCTTACGTGCGCTGGAATGCCATGATGATGGTGTTACGTGCCAATAAATACACCAATGTGGGTGGACATATAGCCAGTTTTGCTTCGGCGGTCACCCTCTATGATGTAGGACAAAATCATTTCTGGAATGCGCCTAGCGATAAACATGGTGGCGATTTAATTTTCTCTCAAGGGCATTCTGCGCCGGGTACCTATGCTAATGCTTTTTTACTGGGTCGCTTAACTGATAAGGAAATGGATAATTTCCGTCAGGAAGTGGGTGGCAATGGTTTGTCATCTTATCCGCATCCTTGGCTGATGCCTGATTTCTGGCAATTTCCAACGGTTTCCATGGGTTTAGGACCCATTATGGCCATCTATCAAGCCCGTTTTATGCGTTATATGCAGGATAGGGGTTTTACCAATACGGAAGGACGTAAAGTTTGGGCGTTTTTGGGCGATGGCGAAACTGATGAACCAGAAACCTTGGGTGCTATCGGCATGGCTGGCCGCGAAAAGCTGGATAACCTTATTTTTGTAGTCAATTGTAATCTGCAACGATTGGATGGTCCTGTACGTGGTAATGGCAAAATCATTCAGGAACTGGAAGGCAATTTTCGTGGTGCCAACTGGAATGTAATCAAAGTGATTTGGGGGCGACGTTGGGATCCAATCCTGGCCAGAGACACTAAAGGACTTATTGTGAAGCGCATGATGGAATGCGTGGATGGTGATTATCAAACTTTCAAGTCTAAAGATGGCGCTTACGTTCGCGAGCGTTTTTTTAACACCCCGGAATTACAGGAACTGGTTAAAGATTATACCGATCACGATATTTGGGAGCTTAATCGAGGTGGTCACGATACCATCAAAGTCTTTTCTGCCTATCAATCTGCAGTAAACCATCGTGGTCAACCAACCGTGATTTTAGCCAAAACCATTAAAGGTTATGGTATGGGTGATTCTGGTCAGGCTCAGAACACCAGTCATCAGCAAAAAAAGATGAGTCCGGAATCCATTAAACGCATTCGTGACCGCTACCAATTACCGGTTAGTGATGATGAATTGGTTAACTTGCCCTATTTGCGTTTTGCCGAAGACTCTGAAGAATTAAAATATTTACGTCAACGTCGTATTGATTTAGGTGGATATCTGCCGGCGCGTAGAACTAAAGCCTACCCACTAGAAATTCCACCCTTAGCAACCTTCAAAGCCTTATTGGAAGGTACTGGCGAAGGCCATGAAATATCCACCACTATGGCTTTTGTACGTATCCTTAATATACTGGTAAAAGACAAACAAATTGGTAAACGAATCGTACCTATCGTACCAGATGAATCGCGTACCTTTGGTATGGAAGGCATGTTCAGACAATTGGGTATCTGGTCGCAAGTCGGTCAGTTATATACGCCACAGGATGCCGAACAATTAATGTTTTACAAGGAAGACAAGCACGGTCAAGTGTTACAAGAAGGTATTAACGAAGCAGGTGGTTTGTGTGATTGGATAGCGGCTGGTACAGCCTATTCCACACATGGCGTACCCATGATACCGTTTTTTATTTACTACTCAATGTTTGGCTTTCAACGGGTAGGCGATTTAATTTGGGCAGCAGCTGACCAACGTACACGTGGCTTTTTGCTAGGTGGCACTGCTGGTAGAACCACTCTAAATGGCGAAGGCTTGCAACACGAAGATGGTCATAGCCATCTAATGTCTGCTACGGTTCCGAACTGTTACTCTTACGATCCAACTTTTGCTTGTGAGTTGGCTGTTATCATTCAAGATGGCTTGCGCCGAATGTTTGTCGAACAGGAAGATATTTTTTATTACATCACTTTGATGAATGAAAATTATGAACAAAGCCCTATGCCAGAGGGAGCCGAAAGCAATATTCTAAAAGGCATGTACCTGTACAAAAAAGGTTCGCACACTAAAAAGCCTCGTGTGCAACTGTTGGGTTCAGGCACCATCTTTATGGAAGTGATTGCGGCTGCCAAGCTTTTAGACGAAGATTGGGGTATTGATGCTGATATTTGGAGTTGCCCAAGCTTTACCGAACTAGGCAGAGATGGCCAAAGCTGCGAACGTTGGAATCGCCTGCATCCTACCGAAACGCCACGTATTTCGCATGTTGAAACCTGTTTGTCTGGTACTAAGGGGCCTGTGATTGCTGCTTCTGACTATATGCGGGCTTTTGCAGAGCAGATTCGTGCCTATGTAAAAAGATCGTATATTGTACTGGGTACCGATGGTTTTGGACGTTCCGATACCCGTGCAAATTTGCGTAGTTTTTTTGAGGTGGATCGTTACCATATTACCATTGCAGCTCTCTATGGCTTGGTGCAAGCAGGTGAATTTGAAGCCACTAAGCTTGATGTGGCAATCGCGAAATACAATATCAACCCCAATATAAGCTCTCCTTGGCTGGTTTAACGGAAAGATACGACATGAGTTCTTTAATTGAAATAAAAGTCCCTGATCTGGGAAATGTCGCTGACATTGATATTATTGATGTCTTAATCAAACCAGGCGATGAAGTGGTGCTGGAGCAAACGCTGGCAGTCATGGAAACTGACAAAGCCACCATGGATTTACCCGCCAGTGTTGCTGGTAAAATTAAACAGGTACATATTAAGGTAGGCGACAAAGTGGCGGAAGGTACTTTGGTGGCTACTTTGGAAGTTAGTGACGAAGCTGCATCACCTAGTAAAGCTGAGCAAGCTGCCCCCGTTGTAAGTAACGAACCTGTCGCAGTTGCGACTGCTCCGCAAACAGTTGCTCCCGTTGTAGAATCACCAAAACAGGCAGTAGTGGTAGAAGCTACGCCCAGCTCGGAAAGTAACTTGGGATTCAAACCACATGCTACACCCGGCGTACGATTGTTTGCCCGTGAATTAGGTGTAGATCTGAGCAAAATAGCCAATGGTAGTGGGCATAAAGGCCGGATACTAAAAGACGATGTTAAGAACTTTGTTAAAAAATCCTTAGCTACTGCAAGCTCTGCCAGTACAGGTGCAGGTATACCATCTATCCCGGCCGTTGATTTTGCTCAATTTGGTCCAATCGAAGAAAAAGCACTAAGTAAAATAAAACGTTTAACCGGACAAAATCTTACCCGCGTCTGGTTAAATCTGCCTTTGGTGACTTACCACGATGAAGTGTCGATTGATGAAATGGAAAACTTCCGTAAATCGGTCAATGCTGGTTTAGCAAAAGACGCGGTTAAAGTGACTGGTTTAGTTTTCATTATGAAAGCTTTAGTGGCAGCCATGCAAAAATATCCTGCTTTTAACAGCTCTTTATCGGCTGATGGCGAGAAACAGATTTTTAAACACTACTTCCATGTTGGTATTGCTGTTGATACACCCAATGGCTTGGTTGTACCTGTTATACGTGATGTTAACCAAAAAAGCCTGTTACAGTTAACGGCTGAACTTGCCGAAAAAAGTGAATTAGCCCGCCAAGGCAAACTTAAACCCAACGAAATGCAAGGTGGATGTATCACTATTTCCAGCTTAGGCGGCATTGGCGGCACGGCCTTTACACCAATTGTCAATGCGCCAGAGGTGGCAATATTAGGCGTCACCCGTGCCAAAATGCAACCGGTTTGGAATGGTTCTGCATTTGAACCGAAATTAATGCTGCCGTTGGATTTAACCTACGATCACCGAGTGATCGACGGAGCAGAAGGTGCACGCTTTATGGAAGCACTTAAAAATTATCTGGGCGATATTCGCCGATTATTACTCTAGGAGCAAATGTATGGACGCCAATTCCGCAATTCATACTGAAGTACTGGTGCTAGGTGGTGGCCCCGGCGGCTATACTGCCGCATTTCGGGCGGCTGACCTGGGTCAAAAAGTAGTGCTGGTAGAACGTTTTCCCGTTTTAGGCGGGGTCTGTTTAAACGTTGGCTGTATACCGTCTAAAGCCTTGCTGCATGTAGCGCATATCATACATGAAGCAGACGCAATAGCCGAACATGGTGTTAGCTTTGGTAAGCCAAGTATTGATCTGGATGCTATTAGAAACTGGAAAAAAAGTGTCAGTCAGGGCCTAAATCAAGGTTTGGCAAAACTGGTTAAACAACGCAATATTACTCTGATACAAGGTGCAGGCAAATTTGTATCAGCCAACAGCCTAGTGGTAGACACGGCAACGGGTCAACAAACCATCAGCTTTGATAAAGCCATTATTGCAGCAGGCTCACATCCGACCAAAATTCCGGTATTTCCCAATGACGACGAACGTTTGTGGAATTCAACTGATGCCTTGGAATTGAAAACGATACCACAAAAAATGCTGATCGTAGGTGGAGGTATTATTGGTTTGGAAATGGCAACTGTCTACCATGCGCTGGGTTCAAAAATTAGCGTAGTCGAATTAATGGATCAAATCATTCCTGGTTGCGACAAGGATTTGGTTACACCGTTACAACGCCGTATTAAAAAACAATACGACAATCTCTGGTTAGAGACGCGAGTAAAATCTATAGAAGCGACCGAAGCAGGCTTAAAAGTCAGTTTTGAAGGCAAAAATGCACCCGAATCAGACCTGTTTGATGTGGTATTAGTAGCCGTGGGGCGCAGACCAAACGGCAAATTGATCGATGCCGATAAAGCGGGTGTTACTGTGGATGAACAAGGTTTTATTCCAGTCGACAAACAACAGCGTACCAATGTTAGTCATATCTTTGCCATAGGCGATATTGTCGGCAACCCCATGTTGGCGCACAAAGCCAGTTACGAAGGCAAAATTGCCGCCGAAGTAATCAGCGGTATTAAAGCCGGATTCGATGCCTTAACCATACCTTCAGTAGCCTATACCGATCCAGAAGTGGCTTGGATGGGTTTAAGCGAAACTCAAGCAAAAGCGCAAGGTATAGACTACGAAAAAGCTACCTTTCCATGGGCCGCCAGTGGCCGTTCTTTGAGTATGGGGCGTAATGAAGGTCTAACAAAAATTATTACCAATAAAGACACTGGACGTATTCTAGGTGCGGGTATTGTTGGGCCAGGTGCAGGTGAACTGATAGCAGAAGCGGTATTAGCCCTGGAAATGGGTGCCGATGCAGAAGACATTAGTCTGACTATTCATGCGCATCCAACCCTATCAGAATCGTTTGCCTTTGCTGCGGAAATGATAGAAGGTACCATTACCGATTTGTATATCAAGAAATAGAAAATAATGACATAGGCGGGGATTTATTACCTGGACCCCGCCTACAACTCCGCATATTCCGTTCATGGTATGAAAACTGTGCGCTGCAATGTAACAAATGCGCGAACTCGTAGGCTTGTTTAAGTTAACGAAATCCAGCATCGAAGCTATCAATTGCCACTAAAAAACAAATTCCTTTTCCTAAAACATCTGTTGTAAAACAAATGTTTTACGGCATAGCGAATACTTACCTGTCAAATAAGATACCAAACTTAGCTGGTGCAAACACTATGCGACACAATTCACGCAACGAAAAGAAGCCGGAACGCCTATTGGTGCCAATGATCTTTGCATGCGCTTTCTACAAATGCAACTCTCGTTACCCATAACTTGCGCGAGTTTGAGCGTATTAGCGGTTTAAAACTTGAAGATAGATTTTTTAGCGGGAGATATCGTCTTTCTGTGCTATTCAACAGACTTAAAGAGCAATCCCAAATCAAGAAAGCTTGTTTGCCATTTAGTTTTTAGAGCATAAACAACAGGTTGGTTAATCAAGTCTAGTCAAAATCAATCAGTATTAGTCTGATTGGTTATAATACCCAAAACAGGGTGATTGATTAACAGGGATCGATTTTCTGGTTCGCCATGCGAACGACTGATAGGGGAAAGTAATGACTGATATGCATAAAATTGTGATTGTTGGTGGCGGTGCTGCCGGGCTTGAATTAGCAACCCATTTGGGGCATAAACTCGGTAAACAGGCATTGGCAGAGATTACCCTGCTGGATGCAACCTCAACACATATCTGGAAGCCTTTGCTGCATGAAGTGGCCTCTGGCACACTGGCTGAAGCTGAAGAAATTGAGTACTTGTCTCAAGCGCACCGAAACAATTTTTTGTTTCGCTTAGGACGAATGGAAGGCTTAAATCGTGAAAAAAAAGAAATTTATGTCAGCCCGACTCTTAATGATCAAGGTGTTGAATTAATTCCGCGCCGTACCTTTACATACGATACCTTAGTATTGTCCGTTGGCAGTGTCAGTAATACCTTTGGTATTAAAGGCGTTGATAAGCACTGTATGTTTATCGATACCACCACTCAGGCCTACCGCTTTCAAAAACAACTGGTCGAAACCTATTACATCAAGTCCTATGCCGGCCAAAACAGTCTGAAAGACAAACCAGTATCCATAGTAATCGTGGGTGCTGGTGCAACTGGGGTTGAGTTGTCAGCAGAGTTACACCAAGTAACCAAGCTTCTGGCAACTTATGGTCTAGAAGATTCGGATAAAGTCAAAATTACCATAATTGAAGCAGCAACACAATTATTACCAGCCCTGCCGCCGCGTTTGTCCAATGCCACCCAGCAACAATTGGTGAAACTGGGTATTGATCTTAAGTTGGGGCGTCGTGTTACTGAAGTGACCGAAACTGCAGTACATACCCACGACGGTGAAGTGTTTGAGGCGGATTTGAAAGTGTGGGCGGCGGGCATTAAAGCACCTGACTGGATGAAGCATCTGGATGGTCTGGAAACCAACCACTTGAACCAATTAGTCGTTGATCAAACCTTGCAAACCAGCGATCCTAATATTTTTGCCATTGGTGATTGTGCCGCTTGTGTTTGGGAAGGCCATACAGGTAATGTTCCACCACGCGCACAGGCTGCGCATCAACAAGCTTCGGCAGTTGCTAAAACATTGATTAACCGTCAATACAACAAACCAGCAGTCAAATTTGTTTATCATGACTATGGTTCACTGGTTTCTTTGGGTAAATACAGTACTGTGGGTAGTTTAATGGGTAGTTTGATGGGTACCGTCAGTGTGGGTGGTTTTGTTGCCTATGTTGTCTATTTATCCTTATATAAAATGCACCAAATTGCTATACACGGCTATTTCCGCACCGCTATGCTGAGTTTGTCTAATCTGTTCCGGCGCAGTACCCACGCTAAAATTAAAATGCATTAATTACCGAGTAAATTAAAATGTTAGAAATTGAATACGAATTCCGCGAAAAAGACCTGTTGCACTTCAACGAGCTCAGGTTAGCCAATGACCGCGAATTACAGAAGAAAATCCGTCAAAACCGTTTGTTTGTACCGGGTGTTATGTTGGCAATTGGTATGTTCTATTATGTTTACTATGTCGATATGATGACGACAGCCTATATTACATTGTTGGCAATAGTATGGGGCTTGAGTTCGCCGTATTTTATGAAAATGGATATGCGCCGTCAGTTTTTTAATAAATACACAGAAGCCGAAAAGAAAGCCATGTTCGGTATTCACAATCTAACCATAGAACCTGAATGTTTGTTGGAAAAATCGCCAGGCGGTAAACACAAAACGCCTTGGGCAGAAATACTCAGGGTAGAAAAGCATAAAGAGTATGTATTTATTTACGTGGATATTGATGCTGCTTTGGTTATTCCGCGCGAAACGGTTAGCAAAGGTGATCTTAAAGCCTTCGCTAAGCAGGCAGAGGGTATGATAGAGCGCTTAGGGTAATAAGCCGTCCCGACGTTGGATGTACAGTCGGCACGCACTGACACATTCTGCTTTGGTTTTATACGGACCACTAATTTTATCCACCGTATAAAACCACCAGCCTTGTTCGTTAATAAAATACCGGTCCTGCGGTTTGAAAAGCGGGTGAGCCGGTCGGCCGGTACTCAACCTCATAAACAAGTCGGATTATAATCAGTTTGCATTATTCCACGCCGCTGATTAATTCCTTTAAATACTGGTATAGCAAGCGTGCAGATTTGGGCGGTTTGGCCTCTTTTGCTTCTTTTTGGGCATTACGTTGTAATTGCCGAATATGTTGAGTATCTGCGTTAGGAAACTCACTTATTAACTTGGTTAGTTGCTGTGTACCCGTATCAGCCACCAGCACATTGCGCCAGCGTTCAATTTGATGATGCTCACGGACAGCATGCGCACTTTGATTTTTCATCCGAGCCAGTTTTTCCTGTATGGGCTCAAGATCAATATTACGCAACTGGGCGGTAATATATTTTAGTAAGCGTTTTCTGGCCGAATTCTGCCCCATTTTGGCGGCTTCCAACAAAGCCTGCTCTATGCTTTCCGGTAACTCAAATTCAGCAATATGGCTGGCAGATAATTGGGTAATTTCTTCTGCCATGGCATGTACTCCCGCAATTTCCTGCTTAATCCGTGTTTTGTTGGGGCGTATTGCATAATATTCTACTTCGTCGCCATCATCGGCTTCTTCTGCGTATAATTCTTCGTTCATTTCAGACCATTGCTATTAAAAAGACCACAAATATAACTACCAGAGCTAACGGTATTAATAGGCTAGGCCAGTCAGATGGTGCGTTTTTGCTGCGCGCCATTGCTGCTTTAATGCCGGGCCACATTAAGAACAGTAACAACATTGCCAGTGTTCCGACTATCAGTTTTTCCCAGTCAGGAAGCATGCGTTATCCTTAGGTATAAATTTGCAGGTAAAGTATTTTAGCAAACCTGGCAGATTAGTATCGGCTTGCTTTATTTTATGCTATTGACTAAGCGGAGATTCTTAAGCCATATGTAGCAGTTTAGCTGCTAAGTGGCTAACCTAACAAGTAAAAATAGAGTTAACCACAAAAGCTGTGGATAACTCTGTGGATTAACGCTATTAATGGAGTCTTAGTACTGTAATTTATTGGCTTTTTGTTAGATTGTATAAAGTTTATACAGTATTCTAATTATTGAAAATCAATGACTTAGCTTAATTCCTTGTAATTCAATAGCTTATTTTGTCAAGCATTTTTAATATTAATTTCCAAAATAGATGTGTGCATAACCGTTTTGATTGATATCAACAAATTTCGTTTATTTAAGCTTACTGGCAATGTGTCGCATTAACTTATATGTATGAAAGCGGTCAGCAAAAGTTATTGCTCAATTTGTTGACTTAGTATCATCATCAACTCAAGTTGAGCATTCCGGCATTAACGAGTTCCGCCAGAACTGGCCTTCTTTTTCAAATAAGCGCTGGCTTTCAGAGGGCCCCCAGGTTCCTGCTGGATATGTGGCAATGTATTCACGCTCCATTGCCCAGGTTTGCAAAATCGGGTCTACTATACGCCACGCGTACTCTACTTCATCGAAACGCAAAAATAACGAGCGATCACCTTTCATCACATCCAGTAATAAATCTTCGTAAGCATCAACCTTACGCTCATTGGGATGGCGAAAACTGGCATCTAGACTAGTGGTACGTGTACGCATTTCCAGGCCGGATTCTTTAACTGTCATCTCCATGCGAATACATTCTTCCGGTTGTATACCCATCAAAACCCAGTTAGGATTCATGCAACTGACATGCGTATCGCGAAAAAACTGTAACGGCGGATGCCGAAAACAAATAGCAATACTGGATTGTCCCGCAGCCATGCGTTTGCCGGTACGTAGATAAAAAGGCACACCACGCCACCGCCAGTTATCAATTAGAACTTTCATGGCGGCAAAGGTTTCCGTGGTACTACCCACAGGAATATTATCCTCTTCCAAATAACTTTTTACTTTTTGGCCGCTAATGGTGCCTTTGGCATACTGACCGCGAAATGCCTGGGCATGTACCGCAGATTTGGGTATAGGCCTTATTGACTTTAAAACTTTTACCTTTTCATCTCTTAACGCTTCAGAATCCATGGAAACAGGTGGCTCCATGGCCACTAATGTCAATAATTGCAACAAATGGCTTTGCAGCATGTCACGTAAGGCTCCTGCGCTGTTGTAATACTCAGCACGACTTCCTATACCCATATCTTCTGCGTGGGTAATTTGAATGTGATCAATGTAATTGCGATTCCACAGAGGTTCCAGCATGACATTAGCAAAGCGAAACACCAAAACATTTTGCACCATACCTTTGCCCAGATAGTGATCAATACGGTAAATTTGCTGCTCAGTTAAATAGCGTTCCAGGCTTTTTTGCAACGCTTTGGCACTATCAAGATCGTAACCAATCGGCTTTTCTATTATCACTCGCCGCCAGCCATATTCTTCATTAAATAAAGAGACCTGGCTCAGCAATTCTACTGTCGTACCAAAATCATCTGGACTGATGGCTAAATAAAATGCCATGTTTTTAGAAAATCGTTGGTCTTGCAAGGTATCAGTCAACGTTTCATAGCAGCTTAATTCATTCAACTGTCCGCGGTGATAATCTAGGCGGGCGCTAAAACGAGCAAATACTTCAGGATCAAGATTTGCCCCTTCCTTTTCATTGAGCATGGTTTTAACTTCTGCTAGCCAGTCTGCCGTATCCCAAGGTCGTCGCCCCACAGCAACAATGCGCGTGCCTTCCGGCAATTTATTTTCCAGATCAAGATGATAAAAACCAGGTATTAGCTTTAGTCGCGCCAGATTACCAGTTGCGCCGAAAATCACATAGGTACAAGCATCGGTATTGGTCATAGCGTCTCTCAAGCAGTGAGTAGATGAAAGCTTACTTTACGCTGTAGTGGCGGGGCGGTGCAAGCGGTTGCAAGTTTATGCTGGGAGAGAGATTGCAGGTTATTGATTTAATTGTAAAAACCTAATAAGCAAATATTGATAGATGCTGATGGGATATAAAGTAAGTGTACGTGACAGAAAGTGACTCTAACGCTAAGTTGTAAGTCGTTGGAGTATGTTAAAATACAAAATTGCATTGACAGGTGACTATATGGATATCTTGGCCAGAGAAGATGAATTAGCCTCCTATTTGGATCGGCAGCCTTATGTGATAGAGCAGGATGGTATCGCTTTAAACATAGACAAAAACGTTTTCCCCTCAGATTTTGGTATAACCAGCTCATTTTTCGGACATTACATTTTGCAGCAAAAAGCAACTAATAGTGCTTTAGATATGGGCTGTGGTAGTGGCTATTTTGCTTTCCTGTTAAAAAAAATAGGCTGTACATCGGTAGTTGGCGTAGATTTTAATCAAGATGCTATAAATTGTGCCATTGCGAATGCCGCATTAAATCCAGCGTTGCAGCCCATTACTTTTATTCATAGTGATTTATTCAAATCAGTGCCATTAAACCGATTTGGCATCATTGTATTCAATTTTAATTATTACCCGTCAAATGGGGTGTTCGGATTAAATGCAGATGGTGGAAGGGAAATCTTAGAAAGATTTTTTTCACAAGTTATAGATTACATTGATAGCAATTCTAGGATTTATAGTAACTATTCAGCGTAATTTATCACGCTCAGCGAATTTTGGTCGTCACCGTATAAAATCCGGCAATTTGCCATTAAAGAGCAGTGTCAACGCTTCGCTGGCTGATATGTTGTTTTTCCGGCATGTTGATAAATAACTTCGAACACGGCAAAAAATATCAGCACCTTCCTGACTACGAAAACAGCCTGAAATCTTTTGGTGAACCTTGGTCATTCTGATGTCGTTCTCTCCTTGGTTATTGGTAAAGGGTACCTTGGCATCAGTCATAAACCTTAAGGTTTGCTGCTCAAAGTTGATTAACCGCTCCAATAAGTTTCGCGATTTACTGCGTTTAAGTCGTCCCCGTTGTCCTTCCTTTCTCTCTGGGAGCGGGGGAGGACATTCCTGCTCAGCCTCTTTAAGAATTGCCCGATATTGATCGGTATAGCCTGCCGCTATAGAATCGGATAAAACACCGCCCTGGGCCTTAACAGCCTCATTGATAGAAACAAGCAACTCTCGCATATCCTTAGCCCATGCTTGGTTCTCTTGTTCTTCGGCATAGGTCAGCTCGCGCAAATGGTGAGCGTTACATAAGGCATGCAGGCAGTTCAACTGGAAATAGGGCTTCCAGTGATCGTGGCAGAGAATACCTGTAAAACGGGTTAAAACATTCATAGCGGTTATTGCTTCCATGCCGCGTTTGGCGTGGGCGTAAAAGAGCGTCCATTGCTGGTTCGAAATACAGTGCAGCCAATGATTTTTCCCATTGATGTTGATCCCGGTCTCATCGGAATGCAATAGGGACGAGGCGAGTATTTTCGTGATGAGTTTCAATTCAAATTGTTCGAGCAAATGATAAGCTTGCTGGTTAAATTCAAAGATTGAGCCGACACTGATCGGTAGTTGGAATTGATCCTGAAATTGCTCTTGAACACGTTGGTAGGGAATGAGTTGATATTGAGACAAATACACGGCCTGTGCTTTGACGCCATTCCCGTATTGCACCGCTTTAGTGACTTCAACCGGAAAAGAGGCTGTAAAACGTTTGCCAAATTGATCTTCCAGAACTTGAGCGCGGTATTCGGTCACAAGGCGCTGAATCTCAATATCAAATACTTGGCGGATCTCAAAACCAACTTCCTGATAGTTCCCTGGTGGTAAAGTCGCCCGATCTAATTCCAGAATTTCAATTTCATCGGGATCGTCCACTTTTTTTAAAGTTGTACCTATCCGACCGAACTGCCCACCGCGCTTTCTATTTTTGCCTTTGTTCTCGTCATCGCCACTGACTTTGTCTTGATCTTTAAAACGATCCGTAGAAGGCGGTTTGCTGCTATTTCGGCTAGTCAGGCTTAAACGATTAGCCATTATTTGAATCAGCATGATCATGACTTCTAAGGTCGCACGCAAAGCTGATGACATATGCTCTTCATCAGCGATCAGTTGCTGAACTTTTTTGATGGTGTCTTCAATGTTGATATTATCGACAGTCAAACTAATATACCGCTAAACCGTTACTGTTAGCGGTATTATAAGGCCAGTTTTAAAAGTCGATTTTTGCCTTCGAGGTTGCGATGTAGGCCACGAACGACCAAGAGTCACTACCCTTCTATTTAATGTTGCAATTGAGGAATTGTAGTTGCCGAATGCGTAGCTAAATACGTCATTCCACTACAAGCTGGCAGTTCACTGAATTTTTTATTTTTCGACCAAAAACCTTGTCAAGCTTTTTTTTAATTATTTACGCTGAATAGTTACGATTTATATTCCTTACTCTAAATTCGTTGGTCCAGAACATGATCCATTATTGATTGCTCCAGAATATGGATTTTCTGTATCAATTGAAGCTCGTACTAAAAACGAAGCAGGCGAACATGTTATTTATCAGATTATGTCGAAAATTGTAAAACATGAAACTGATAGTCGCCTAATCAGCACTACCCAATCATAGTTATTAAACAGATTTACATATCGTGTGCATGCCGCTGGCTTGTTGGTACAATATGCCACTATAACTAATTATATTCAGGGAGTCACACATGATCCGTTTTCCAGCTGAATGGGAACCGCAATCTGCAGTCATTATCGCTTGGCCGCATACAAGCGGCGACTTTACTAATCTGTCGGCGGTAGAAAGCAATTATCAGTTGATAGCCACCACCATCAGCCGCTTTCAGCCCTTGCTTATTTTGTGCAAAAATGGTGAGCATCAAGAGCACATTCAAGCCCAGTTAGGTAATAATCCGGTTATTCATTATATTCATGCTGAATATAATGATATATGGTTGCGGGATACCGTGTTTTTAAGTATGGAATGGCAGCATCCCAAAGCTAAGTTGCAATTGCTTAACTTTAGATTTAACGGCTGGGGTAATAAATATCCTCATGAAGCAGATAATGCCTTAAATCTGACATTGTTTGCCCATCCCCTTTTTAAGGGGCATCCTACTGCGACAGTTAATTTGGTTTTGGAGGGAGGTAGTATCGAGTCGGATGGTGCGGGAACACTATTGACTACCAAAAACTGCCTGTTCAATCCTAACCGTAATCCCTCCTTATCGGCAGAATCGATAAGCAGTCAAGTGCAGAATTATCTGGGAGCTAAACGTATTTTATGGTTAGAACAGAATAATCTGGCGGGTGATGATACCGATGCGCACATCGACACGCTAGCACGTTTTGTCGATAGCCATACCATTGCTTATACCTGTTGTGATGATGAGAACGATCCGCATTACTTGGGGCTTAAAAGCATGGAAGCACAATTAAAAGCTTTTACCACTTGCGATGGGGAAGCCTATCAATTGGTCCCTTTACCTTTGCCTAAGCCCATTGTCGATGAGCAAGGCGCACCTTTACCGGCTAATTATGCTAACTTTTTAATTATAAATGGTGCGGTGTTGGTGCCTGTTTATGAGGATGATATGGATAAAGTGGCTGTGGAGCGTTTAAGTGCCTGTTTTCCCTCGCATGAAATCATTCCTATACCCTGTCGGGCTTTAGTCCATCAGTATGGCAGTTTGCATTGCGCCAGCATGCAGATTCCGGCTTTTGTAACCTTAAACTTTTAAGTCGAAGATATTATAGATAGGCTCGTTTTTTATGAAAAACTCTCTTATTGCCTGCGCAGTGCAACAAAGTTGCAATAGTGGTCGGGAACGTAATCTTGCTTATTCACTCCAGCAGATTGAGTTGGCAGCACAACAACAAGCAGACTTGGTGGTTTTGCCGGAATTACATCTTGACCATTATTTTTGTCAAAGTGAAGATACTGCTTGTTTTGATCTTGCGCAAAGCATTCCAGGCCCCAGTAGTTTTGTGTTGGCTGAGGCAGCTAAAACACATAACATTGTTATTGTTGCCACTATTTTTGAAAAAAGAGCGCCAGGCCTGTATCACAATACGGCGGTAGTATTTGATAAAGACGGTAGTATTGCCGGTACTTTTCGAAAAATGCATATCCCAGATGATCCGGGGTTTTACGAAAAATTCTATTTCACCCCTGGGGATTTGGGATTTACGCCTATTTCGACTTCAATTGGTAAGTTGGGAGTGTTAATTTGTTGGGATCAATGGTATCCAGAAGCAGCACGATTAATGGCTTTGGCCGGAGCAGAGCTATTGATTTATCCAACTGCGATCGGCTGGAATCCCTACGATGACCCATTAGAAAAACAGCGACAGTTGGATGCCTGGATTACTATTCAGCGTAGTCATGCAGTAGCGAATGGCATTCCCGTTATTTCCTGTAATCGCATTGGTTTTGAATCAGCACCAGATCAGGGTAGTGGTATCGATTTCTGGGGAAATAGTTTTATTGCGGGTCCACAGGGTGAAATTATCACCAGCGCTGATCATATGCAAGACACTTTGTTGTTTGCCACTTTGACAGCCTCTCGCAGTGAACAAGTTCGGCAAATCTGGCCATTTTTACGTGATAGACGTATCGATAATTATGCAGATTTAGTCAGGCGTTATATAGATTAAGAGTCGCTATTCAGTCTAAATTTGTACAGCTAGTGGGCTGTGTTGAAGCAACTGCGGAGTGTCTGACCTGATCGGTCATCCATTCTATAAAAACTTGCCTTTACAATGAATAGTTATCATTAAGGTATTACAAATGAGGTTACCCGTTGTAAGAAACCTTTAATTGCCAGCCTTCGCAAACTTATCAGCGTATATTTGTGCAGCTTCAGTATAATTGCCTCTCAAGCTTTTATAATAATAAGATGGGGAGAGCAACATGCAGGTGATTGAGTCATACATTGTAGAACAGTATCAGCGGTTGGTAGCAATGCCACAGTATCAGACACTCATGGAATTGCCACCTTTAAAGCGCTGGGCGGTGATAGTCGGTGTGTTTTTGTTGTCACAGTTGCTATTTTTTGGATTGTTGTATCTGTTGTTCGGTAAAACTGTAGTTATTGGTTTTATCGCCAGTATTTTGGCCGGCTTAGCAACGGGTGTTGGTGCTCTGCCCGCTTTGTTTTTTAAACAGATTTCTGAACGTTTGTTTGCCAGTATGTTAGGCATGGCGGCAGGTGTCATGTTGGCCGCTACCGCATTTTCTTTATTATTGCCCGGTATCGAATATGGCAATCAGATCTGGCCGCAAAAAGGTTTGTGGGTAGTTTCTTTGGGTATGCTACTGGGCGCGGCTTTTTTGCATTTTGCCGATAAACGTTTACCGCATTTACATTTTGATAGTGTACCTAATCATCACTTAGAATCTTTACAAAAAATTTCTTTATTTATCATTGCCATTACTATCCACAACTTTCCAGAAGGTATGGCTGTTGGTGTAAGTTTTGGTTCGGGTGAAATTAAAAATGGGTTGGTACTTGCTATTGCGGTTGCCTTGCAAAATATACCAGAAGGTTTGGCTGTTGCCTTGCCACTGGTGGGGCTGGGCTATAACAAATGGCGTGCCGTTGGTCTGGCAACGCTGACAGGCTTGGTGGAGCCTGTTGGTGGATTCCTGGGTATCACCATGGTTACGCTGTTCTCTTCAATTTTACCTGTTGCGTTAGGTTTTGCCGGAGGAGCCATGCTCTTTGTTATTACCGAAGAAATCATTCCTGAAACACATGTCAATGGGCGCTCGCGTATTGCTACCTTCTCGTTAATGATCGGTTTTATTATTATGATGATTTTGGATCGGATTTTGACCTAGTGATATAAACAATGGATGCTTTCAGTGAAATAATAAAACCTTTCTTGCATACCGATATCAAAGAGTTTTTTGTGTCGACGTGCAGTAGTTTTGCGTTGATTTCAGCGGCAGAAATGGGTGATAAAAGTCAGTTAATGTGCGTGATGCTGGCATCACGCTATCGAACCCTACCCGTAATTAGTGGTGCAAGTGCCGCTTTTCTGTTTTTAAATAGTTTGGCCGTAATATTTGGCACTGCAATTGCCAATTGGTTACCAGACTACATTGTAGCTGCATGCATTGCATTATTGTTTATAGTGTTTGGTTTGCATGCACTGTGGCAAGATGACGGGGAAGACGATCCTAGTTTGCCCGAAAAAAGTAATCACAATATTTTCTTTAGTACGTTTTTGTTGATCACTGTTGCTGAGTTTGGCGATAAAACCCAATTGGCCGTAGTTGCACTGAGCAGTACGGCTCAACCGCTGGCCATTTGGCTAGGATCCTCTCTGGCGCTCATTTCAGGCGCAATGCTGGGGATTGTTGCCGGTCGTAAATTTTTACAAAAAATACCGCTAAGCTTATTACATAAAATGAGTGGTGGCATTTTTCTGCTTTTAGCTTGTGTCGCTGTTTATAAAACCTATACCGGCTTGCTGGAAGCCAAGTTGCTATCTGCTTGGCTGTTTTAGATGTCAACGCTTACCAGAGTTAAAGCGTTGACAATTCTAGGTATTTGGTTTTACACTTTACTAATGACAACTGTATCCGGTTTTAGGCTCAATACAAACTCTCCTTGTAATAACCCCTGTAATTCACGTCCAGCCATGTTATAGCGCCAACCCTGTAATAGCAGGCAATCTTCATCATCGAATAAAAGCGCCTCTAAATCTTTTCGCGTAGCCAGAATCACTGGATTTAAAGAGTTTTCTTCCGCGCGTATGCGGACAACAGCACTTAATACATCCAATATCGCTTCATGTTGCTGAGTTTTTTTACTTGATCGCTCTTTTTCAGAAAAAGGTTTAGGCGGGCGTTGTCTAGCGGTTGCTACCAATTCACACAAGACTTTTCCGTAGCGATTTACCGTACGTTCGCTCATATTGCGTATTTTGGACAACTCACCCAGTGTTATCGGTTGTAGTTTTGCCAGTTCCAGTAGAAAATCATCTTGCAGCAACCAGTTACGTGGCTTATTTTCTTCTTGTGCAGTCTGTTCTCGCCATTCTGTTAAGGCTTGCATAATAGACAATTGCTTGCCAGTCAATTTATTTTTGCCGCGAATTTTCAACCATGCATTTTCTGGCGAAATTTGATACAGCTCTGAGTTATTTAATAATTCGAAATCACTGTTTAACCAATCAAGACGTCCCAGTTTTTCCAGTTGTTCACACATCAATGTATAAATTTTACATAAATAAATTACATCATCTGCGGCATATTGAATCTGATCGGCGCTTAATGGTCTTTCCGACCAATCGGTACGGGTATGGGCTTTGTTTAAATTAATATTCAGAAAACTGGATACCAGCATGGCGTAGCCAGGATTTTCCTGAAAACCAAGTAAAGGTGCAGCAATTTGAGTGTCAAATATTGGTCCGGGAATTTTGCCAGTAATTTGATAAAAAATTTCTAAGTCCTGTCGACATGCATGGAGTACTTTAACAATCTTCGGATTGTATATTGCTTCCAGTAATGGTGTTAAATCACTAATGGCTAAAGGATCTACACAAGCTACCCAATCGGGTGAGGCAATTTGCAATAGGCAAAACTTGGGATAATAGGTCTTTTCTCTCAGAAATTCAGTGTCTAGTGCTATCCACGGCTGCTGACTAATCAGTTGACAAAGTGCATCAAGTTGGTCGGGATTGTTTATATATTGAATGGTCATAGTAAATGGTAAAAAAGGGAGGCTGATCGGTTCACCAGCTTAACAAGGCATTCTACTACTGATCGGGTAGTTGGTTAATTTTCAGGCTCTTGATGTGAACTGCTTTTTTAATTTTGCAGAGCAACCAGAGCTTGCTTTGCTAAGTTTTGTTTGTTTTGCGGTTGGATTTAACGCGTTTGATAGCTAGTTTTCGTTCGCCAAGTTTGGCTTCTGAAAGTAGCTGGAAAATGTCGGCTGGCATCCCATCCGGCAATTCTACCAGTGTGTAATTATGTCGAATATCTATTTTACCTATTCTTTTTTTATCAACACCTGACTCTTGTATCAACACTGTTTCAATTTGTTCTTTTTCGACTTGATGCTGACTGCCTACATCCAGTCGATAGCGTACAAAACGATATCTTGCTTTAACAGATTCAGGAACGGAGCTGGCTACAATTAAGGGTGGTGATGCAATTTGTGACTGTTGTCTAAACAGTAATGCTGCTGCGCAATCCAATACGTCTCTATTGATGCGAATTGCCATAGCGTTTATCGCCTTGCGTTCTGTATCCAGATTTTGTGTATCAATAATCTGTTGTAAGTGCAAATCAAGGCAATGTATCAAGTCATCGCTGGCAGAGTTGTCAGTATGCATTTACAGTTTATCCATATCGATTTCAACATAAGCTTCATCCCGTAAACGTCTCAACCATAATTCGGTTTCTTCCTCTATTTTGCGTTTTCTAATTTCTTCTTTAACTTTATCTTTTTTAAATTGTTCGCTGTTATCCTGATTTTCTCTATCAAGAACCTGAATTATGTGCCAACCAAACTGAGTTTGTACGGGTTGACTGATTTCATTAATAGCGAGTTTATTCATGGCCTCTTCGAATGGCGGCACCAAGGCTCCTGGAACTACCCAATCCAGTGAGCCGCCATTAATGGCTGATCCTTTATCATCGGAATGAGCGCGAGCAAGCGTTGCAAAATCATCGCCATTTATTACTCTGTCACGTAATGCTTGTAAGCGCTTTTGCGCATCCGAATCGTCTATCAATTCATTTGTTTTTAATAATATATGCCGAACTTTGGTTTTAGTGACGATATGCTGACCAGCGCCCTCAATGTCCAGTATTTTTATGATATGAAAACCGCTGGGACTGCGGATAGGGTCAGAAACATCGCCGCGTCCCATGCTGGTCACTGAGTCTGCGAATAAAGTTGGAATTTGGCCAAGGTTACGCCACCCTAAATCACCGCCTTTAAGCGCATTATCATCGTTTGAAACGCTCACCGCCATTTGATTAAAATCCTTGCCTGAGCGTAACTCGCTGACAACTTGGTCAGCTTTATCTTTGGCTTTTTGTATGGCAGAAGAGGATGCAGCCTCGGAAACAGAAATAAGAATATGACCAAGATGGTATTGGGAGTTGCTCAGGCCCGCCTTACTTTGTGTTTCCATATAGTGTTCAACTTCGGCGTCGGTCACTTTTATGCGGCTACCAATTTCCCTGCCTCTCAGTTGATTGATTATGATTTCATTACGCAGATTTTCTTCAAAACCTTTGTAATCCATGCCTTGTTTGGTTAATTCTTTATGAAAAGCTTCCACGCTTAAACCATTTCGGGAGGCAATGTCACTGACAGAGTTACGCAGCATTTCATCACTCACTTGTATGCCTGAGCGGGCGGCTAATTGGCGCTGTAATTTATCAATAATCATGCGTTCAATGACCTGTTTACGCAATATTTGTTCAGGTGGCATCATGACATTGGTGCTTTTCAGCTTGGCGGTAATGGCCGCTACTTCTTGATTAAGTTCGTGTGCCAAAATAACATCATCTTCAACTACAGCCACTATTCTATCTAGAACCCGTGCCTGAGCTTCAGAGTTAAATAACACGACAAAAAGCCATATAACAATAAAAAAAATCTTCATTATGCTTTAGATATTAATAGTTACCGGCTTTACGGTAGCCGTTCAGAGAAGTCTGTAAGAAAGTGTCAACATCGTCGCCTAGTCCAGATAGCCCCTTAAGTTCCAATTGCACAAAATAGGCGTTTACTGGATCAAGATTTTCAGCAATACCAGTAGAGCTAGTGGTTGCGCCATTGATGTAGCGTCGGGCGATGAGCCGCACTCGCCAGCAGCAGTTTTCTTTTTCTAGACCAATAAAGCTTTCCAGAGTTTTATTGAAATTCAAAGAATATTGCCAACGTCCTAATGCATACCATTCGTAAAACAAAGGCCAGCGAAATGATACATCGGTCATTGAGATGGTTGCTGGTGTAGTTGTAGTTCCTGGAACAAGGCTGGGGGCAACCAATGGGTTAGCTGTTGCACTGCGGTAACGGTAACCAATATCGAAAATACGGTCAGGCTGGTCTCTGTATTTTAGACCTACTTGCCCACGCGCAAAACTATTGTGCTCAGTATTCCATTGTGCACCAGTAACATAGGACAAGTTTTGATTGATTTGTCCGCTTATATCGCCAATCAAGTTCGATGTTTTACTGGTTTGTACAGGTACCGGAACTTGTAGCGGTTGATTGGTGGATGTCAGTGTTACTGTGCGGTCTTGAAAATACATGATTTCACCAAAACTGGCTTTAAGGGGTTCCAGGCCTGTTTTAGCATCAATGTACCTTGAAGTAGCAGCCAAAGAAAGCTGATTGGCATCCTGTAAGCGATCATATCCACTATAGCTGTTTTCACGAAATAAACTATTGAAATTGATATCGTAAGCAGATGTGTCGAAGACAGGAATCGCGGTTTGATTCTTTCTGGGGATATAGAGATAAAACAAGCGAGGCTCAATAATGTTGTTATAGGCATTATCATTAAACGCCATTTGTTTTTCCACACTCATACCACTATCCACGGAAAAAATGGGTAAGGTGCGATTAACACTTTCTGGTAATCCGCCAACACTTTGATTGCTCAATTGATACTGGGTGGATTGAACCGATAACTTGGGAATAAAAAAGCCTGCGGTCGATTCGAAAGGGGTAGAAATTGATGGCCATATCATCAAACGTTGACCGTTTACCAAAGTCGGGTGTGAAAAGTCGCTGTATTGACTATTCATACTTAGCTTTAAAGGCATGCCAGAAAAATCATGTGAGACATTAAAGTCAACTCTTGGCAACAAGTCATAGGGCATGGATGTTTTCAGTATCGTAGGATCTACTGATTGATAATGCTGCATGCCGGCAGAAAAAGTAACGTCAGAGTTTGGATTATAATTGATAGTGGCCTTACTAGGCAGATAACTGTTACGTTGAAATCCCAAGGCGTTGTTTAAATCGTTGAAATACGTTTTGTCAGAAACCAGATTAAGATCTACTTGTGACTTTAAAGTCGAGGTAAAAGTCGTATTATCTTTTATACCGAATGAGTAACGTGGTTTATTAAAAATTCTATCGTTAGGCATATATTCTGCGCCGATACTGCCTTTCGATATGTCGGTCAAATAGCGGAATTGATCGCTTAACATTTCACCACGCCCAGAGAAATAACGCGGGGTGATAGTCGAGTCCATGTTAGGGGCAATATTCCAATAAAAAGGCGCCGCGACATAAAAACCTGCTTGCTGGGTGCTTCCCCAAGTAGGCGCTAAAAACCCTGATAATCGCCGATTATCGGTAGGAAAGGAGATATAGGGTGTATAAAAAATGGGCTCGCCTTTAAATTCTAACCAGGCATTTTTGGCTGAACCTTGGCCTGTATCCCGATTGATTTTTAAGCGAGAGGCATGCATTACCCAATCTTGATTGCCGGGTGGACAACTTGTAAAAGAAGTGTCGTTATAGCGAGTTAAATATTTATTGTCGCGATAAATGGTTTCTGCATTACCGCGTAAGGGTCCGTCGCCAGCAATAAACATGGCTTGACGGATTCTGGCTTCATCACTGTTTAAATTCATGGATAAACTCTGACTGGCCAAAGCCATAGAGCTTTCGCTATACATTACATTGCCCTGAGCATCCATATTGCCCGCAGCGGTATCATAACTGGCTTTTTCAGCGAGTAGATGCTGATCAGCTCTGGTTAGATCCACATTTCCGGCAAAACTAAGCACTTCGCCCTGGTAGGATTCCGAGAAATCAGCCATTACATCAGTTACTGCATTTTCGCGGTCTGCCATAGACGGTGCTTTGTTTTTGGGTTTTTTGATAGCCCAATTTTCACAATTTAGCCATGGGTCTTGTGCATAATTTGCGCGTAGTGTCTGAAAGGTTCTTTCCTGGTTATTTGTGAATGCAGGCGGTAAAGAAAATGAACTCTTTTCTACATTTGCTAGAGGTTGAGCCTCTCCTTTGGGGTCGGCGCCAACCAGATTACAATTCCAATTTTGCTTTTCGGTACCTGATTGACATGTCCAACCGGGTTGTTTTGGAGAGCTGGCAGTCTGTTCAGGTGCTGGATCAACTTTTTGTAACTGAGGATGCTTGGTTTCCGTTACATGCACCTGTGGTTTTGGCTGTTCACTGAGCACTGGTTCGATCAAATGAGTCGATTCAGTCGCTGTATTGTCAGTAGTTGACCTGACGACAGCGGGGGGCGATGACGCTGTCGGTAATGGAATAGCCGGTAATTTAGCCGCGGGTTGCGCAGCCGTTTCCGAGGTCATTGGTTGCGGTACACTGATTACTGGTGAGGTGCTGGCAGTGGGTATTGTCGTCTGTGGCGTTAAAGTGGGTTGTGTCTGACTGTTTGGTGTCGAAGCTTGTGGAGCCGTTTGTGCATTCGGCGTTTTGATAACGGGAGGCGTGCTGGTACTGTTCGCAGCAGCAGCATCTTGATTTAAACAAGTCCATTCGCCGTTTTTGCTCTGCTCGCAATTCCACGCACCGTTGCCAGCAGCATGGGCTTCTACAGAAACAGATGAAAAGGCTAACCAAATATAATAAAACCGAAAATTCATGTATAAGTAATAGCGGCTAAATTGACTTAGCAGGATGGAAATCGAATAAAATATGAAAACTATTTTACCTTAAGCTTGGCTTGCTTTATCAAATAATGTCTTTACCTCATTCAGATTTACGTGTTTCTGCGTTGATTAATTGGTTATCCAACAGTCTTTCGCTTGATATTCAACAGCTTGAAATTGCCTCTAGTGATGCCAGTTTCCGGCGTTATTTTCGCGTTAAATGTCCATCGGGCTGTCATATTGTTATGGACGCCCCCCCTGATAAAGAAAATACTGAGCCATTCCTGCGAATCGCAGCGCTTTTTAAAGCGGCAAATTTGCGCGTTCCCGACATTTATTTCACCAATATTGAACAGGGATTTATCGCATTGGAAGACTTTGGCTCAAGCAGCTTGTTGGATTGTTTGGCAGCCAAAAATGTCGATCAGCTTTATCAGCAGGCATTACAAAGTTTATTACAATTACAAACGAGTATAGATATCAATAAGTGTGCATTACCGACATACGATACATTGTTACTGGAAAGAGAATTAGGTGTTTTTCACGACTGGTTTTTAGAAAACCTGTTAGGTTTAGTTTTGCCTGTCGGCATAAAAAACGATCTCCACGATATTTTAATCCAGTCAGCCTTAGCGCAGCCGCAAGTTTGTGTGCATCGCGATTATCATTCCCGTAATCTAATGCTAATTAATTCGTGTGAGCTAGGTATCATTGATTTTCAGGATGCGGTTATTGGCCCCATTAGTTACGACGCAGCATCCTTACTACGCGATTGTTATATTCGCTGGCCAACTGAACAGGTTGATAACTGGATTTACCAATATTATCTGCAACTCATCCAGACGCAACTATTAGCAGTTGATTTTGGACAATTTAAACGTTGGTTTGACCTGATGGGTTTGCAGAGACATTTAAAAGCTATTGGCATTTTTTCCCGATTACATTTACGCGACGGTAAATCGGCTTATCTGGATGATATTCCACGTACTCTGAGTTATATCAGTGAAGTCTGTGCAAACTATGCTGAATTATCAGAATTTAACCGTTATTTGCAGCAACAAATAGCACCAATTTACCGGTCGGCTTTATGAAAGCGATGATACTCGCTGCTGGTCGAGGCGAACGTATGCGGCCATTAACTGATACTATCCCTAAACCTCTGTTGAAAGTAGGTGGTAAACCTCTCATTCAGCACACAATTGAAAATTTACAGCTAGCCGGATTTAAACAGATTGTGATTAATCTGGCTCATTTGGGGCAACAAATTAGAGAGTATTGTGGCAATGGTGAGCGCTGGAATGTCAGTATCGATTATACAGATGAAGGTGATGCCGCACTGGAAACCGCCGGTGGTATTGCCAATGCATTGCCGTTATTGGGTGAAAAACCTTTTTTGGTCGTTAATGCCGATATTATTTGCGATTATCCCTTGGTTACACTGCGTAATCGCAAAATCGATTTAGCGCATTTGGTATTAATCGAAAATCCAGTACATCATCCACAAGGTGATTTTAGTCTGACTAGCGATGGTTTATTAAGTGCAGATGGGCGCGAGAAATTTACCTTTAGTGGCATTGGTGTATATCATCCTGATATGTTTCAAAATCTGCCAGTCGGGCCCTTGAAGTTGCGTCCGGTTTTAGATCAAGCTATTCAGAAAAATCGCATTAGCGGTGAAAAATATTTAGGCATTTGGATGGATATTGGTACCCCGCAACGTTTGACAGAAATTGATAATCTGTTACGCGTAAGCAAATGAATATAAGCAATTCAGATTGATGTGGTTTGGCAGAGGAATTTAACTGCTGAGGGTTAGTTCTCTAGTGTATTTTTCGTTGTACGAATGCAATCCAGTATCCTGAATCAATGGCTTAGGTGTAAAAAATGCGCTAATTTTCAGGCTCTTCAATATACGTCATTTTTGACGTATATTTAAAAAGCGTTATTAAGTGCCAAATCCAGTGTACTCACCAGTCTATTAAACTACTCGGCGGCATTGGGTGCATATAGTTTAAACACAAAAAGCAGACAATTATTATGAAAGCGAAGCCTGATGGTCAAATTGACTAAAAGAAATGGTAGGACGCGATGAAATTATTATCGTCGACCTATTAGCAATAACATCAAGGTTAAAACACAAAATCCAGCGCCAGCATAAAAGGTAACGGCAGCTCCATAGAATTCCCATAATACGCCAGCCAATATACTGGCTATCAACATGGCAATGCCGCTGACCAGATTGAAAAAGCCGTAAGCGGTACCACGTAAATCGTTTGGACTGGTGTCCGCAACCATTTTCGCTAACAGGCCTTGGGTCAAGCCCATATGTATGCCCCAGAGCATTACTCCGACGATTATTAATCCCCAATTATGACTATTTGCCAGAACTAGGTCGGCGCTGCATAACAGGCATAATCCCCAGGCCAGTAATTTACGTGGGCAAATGTTATCTGACAATTTGCCAAAGGGATAAGCACTGGCAGCATAAACCACATTCATGGCTACCATCACTAGTGGCACCAAAGCCATAGGGATACCACTTTGTTGAGCCCTTAATACTAAAAAAGCTTCGCTGAAGCGGGCAAGGGTAAAAATTGCACCTATTCCAACTACCCGCCAGTAAGCGCCCTTTAGGCGTTGCAAATTTACACTGCTGATAGGATTGCTACGCTTTTGGGTGGTCGGCGTCAGTGGTTCTTTTACGCCCACCAGCAATACTAATACCGCGAGAACTCCAGGTATTAGCGCCACCCAAAATATCGACCGAAAATCATTTTGCCACAGTAGCATTAAACCAACGGCCAATAACGGCCCTAAAAACGCTCCGATAGTATCAAGTGATTGGCGTAAACCAAAAGCTGCGCCACGAATTTCAGCAGGGGTAATATCAGCTACCAGTGCATCGCGTGGAGCTCCACGTATACCCTTGCCTACTCGATCGATCAGTCTGGCGCCTAATACCATGCCACTACCGGTAGCTATGGCAAATAACGGTTTAGTTATTGCTCCTAGCGTATAACCCAATAAAGCCAAGGTTTTACGCTTGCCAAGATAGTCGCTAATGACACCCGAAAAAACTTTTACTATTAGGGCTGTTGCTTCGGCTACGCCTTCAATTAAACCAATACTTACCGCACTGGCACCCAAGGTCGTAACCATGAATAATGGCAGTAAGCTATGTATCATTTCCGAAGAAATATCCATTAATAAACTAACAAAACCCAGAGCCCAAACCCCTTTGGGAATTTGCCGCCAGACGGGCTGTGATAGGGGCTTATCGCTACTGTTATTCATTGCTTATTCTTTGAAGGATTCAATATTATTTATGTGCGTTAATCTAACAACTTCTACGACCTGAATGGCAGCAAAATCTCTTGTAACTGATTTTATAGCACACAAGTACAAAAAAAGTTCTGTATAATCATCTGCAGAGTTGGCCGAGCAGCCGCCGTTTTATGTAAATAAAAGGGAGGAAAGTCCGGGCTCCACAGGGCAGGGTGCCAGGTAATGCCTGGGGGGCGTGAGCCTACGGAAAGTGCCGCAGAAAATATACCGCCTGGTTTTTCGAAATTCGGTAAGGGTGAAATGGTGCGGTAAGAGCGCACCGCGCGGCTGGTAACAGGCGTGGCATGGAAAACCCCACCCGGAGCAAGATCAAATAGAGGAGCATACGCGTGGCCCGCGCGGCTCCTGGGTAGATTGCTTGAGCGACAGGGTGACCTGTCGCCTAGATGAATGGCTGTTCTCGACAGAACCCGGCTTACAGGCCAACTCTTTCTTCTTTTTGCTATCCGCAAAGCGTATCCAGATGACTTTATATTCCAACGAATTTTATACCAAAGCCGATGAGCTGATTGCAGCGGGTCGATTTATTGACAGTAAAGGCTGGGTGCCAGCTACCAGTGGCAATTTTTCAGCACGCCTTAACAACGGCACCATTGCAATTACTGTATCAGGTCGGCATAAAGGCTCTTTGCAGCGCGATGACATTATGTTAATCGATGACAAGGGGTTATCTCTTGATGGTAAGCAGCCCTCGGCAGAAACTCTCTTGCATACTGCAATTTATGAGCGCTTCCCCCAGATTAACGCCGTACTGCATCCGCATTCTATAAATGCCACACTTGCTGCTCGATTATTTAAACATCAGATTGTATTGGAAAATTACGAATTACTGAAAGCTTTAGTGGGTATCACTACTCACGAAACACGTATTAAGATACCAATTTTTGCCAATGATCAGGACATTCCGCGTCTAAGCGCACAAGTCGATCAATATTTGGATAAAAATCAGGATATCTACGCTTATATTATTGCCAGTCATGGTTTTTATACTTGGGGGCCAACGGTTGCAGACGCCTTGCGTCATTTGGAAGCGTTGGAGTTTTTATTTGAATGTGAAATACGACTATACGGAATCAAATCATTATGAGTGTTTTAAGTATCTATCCTGCCGAACAAGCCCTAAACCCTACCATTAGCCAAGATTTTGCAACGATTAACACTTCCTTAAAGGCGGTAGGTGTGCAGTTCGAGCGTTGGACCGCGGATTTTGCATTTGCCGCAGATGCCGATGCGCAAACAGTGCTAGATGCTTATCAAGCACCTATTAACCAGCTTAAACAAAGCTATGGATTTCAATCGGTGGATGTCATAAACGTAAAACCCGATCATCCTAATAAAGAGCAATTACGACAAAAATTTCTCTCCGAACATGTACACGACGATTTTGAAATTAGATTTTTTGTAGAAGGACAGGGGTTATTTTATTTACATCTAGAAAATCAGGTTTATGCTGTACTTTGTGAACAGGGCGATTTGATCAGTGTTCCTGCACATACTCGGCATTGGTTTGATATGGGCGCCGAACCCGATTTTAAATGTATTCGTTTTTTTACGACTGAAGAAGGTTGGTTGGCAGAATTTACTGGCAATAAAATTGGGGAAAGTTTCCCCACCCTGGAACAATATAAGCAATCAATATGATTAAAGCCATAGTTACGGATATTGAGGGGACAACGTCATCTTTATCTTTTGTTAAGGATATATTGTTCCCTTATGCACGTTGCCACCTACCGGATTATATCCGTACCCGACAGCATGATGATGAAATGGTTGCTCTGTTAGCGGACGCTAAGAAAATCGCCGGTGCAGAGCTTAATATTGAACAACTGATCAATCAGTTTCTGGATTGGTTGGATGCCGATCAGAAAATTACACCCTTAAAAGCCCTGCAAGGCTTAATTTGGAAAGCAGGTTATCTACAAGGTGATTTTAAAGGCCATATTTATGCTGATGCGGCTGAGCAGTTAAAGTTGTTTAAAGACAGCGGTTACGAACTTTTTATATACTCTTCTGGCTCAGTATACGCGCAAAAGCTGCTGTTTTCTCAAAGCGAATTTGGCGATTTAACACCCTTGTTTTCTGGTTATTTCGATACCAATATTGGAAATAAACGTGAAGTAGCCTCCTATCAGCGTATTGCTGAACAAATTCAGTGTGCTCCTTTAGAAATCCTGTTTTTGTCAGACATCAAAGAAGAGCTGGATGCAGCTCAACAAGCAGGTTTTGCCACTTATTGGCTAGTACGAGGGCAAATTCCCGATCCGCAAGCAAGCCATAGACAAGTAGCCGATTTTAAAGAAATTAAACTTTGATGACAGTATTTAGTGCATGAAAATCGCCATTCTTTCTCGCGATAGTACCTTATATTCCAGTGTTCGATTGGTAGAAGCCGCCACCGCGCGTGGGCATGATGTCAGTGTCCTTGATCCAACCCATTGTTATATGAATATTACTTCAATGAAACCGTCAATCCATTATCAGGGTGAAAACTTATTGGGTTACGATGCGGTAATTCCGCGCATTGGTGCTTCCATTACCTTTTACGGAACGGCGGTATTACGGCAGTTTGAAGTAATGAATACTTTTGTGCTTAATAATTCTGCAGCAATCAGTCGTTCGCGTGACAAATTGGCTTCCAGTCAATTATTGGCCCGTAAAGGTATCGATTTGCCCATTACTGCTTTTGCTCATAACCCGGATAATATTGAAGATTTGATTGATGAGGTAGGTGGTGCGCCATTAGTTATTAAACTAGTAGAAGGGTCTCAAGGAGTCGGTGTGGTTCTGGCTGAAACGCATAATGCTGCACATAGTGTCATCCAAGCTTTTATGGGGTTAAACGCCAATATAATGGTTCAGGAATTTATTAAAGAAGCAGAGGGTAGTGATATCCGCTGTTTTGTATTGGGCGATAAAGTGGTCGCAGCTATGAAGCGGCAAGGTCGAGAGGGTGAATTCCGGTCTAATTTACATCGCGGTGGCACCGCAACTCAAGTTCGCTTGAGTCCGCAAGAACGAGCAGCTGCTGTACAGGCCGCCAAAATTATGGGTTTGAGTGTTTGTGGTGTAGATATGCTGCGTTCCAATCGTGGTCCATTGGTCATGGAAGTCAATTCCTCACCTGGACTTGAAGGCATAGAAAAAGTGTGTGGCAAAGATATAGCCAGTCTAATGATTGAATTCATAGAGAAAAATATAAATAAGGTAAGTTGTGGTCTGTAGAACGGATTAACAGCCATACTTTTTGCGATTTGATTTTTGTCGGAGTTAGTAACTCGTCATTTGTTTCAATACAAATCCACTGGATCAACATCCAATGTCCAGCGCACTCCTTTAGCTTCTTTCAGCTTGGGTATGCCAGGTAAAATGGTATCCAACAAGCTGTGCAGGTCTTGCCGTTTAGAGCTTTGTAATAAAAGTTGAAAGCGAAATTGCCCTGCCCGCTTCAGCATGGGCGCGGCTACAGGCCCCAAAATCTGGATTTTCCCATCATTGTTTTGCTTAAGTAAGCGACATAATGCTGTTAAAAATGCCAGTGGTGCTTCCTGATTAGTGGCGTGTACCCGAAACAGTGCTTGATAACTAAAAGGTGGGAGTGAGGCCTGGTGACGTTCCTGTAATACAGCCTGTGCAAAAGCTCGGTAACCTTGCTTCAATAAAGTCATTAATAAGGGATGTTGGGGTTGGCGTGTTTGTAATATTACCTTACCGGGTTTATCTGCCCGACCAGCTCGACCCGCTACCTGTACAATCATTTGCGCTAGTTTTTCACCCGCTCTAAAATCAATACTGAATAAACCGCTATCAATATCCAAAATTGCAACCAAGGTTACGTTGGGGAAATGGTGGCCTTTAGCCAGCATTTGTGTGCCAAGAATAATATCAACTTCACCTCGATTAATTTGCTCTAAATAACTTTCCAGAGAGCCTTTTCGTTGCGTAGTATCTTTATCTAATCTGACCAGTTTTTTTCCGGCAAACAAGCTAGTCAGGATGTGTTCTATACGCTCAGTGCCTAAACCAAGCGCTTGTAATTCACCCGTTTTACACGCTTTACACTGCTTTGTCAGTTGCTGTTCAGAGTAGCAATGATGGCAGCGTAATACGTTTTCTTGTACATGAATCACCAAATTAGCATCACAACGCTGACAACGTGATATTCCCCCGCATTGATGGCAAATTTGTACAGGTGCAAAACCACGCCTATTTAAAAATAATAAAACCTGCTGACCTTGTGCTAGTGTGGCATGTATCTCATTAATCAATGGGTCAGAAAGGCCACTGTGCATTTTTTTGTTACGAATATCAAGTACCCTAAATTCGGGTGCCAATGCATTTCCTGCGCGATTTGCGAGAGTCAATAGCTGATAACGTTTCTGGTCGACATTGAACAAGCTTTCCAGCGATGGGGTGGCGCTGCCTAATACCACTGGAATGGATAAATGTTTGGCACGGATTATAGCGACATCTCGTGCCGAGAATCTAAATCCTTCTTGTTGCTTGAAAGAAGTATCGTGTTCTTCATCAAGAATGATTAAACCGGGTTTGTGCAAAGGAGTAAATAAGGCAGAGCGTGTGCCTAGCATGATAGATGCATGACCCTGTTGCATGCTTAGCCAAGCGTTAAGGCGTTGCTTATCAGTTAGTTTGGAATGAAAAGTGACGATGGGTACCGAAAATCGTTTCCGAAAGCGTTGCTCAAGTTGCGGAGTTAAACTAATTTCTGGCAACAATACCAATATCTGCAAGCCTTTAATTAGCGCAGTGGTGATTACTTGCATGTACACTTCAGTTTTACCACTGCCAGTAACGCCTTCCAATAGCGAAACTGAAAAGCGGCCTAAATTGGCACTAATGGCGGAAATGGCTTGTTTTTGTTCATTGTTAGCCTCTAGGAGGGAGCCTCGAATAATATTCTTGGTCGCTGTGGGTGTTTTGTGCTCCTCAACCATTGCTTTTTGGAGTAATAGTTTTAATGCCGATTTATGCTCAAGCAGATCAGTTTGGCTAAGTGCTTCTGATTGTGCATGGAACAGACTCATTAGTTTTAATTGCTTGGGTGCACGTTTTAGCATTTCTGGTTGGGTTTCGCGTCCTAATGCAGTGAGCGAATAACTTAAAGCATGTTCTAAAACGGCAGGTTTTCCCTGTCTAAGTGCAACAGGAAAAGCGCAAGCGAGTACTTCGCCAAGAGGGTGATGATAATAATGACTGGCCCATTGCAATAGCTTAAGATCTGCGGTTGATAAAAGCGGTTCGTTATCCAGTATTTGTTCAACCTGTTTAAGTCGTTGCTTATCAAACTCAGAATGTTCATTGATTGCCAGCAAAATCCCAATTTTATGACTTTTTCCAAAAGGGACTAAAACACGTACTCCAGGTTGTAAAGTAGTTGCATCGCAATTATCGGGTGCCAAGTAATCAAATAAACGATCCAGCGGAACAGCAATTGCTACTTGCAGAAAAAGACTGTGAGGTGTGTCGCATTTAGCCATGCCTTGTGATGTGTTTTTGATGTTGCGCTGCTAAGTCTTTACGAGCGTTAAGAAATTTGAGTTACCCACAAAATCTGTGGATAACTCTGTGGATTGTATTTGTAGAACTGTGCTTAGTGACGGTTTTTGTTACAGTTTTGTTAAATTGAACAAAATTCATGCAACTAAATATTTACTTATTTATCAATGGCTTGGTCTTGTGTTTAGGTTGTGTGTATCATTAATCACTGTAAAGGCTGCTTACAGGAAAATGCGAACCAATTTTGTGCATAAATTGTTTAATCATGGTGCCATTAATGCTTAAAATAGTGCATGTAATTAGTCAAGATGTAAGTCTGTTGTAATTAGTTATAGTTTAATCGATAGATTGGTAATTCTTTGCATTGAAGTATTGTAACAGGGCAAAACCGGCTAGCGATAAAAATGCGACTAAAGTCCATTCTGGAATACTAAATCCTAGTAAAGTCCAATCAACTTTTGCACACTCTCCTGTTCCGGTCAGCATTAGTTTAATGGTATCGGCTAAAGGAAAATGCTGAAACACATACTCAAGTCCAGGGCTACATTCTGGTACTTCATCGGGTGGCAGATGCTGTATCCAGATATGCCGCGCCGAAATACATGCACCAACGATTGCTGTCATACTCGTCACAACAGCATAAATTTTATGTCCACGGTTATGGATAGCGGCTATTAAAAAACTCAATCCAGTAGCCAAAATCGCCAAGCGTTGCGAGATGCATAGTGGGCATGGTTCCAGTTCTTCTACAAATTGTAAATACGCGCCTACTGACAATAACAGTACACAAGCAACAAAACCAAGAAAAAAACTTAGACGGGGACTAATTTTTACAAAATACATTTTCTACATCTTTTTTGAAAGCTCTAATTTCCCGTGAGGGGCCCAATATAACCAGAATATCACCAACATTTAAGAGGCGATCAAATTCTTCGGCAACAAAATTAAGATCACCACTAATGTGTTTATTCACAACCCCTATTAAAATTAGATTGTAATGAGAGCTTAATTCCAACTGGCTGGCATAACTGTTTACCAAATAGCTTTTTTCTGGAACCACAACTTCAGCTAGATTCAGATCGTGGTTGCCAAAAACGGTATGGTCAAAAATATCGGTTATGTCAGGTCGTTTCAACATGTCATGAATCTTGCGACCACAAATTTCGTAGGGATCAATAATTTTATTAGCTCCCGCAGCCAGTAGTTTTTCCGCAGATTCAGGACTATCGACGATAGAAATAATATTTAGTTCCTTATCCAGAGCTCTGGCAGATAGTGTTAAAAACACATTTTCCGAGTCCTGGTCAAAAAAACATAACAAAATATCAATATAGGAACCAATGCCAACAGATTTTAAATCGTCATCACTACGAAAGTCGATAATGCTAATGTCAAAACCGTTGTCGCGAGCTAGTGCAATTTGGACGGGGTTGTGATCAATAATGGTAATTTTATATACATTCTGGTCTAAACGGCTGGCAGCCTCAAAAGATAAACGGTTATACCCAAATATAGCTACCTGTTTCATAACATTTTCCTGTTTAATAAACGATGCTGTTCGATTTGGTCACGAAAATGGTCAATACTATATTTTCTCCCAAACACTACCAAAATATCTTCAAAGCGTAGAATAAATTTGGGGTCAGGATTAAAGTAAAAATGTTGTTGTTTTACTTGATATTTGTTTTTATGCTTAAGGTGTATGGGGTTGGCGCTGATTACGCCTAACAAAGTTAGTTTTTTTTGCGACAGTTCTAATTGCAGGACTTCTTTATGCTCAAGCGAACAACCTTCGCTAATTAAAATTGTTTCCATGACTATGTCGGATCGATTTTGCAAAATGCCTGCGATGGCTTCAAAAGCAACTGGTTGTCCTAAAAATTCAGCGACCAGCATGCCTGCAATTTCAAAAGGTCTAATGACATGATCAGCTCCGGCCTGATACAGTTTATTATAATTGTCATGCCTATTGGCTCTGGAAATAATACGAACATCTTTGTTCAAACGTCGACTGGTTAATGTGACATAGACATTGGTGACGTCATCCCCTGTAATACATAGAACGGCTGAAGCTCCCCGGCAAATGCCTGCGGCTAGCAATACATCATTTTTACTGGCATCATTTTGAATGACCAAAAAGTTATTCTGCTTTGCCAATTCAACATTCGCTTCTTTTTTATCAATGACGATAAACTTTTTTTTATCCTTACTTAATTGCTTTGCAATTTCCTGACCAACTCGGCCGTAACCACAAATAATGATAAAATTTTTATAATTATCTAATTCGGCATACGTTTTATTTTCACGTAGAAGCGGTATTTTTTCATTGAAAGCAGCAATTAAAATAGAGGTAAAAAATGACAAGACACCCAAACTGGTCAATATTAGCATAATGGTAACTAAGCGACCGCCAGTTGTGAGGGGTACAATATCGCCATAACCTACCGTGGCCATAGTGACAATAGCCCAATAAAAGGCATCAAACAAATTTCTGATTTGACTATTCGGTTCTGGATACTCAAAAATATAGACAGATATACTGGCAATAAACACCAATAAAAAGGTGAAAATCATCAATGTTAACAATTCAAAACGCTTACTTGCCAGAATATCTGAGAATAGTTTGGCGCTATTTGAATATCTGAATAATTTAAATAACCTGAAAATAAGAAATACCCGCAAAATACTTAAGGGGTCATAGCTGGGTAATATTGCCAGTAAATCAATTATGGCAAATGGCGAGAGTATATATTCTATTTTTTTGGCAACGGATTTTTTAATTGACTGAAACAGGCTGAATTTTATATTTAAATATAATGCTTTTTCATGGTCTTCCAAAAGAATGATATGTGTATCTGAATATAGCCATAGTCTTAATAGGTATTCACAAACAAAAATAATCAGAATGGTTTTTTCCAAATAATAGTCTGTAACACCGGTTTCATGCTCAACATCATATAGTAAGAAGAAAATACTTAATACTATGAGGCTCATCATTAGTCTGTCGAAATATTTTTTTAACGGACTTTTCGGATTTTCCAATAAATTATAAAAAAATAGCTTTCGGTTTTTATAATCCGGAGAGGCTTTTAGATAATAGCAGGAATAAACAATGAATTTAGATAGCATGTTTATAAGTCATTTTTTAAATTCAATCACTTTATTAGGAGGGCTAATATTAATTTCATCAATGGCGCAAAAAGCGCCAGCTTGTAAAATATAAGCAACTGCATCGGCAATATCATCGGCTTGCAATGCCTGACTGGTTTGTTTGCCGGGGGCAAATGCCAGATCAGTAAAAAAATCCGTGTTCACCATGCCTGGATTGATTAAAGATACCCGCACAGAGCTTTTGCCACACTCGTCACGTAAAGCCTGAGTAAATCCTCGCAAAGCAAATTTGCTAGCACAATAAATAGATCCTTGACGGCTGCCTTTTAGTGCGGCTTCAGAACCTATATATATTAGATTACTAAGAGACTTTTGTTTTAATTTTGCTAGTAGTGCACGTGTTAAAAATACTTGTCCGGTAAAGTTAACCGTCAGCAAAGTTTCAATTTGCTGATATGAAAACTGTTCCAGGTGGGAAAACTGTCCAAACCCTGCAGCAAAAACCACCGTATCCAGCATTGGAAAATCGTGTTGTAGCTGTTTGGCTATGGGGGGAATATCTTTCAATTTTGCAAAGTCCATACTCAAACTGCTGAAATTTGGGTGGGTATGACTAAAACGCTGACTATCCCGGCTAATACCAATAACCCGATGACCCTCCTTGAGCAAACGTATGGCAATTGCACGGCCTATGCCTGAACTGGCACCACTTACCAGTACCGTGCGCATTAGAAACTGCATGGAAAAAATTTGTTAGGTGGAATATAGTCGAACAACATGGCCTGGCAATCAGCCATCATGCGTTGTTCGAGTTCTGTATGATAAGACACCATACCGTTGGTTGTTTGCAGTGGACTGGCAAACAATTTTGCATCGGGATAAAGTTTATGCATTTTTTTAAAATATTGCTCAGGCAATCTAAATACGCCAAGACTGACAGAATGTAAGGTTTCAGCATTAATCGCTGCAAATACCTGTGCAAATAATTTCTGGTATTGTTGCCGATAATCTGTTTGATAAATCAGAGGGTCGAAGCGTAAACCAATAGGCCAGCCTAGTTGTTGTAATTTTGCTGCCGCTTCAATACGTTTCAAAACAGTGGGTGCCTTGGCTTCAACTTTCTCAGCCACTCCTTCTGGAGATAAACTGAATGCTACAATGCATTTAGGCAGCGGTGGTCTTTGTAACAGGCTACGAATCTGTGTGCTTTTGGTGCGTAACTCAAGCCAGGCATTTGGCAATTCAGAAAAGACAGGAAGAAACTGTTCGGCAAAACCGGTAATGGGTTCAAAAGCCAAACTATCACAATCGTAACCTGAGAAGAAATAGATATCCGTATCAGGTGTTTCCTGGCAAATTTCTCTGATGCGCTGTTGATAAGCTTCGAAATTTACAAATAATACATAATTGGCAGATTGATACATACCCTGCAAAAAGCAATATCGGCAATCATATACGCAATTTAGCATATGTGAAAAATAATAATTATGATTTCCACCCAAACCATATCCGCTTGGCGCTGGCAATACAAACTTTTGAAACTTTTCAGCTAAAATTAATGCAGGGTGCTGTTTTTGTAAACGAAAATTCTGCGCTTTGGGATTAAATACCTCGCTATAACGCTCACAATTAATAATTCTTGCTTTTGGCAGTCGATTGCATATTGCCTTGACTTGTGGGTGATTCTGGACTGCTGTTTCAATGTAAAGAGTGTCTATCATGCTTAAGATTAAGAACCGGAAAGTGGAGTACATCAATTGTGAGCAATAGCATTATACGCACAGCAGGTCATATTTGATGTGCTAAGACTATATTTAGGCAGGCATAAAAATTTTCTGAGATGCTTTGACCGAATAAGCTTGTATAGGTAAACTGTTGATAATTAATTATCTCTATTCTAATGGTGCCAGAAGTTAGGTGCTTTTTTGAAATGTCCATAGGCCTATCTGCTGCTTACTGTTAGAATTTCCACTTTTTAGTCAGCTTAACATCATGCGTTTAATCAGGGGTCTAAATCATCTAGATGCGTTTGGCGATGGTTGTATATTGACCATTGGTAATTTCGACGGACTGCATTTAGGTCATCAGTTGTTGATAAAAAAATTGGCAGAGCATGGTAAGCGTTTAAATTTGCCTGTTGTGGTCATGGTGTTTGAGCCGCAACCTTTAGAATATTTTTTGGGGGAGCATGCGCCGTCACGTCTGACTCGTTTGCGCGAGAAGGTCATCCAGTTTGCTAAGTTACCTGTAGATCAATTATTGGTGTTGCCGTTTAATCAGCAATTGTCTGATTATGATGCTGAACAATTTATCGATGATATTTTGGTTAAGCGCCTGCATGTTAAGCATGTGGTGGTTGGCGATGACTTTCATTTTGGTAAAGCACGGCGTGGTAATTTTAGCTTATTACAAAGTAAGGGGCAGGATTACGGCTTTACGGTAGAAAACAGTCAATCTTTCGAATTGGCGGGTCTCAGAATTAGTAGTACTTTAATTCGTGATGCCTTGCAAGAGGGTAGTATGGATAAAGCGCGTATTATGTTAGGCCGAGATTATTCAGTGTGCGGCAGAGTTGCACATGGGGATAAGCGTGGCAGACAATTGGGTTTTCCTACTGCTAACGTAGATATGTTTCGCAAAATTGCGCCAATAGCAGGAGTATTTGCCGTCAGCTTAACTGGCTTGGATGGTAAAGAATATCAGGGTGTTGCAAATGTTGGCACGCGTCCTACTTTTAAGGGCAGTGCTAAAGCAATTCTGGAAACGCATTTATTTAACTTTAATGCCGATATTTATGGCCGTTATGTAGAAGTACATTTTAAAGCGAAAATTCGGAATGAACTTAAGTTTCCATCGTTTGAGGCACTACAAAGCCAAATTCAGGAAGATATCCAAATGAGTAAGCAATTTTTAGAACATTTAAAACCATGACAGAAATTGGAACGGTTATTCAGTCACCTTGTGTTAGAAATTGTTGTTTAAATGAAGAGGATATTTGTCTCGGCTGTTATCGACATGTGGACGAAATTTGTCAATGGCTGGCAGCTGATCCACAGATGCGCAAGAAAATTCTTAACCAAGCGGCACAACGCAAGATGCATTACTTACGAATTAGTAAGGGTCTAATGTCAGTAATGCCCACCATCAATAAATAAAACATTAAACACAAAGTGGCGCTCAACCAGACATTCCAGCCTTGCTCAGTGACTAGATAGAGTTTGGCAAAATACAGGGCCACCCCCAGAATTACATAAAAACAAATTCTACCCAGCGGATATTTAACTGGATAATATATCTGGCCCAGGAGCCAGGAAGCACACACCATGAAAAAATAACAGGCTAATGTTGCCCAGGCTGATCCTAGATAACCCCATTCGGGTATCCATAACACATTCAACAAGATCGTTAGCCCTGCGCCCGCCAGTGATACCCATGCACCCAGACCCGTGCGATCACTAAGTTTGTACCAAACGGATAAATTGATATAAATACCTAGACACAAATTGGCTAGCAATAAAATGGGTACCACTCTTAATCCTGCTCGGAATTCGGCGCCTATAAAATATTGAAAAAAGTCCAGGTATAAGGTAACTAATAGAAAAATGAATACCCCAGCCATAACAAAGTACTGCATAACCAAGGCATATGTACGTTTGGCATCTTCTCGACCGGCGTAAGCGAAAAAAAAGGGTTCTCCTGCATAACGAAAAGCTTGGACAAACAAACTCATCAAAATCGATAATTTGTAACAGGCACCATAAATACCTAATAGGCTTAAATTGGTTAACACATCATATGGCAATAATACTTTAAGAATAGCTCTATCTAGCATTTCATTGATCATACCAGCAAAGCCAATTACGACCATCGGTAATGAATAACGCAGCATGGGCATTAAAACGATGGGATTAATCTGCAGACGAATTCCATAAAACTGTGGAGTTAACAGCAATAATTTGATGATGCTGGCGATTAAATTGGCCAGAAAAATATAAGTGACACCCAGGTTGGGGTTGTAAAGCAACGACCATTCAGATTGTGGCCATAGCGCCACGAGTTTCGGGCAGCACACCAGAAAGAAAACATTGAGCAGAATGGTGATAATAATCTCAGTGATTTTGATGCCAGCAAAACGCCAAGCACGATTTTCGGCACGCAATTGAGCGAAAGGTAATGCAGTAATGGCATCCAGCGCCAGAATGCCTGCAAAACACAATAGATAGTCAGTATGCTGAGGGTAACTTAGCCAGATCGCCAGTGGTTGTTGCCAAATAACCACCGAAGTTAAAAAAACCAGATTAAACAAAACTAAAAAACCTAAGGCGCTGCTATAAATAGCAGGCAGTGCAAATTTTTGTTGCTGTCGGAAGCGGAAATAACCCGTCTCAAGACCAAGGACAAGTACTACCGAAAAAAATCCCGCATAAGCATAAAATTCCGAGACTACCCCATATTCGCTGGTATTAAAGATGTAGGTATACAGAGGTACCAGCAAATAATTTAGAAAACGGCCGACAATACTGCTCAGGCCGTAAATAGCGGTTTGGGAAATAAGTTGGCGTAAGGGCTTCAAGTGTTGGGATGTTACTTTAAAGCTTGCGAAAAATTAAATCCCAGACGCCATGACCTAAAGCCAGTCCCCGGTTCTCGAATTTGGTTAAAGGTCTATAATCCGGCCTAGGGCAATAGGTATTATCTGGACTATTGTTACACAAGCCTGATCCTGCAGACAAAATTTCCAGCATATCCTTAGCATAATGTTGCCAGTCGGTAGCGGCATGAAAGTAGCCGCCAGGCATTAGTTTTTTAGTGAGTAATTCTACAAAGCTGGGGCGTACAATTCGGCGTTTATGATGGCGGCGCTTTTGCCATGGATCAGGAAAGAATAAATGTACTCCTGCCAAACTGTGATCCGGTATTTTTTGCTCCAAAATCTCAATAGCATCGTGATGGTAGATTCTGACATTATTGATACCTCGCTCAGCGAGCAACATCATTAAATGCCCTACACCTGGCTTATGTACTTCTAAACCTAAATAATTAATATCTGGATTGGCAGCCGCCATATCTGCCAAACTACTGCCGTTACCAAAACCTATCTCAACAATTAACGGTGCTTGTCGTCCAAAAATCTGATTAAAATTGGCTTCATTCTGGGGGGGCAAGCAATAGGTTTGCCAGTGGCTTTCCAATGCCAGCTTTTGTCCTGCTGTAGCCCGACCTTGGCGACGAATATAGCTACGGATTCTAGCAGGATCAATTTTTAGTGAAGTGGTCATGGATAATGCAAAAAAAGCAGACTAGGTTATCAGGAAACTGTAAACAGACTATGGGTTGTGAGTCTGTTTGATACTTTCATCGCCCGTATTTGGCTAATGCCGCATACGGGTAACATAGAAATCAATCTATAAAAACAAACCATCAATGGGTGACGATGCTGAGGCAAAACGTTTGCGTGGCATGCGTCCAGCCAGAAAGGCTTCTCGTCCAGCTTCAATACCTTTTTTCATGGCCGAAGCCATCAATACTGGGTGTTTAGCTGCGGCTATGGCTGTGTTCATTAGAACTCCATCACAACCCAGTTCCATAGCTATCGCTGCATCCGAAGCGGTTCCTACCCCGGCATCTACCAGAATAGGTACTGTAGCATTTTCGACGATAGTCAAAATATTATACGGGTTGCGAATACCTAATCCTGAGCCAATCGGCGCTGCTAGAGGCATGACTGCAATACAGCCAATATCCTCAAGACGTTTTGCGGCTATTGGGTCATCATTGGTGTACACCATTACATCGAAGCCTTCTTTGACCAGTAATTCCGCCGCTACAAAGGTTTCCGCAACATCCGGGAATAAGGTTAGTTGATCGGCCAATACTTCCAGTTTTACCAGCTTATGCCCCCCCAGCAATTCACGCGCTAAACGACAGGTTCTAACAGCTTCTTCGGCGGTGTAACAGCCAGCAGTATTGGGTAAAATGGTGTATTTTTCAGGCGAAATCACATCCAGTAAATTAGGTTCGCCAGGATTTTGACCAATATTGGTGCGGCGAATAGCTACCGTTACAATTTCTGCACCACTAGCAGCTATTGCTAAACGGGTTTCTTCTAAATCGCGGTATTTGCCCGTGCCAACCAACAACCGTGAACGATAGTTTTTTCCTGCCAAGGTAAAAAAATCGTCTTGACCTCCGCCAATGGCTTGTACGATTTCCAGCCGATCTGCATCATGCAAAAGCTGGGTACTATGCAAGTTGAATGGCAAAATTTCTTTATTTAATTCTATGGCAATACGCTTACCTGATAATCCCAAATCGGCGATAACATCAGCCACGGTGCAATGCTCTGCATATTCGCGGGTATCGCCATTAACTTGTATTTTCATGCTTTAAACCTTGTTCTGTAAAACGGAACGGCGGCGTTTAACCGCTTCAGCCAATTCGTTGAGTAATTTTACACTGTCATCCCAACCCAAGCAGGCATCTGTAATACTTTGACCAAAAACTAGAGAGCAATTGTCTTCGACATCCTGTCGACCTGCCACCAGGTGGCTTTCTACCATTGCACCCATTATACGAGTGTCACCACCAGCAATTTGTCCAGCTACGTCTTGTGCTACATGCATTTGTCGTTCATATTTTTTCTGGCAATTGGCGTGACTAAAATCGATCATAATATTCTGACGCAACCCTGCTTGTTGCAAGCCTTCTGCAACCTGATCAACGCTGACTTCGTCATAATTGGGGCGATTATTGCCGCCTCTGAGAATAATGTGGGCATCTTCATTTCCGCTGGTAGAAAATATTGCTGAGCGCCCTTCTTTTGTTAAAGACAGGAAGTGATGAGGGCTCATGGCTGCATTGATAGCATCAATAGCGATTTTAATGCCGCCATCCGTAGCATTTTTAAAGCCAACTGGGCAGGATAAACCTGAAGCAAGTTCGCGATGTACTTGACTTTCGGTGGTTCTGGCGCCAATGGCTCCCCAGGAAATTAAATCCGACACGTATTGTGGTGTAATCAAATCGAGATATTCTGTGGCCGCAGAAACACCCAAATTGTTAACATCCAGTAATAATTTCCGGGCTGTTCGTAGGCCTTTGTTAATGTTAAAGCTGGAATTTAGATCAGGATCGTTAATTAAGCCTTTCCAGCCCACTGTGGTACGAGGTTTTTCAAAATAAACCCGCATCACAATGACTAACTCGTTATGTAATTTATCCATCATCAATTTTAAGCGCCGAGCATATTCAACAGCTGCTTCAGGGTCATGTATGGAACAAGGGCCAATCACTACTAATAAGCGATCATCCACGCCAGCCAGAATATTGTGAATGGCCTCTCTGCTTTGCAAAATTGTGGTGGCAGCGATATTCGTCATCGGAATTTCATCGTGCACCTGAATGGGTGCTACCACTTCTTTGGTTTCACAAATTCTTAAATCATCGGTGTTAAAGTTTGTTGGCATGACACTAAGCGGTTAGCTTTCATTAAGGGATATAAACCGCTATTCTAACCAAATTTAGCTATCTAATGTTATCTGCAGATGTTTTTACAGTAAATTTTTGTGAGGATGTGGTGTAGAGGTAGCCGTTATAAAGGGTTCAATAGTGGGTTAGTTGCTTGGGTTGGATATTGATCAAACCCAAGCGGTCGGTTTTAAACGCCTAGATAACTAAAAATATATTGTCAATTGGGACGTGTTTTTTAGTTTCTAGGGTTTGTTTAACGCTACCCCTTCTAGGACTATAGGCCTGTCAGGATATTAAAAGGTTTAAGCAGTAAAGTTGGCGCTGGCAAATTCCCAGTTAACCAATGCCCAGAATGCTTCTAGGTATTTTGGGCGCAAATTACGGAAATCAATGTAATAAGCGTGTTCCCAAACGTCAACAGTCAATAACGGCGTTTGACCGCTGGTTAAAGGGGTGGCGGCATTGCTGGTACTAGTAATTGCAAGAGTTCCATCTGCATTTTTAACCAACCAAGCCCAACCAGAGCCAAATGTTGTAACAGCAGCTTTGGTGAAATCTTCTTTAAATTTGTCAAAAGAACCAAAAGTCTTTTCTATGGCTTCTGCCAAAGCGCCGGTTGGGGCTCCACCGCCGTTTGGCGATAAGCTGTGCCAGTAGAATGTGTGATTCCAAACTTGGGCCGCATTATTAAAAATTCCGCCACTGGATTTTTTTACGATCTCTTCTAGAGATAAACCTTCAAACTCGGTACCAGGAACTAGATTATTCAGGTTCGTAACATAGGTTTGATGGTGTTTGCCATAGTGATACTCGATGGTTTCTACAGAAATATGTGGTGCCAATGCGTCTTTTGCGTAAGGTAAAGCAGGTAATTCAAAAGTCATCTTAAATCTCCAGAGTGAGTGAACAGCAATACTTAGGGGTACTAGGATTCTATCCTAATTACCTAGTATTATAATAAAGAATTCCATGTCGCAGTAGATGAAACCGCATGGCTAGTATACAAGCTTTTATAATCAATTGGTTACTGAAGTCAATAATTCTGCTATGCAGAAACGACCCAGTCTATGTTCTTAGTTTTTCATCGCATATTATAAAAACCACCTCTACATGTCTGGAGAAAAAACTTCGATAGTGCTTTATCTGCAAGCGTTAACTCTCCAATGACAGTGTTTGACTGGGTTCAAATTCGGTAGCATTATCTTGAAATTCCATTTTATGTAATCTTGCGTAAGCACTATCACGGGCAAATAACTCCTGATGAGAGCCTTGTTCGATAATGCGTCCTTTATCCATTACCAGAATTACATCGGCATTCTCTATAGTCGATAAACGATGTGCAATGACTAGTGTTGTTCTGCCTTTCATGACGCTATTCAGAGCTTCTTGAATATTGTACTCCGACTCGGTATCCAGAGCTGAGGTGGCTTCATCCAAAATTAGAATGGGTGCATCTTTTAATAAGGCGCGGGCTAATGCTAGTCTTTGTCGTTGCCCACCTGATAGCTTAATACCATTTTCGCCTATGTCAGTGTCCAGTCCTTGCGGTAGGTTGTTAATAAAGTCCATGGCATAAGCAGCAGTAGCCGCCTTAATGATCTGTTCGCGGCTGGCATTTTCAAGTCTGCCATAAGCGATATTATTCGCTACAGTAGTATTAAACAAAGTGATATTTTGGGTAACCAAGGCAATTTGATTTCTTAAGTCAGTTAATCGATAACGTTTCAGTTCAATATCATCAATTAGAATTTCACCTTCTTCGTAATCATAAAAGCGCGGGATCAAGTTAATTAGTGTGCTTTTACCACCGCCTGAGGCACCAACCAGTGCCACTGTCTGTCCGGGTTGTATAGTTAGATTAATATTACGTAGCGCCGGTTTTTCGCTGTTCGGATAATTGAAACTCAAATTTCTAAATTCAATTTTACCTAAGCTACGGGATGTTGTGTAATCGCCAAGGTCGGTTTCAGCGGGTTCATCCAGTACTTCAAAGAGTGATTCTGCTGCGGCAATGCCACGCAGAATTTCGCTATTAGCATCGCTTAATTGGCGAATGGGTTTAGGTAGTAAAAACGCTGCAGTGAAAAAGCCGACAAATTCGCCCGCGCTAGAAGATTTCATCATGATTAAGGCTAAATACATCATGCCTGCTAAAGCAAAAGCTATGACCATTTGCATAATCGGGTTATTAAGCGAAACTGTCATGATAAGCTTTCGGTACTGTTTACGATTTTCCAGGCTACATTGTTTAAATCGTTCGCGTTCATAATTTTCACCGCCAAAGCTTTTGACAATACGGTTACCTGAAACCATTTCTGATGTGATATGTGTCAAATTGCCGACAGTATCTTGCATGTTGCGACTTAGCCGTTTTAAGCGTTTACCAACGTAACGCACCATTAAAATTACAATTGGGGCTATGGCAATAAATATTAGGGACAATTGCAAATTGGTGTAGGCTAAGTACCACAGTAAACCCACTGCAGTTAAACCCTCTCTTACAAAAGAGCGTATGGAGTCTGAAGTGGCGCGGGTAACTTCACCTATATTATTAGTGATGCGGGAAATCATATAGCCACTATTATGATTATCGTAATATTGCACAGACAAGCGGGTGTAGTGGTTGAAAATTTCACAGCGTAATTTGTGTATCAAATTGCCGGAAATGCGGGCCAGATAGTAATTTCCCAAAAAAGCACCTAAACCTCGCACTAGAAATAGCCCAATAAATAATAAAGGCAAGTATTCAATACCGGCTTTATTTTCATTGCTAAAGCTGTCAATAATGCGCTGTATAATCATTACCACGGCGGGTTCTGTTGCGGCGTAGATGGCGAAACCAAAAGCGCTAACAATAAAAAGTCGCCAATAAGGCATGACAAAGCGCATCAGGCGTTTGTAGACTTCGCTGTCAGACATGATTTTGTGAGGATTAGCTGGCGTATTCAATGCTGATTACCTATAAAATAACGTTTTTTCTGTTTTAATTTCTCAGATATATGCAAGTATACCAACCGATCAATATACAGCCTAAACGCATTTTGGTGATAACTCTACGTTATTTAGGCGATACATTATTAGTAACCCCGTTACTCAGTTCTTTGCGGAATGCCTATCCTCGGGCTGAAATTGATGTTTTACTGCCTTTTGCTAATCTAGGTGTGCTGGAGGGAAATACAGATGTTAGTCATTTAATACCGTTTTATAGCAAGCAAGGTTTTTTAAGCTTTGCAAAATTGTTATGTGGTTTGTTTCAGAAATATGATCTAGCAATTTCAACGCAGGGTGGTGATAGGCCAATTATTTGTGCAATCGTTGCTGGAAAGTGGCGAATGGGATTCGTTTCGGGATGTAGAGTTAAACAATTTTGGAAGCGAGTACTATTGGACAGGGCTTTAGAATTTGCAGATCAACATTCGCATGCTGTGTTGGAAAACTTGCGTTTTTGTGAGGCCTTAAATATTACACCTTGCTACAAGTTGACGCCACCCAAACTCCTGCATCCGCTGTTTCTAAAATCCATTTCTGGGAAATATGCAGTACTACATATCATGCCGCAATGGCAATATAAGCAATGGCACCAGCTAGGCTGGATCAAGCTCGCATATTATTTACAGCGACAAGGGTATCAGTTAGTGTTGACTGGAAGTCCGCAGGTAGAGGAATTGCATGTGGTGCAGGAGTTGCTTAGTTACTTACCGCCCTCTGCTTGCAATTTGGCAGGAAAATTAAGTTTGGCAGAATTAACCGAGATTATAAATCATGCGAGTATTTTTATTGGTCCAGATACCGGAATCACTCATTTAGCAGCTGCCACAGGGGTACGAACAGTGGCTATTTTTGGTCCAACTGACCCATTGAAATGGGCGCCTTGGCCTCAAGGCTATGCACAGAATGCAGCGCCGTTCAATTCACAAGGGATACAAAAAATAAACAATGTGTGTTTAATACAGGGTGAATCAGAAAGTGGTTGTGTTCCTTGTCAGCTAGAAGGATGTGAAAGGCATAGGCATAGTTTTAGTGCATGCTTGGACGCATTATCAGCACAAACAGTTATTAAAGTAATCGAAGAATGGCAAGAAAGAAAGTAATGAGATTAGTGTCTAAACAAATAAATTATCATAATTTATAAATACTTAAAGGTGCTTAAGTCAAGTTAAAAATAGGCGCAATACACAAAAGCTGTAAATACTTTTGAATAGGAATGTGAGGTAAGGTTAAAAGGCAATTTGTTAAGCAAAATACGGTCCACATAATGGTTAATGTTGAATGATAAGGGCTTAGCATTTGTATGAATAAAAAAAACACAATTTGTCTTGACAAGGTTTTCCGAGCTGGTACACTGCCCTCCGCCTATAAGGAAGGCGATGTTCGAAGTCCGCTAAGCGGATGAAGAATGAAAACAAGGGAAAAATAAAGAACTCCCAATTATTTGGGAATTTTAGATAATCTTTTAGGAGGTAGAAATGGCTGCTACAACTGAATCAGTTAAAGCTGATGCTGCGGAAGCACCGCTTTTAAACAAAACAAACCTGACATTGGGCATTTTGCTCTATTTGGGTTTCTATTCATTCATTCGCTGGTATGAAGGTGTCTACGGCTGGTCAGCTGGTTTAGACTCATTTGCACCAGAGTTTGAAACTTACTGGATGAACATGCTGTACATCGAACTAGTTGTTGAAGTTCTGTTGTTTGCAGGTATCAACGGTTATATCTGGAAAACTCGTGATCGTAAAGTGATGTCTATCACTCCACGTGAAGAGTTGAGAAGACATTTCACACATTGGATCTGGTTGGTTTGCTACGGCTGGGCTATCTACTGGGGTGCTTCTTACTTCACAGAGCAAGATGGTACATGGCACCAAACGATCGTTCGTGATACTGACTTTACTCCAAGTCACATCATTGAGTTCTATTTGTCATACCCAATCTACATCATCACTGGTTCAGCTTCATTCATGTATGCAAAAACAAGACTGCCTACATACCATGAAGGTTTGCACCTGATGTATCTGATTGCAGTTATTGGTCCTTTCATGATTCTGCCTAACGTAGGTTTGAATGAGTGGGGTCACACTTTCTGGTTTATGGAAGAGTTGTTTGTTGCTCCATTGCATTACGGTTTCGTATTCTTTGGTTGGGCTGCTCTGGCTGTAATGGGTGTGGTAAACACCGAAGTAATGGCAATTACCAAATTGCTGAAAAAAGATTTAGCTTAATAAGCAAATCTATAAAAGTAAAAATACTATCTCCTTTCCTGCTCTGCTGTTAGGTAGAGTAGGATAAGAGAGAAGTTTAAAAAAAATATAATTTTAATTCTTTAGGAGGTAAGCTAATGAGCGCATCTCAATCAGCTGTACGTTCACGTGCGGAAGCGGTACAAGTTTCTCGTACGTTTGACTGGATGATTCTTTTTACACTGTTCACAGCGGTTCTGGGCGGTTATCACATTCACTATATGTTGACTGGTGGTGACTGGGATTTCTGGACTGACTGGAAAGATAGACGTCTATGGGTAACTGTAGCACCTATCGTTTCAATTACATTCCCTGCAGCTGTTCAAGCATGCTTGTGGTGGAGATACAGATTACCAATCGGCGCTAGTGTTGCTGTTGCTGGTCTTCTGTTAGGTGAGTGGATCAACAGATACATGAACTTCTGGGGTTGGACATATTTCCCAGTTAATATCTGCTTCCCATCTAACCTGTGGCCTGGTGCTATCGTTCTTGACGTTATTTTAATGCTGGGTAACAGCATGACGTTGACTGCGGTTGTTGGTGGTTTGGCTTATGGTTTGTTGTTCTATCCTGGCAACTGGCCTATCATTGCTCCATTGCATGTTCCTGTTGAATACAATGGCATGATGATGACTCTGGCTGACTTACAAGGTTACCACTATGTTAGAACTGGTACACCTGAGTACATTCGTATGGTAGAGAAAGGTACATTAAGAACTTTCGGTAAAGACGTTGCTCCAGTATCAGCGTTCTTCTCTGGATTCGTTTCTATCATCATTTACTTCTTGTGGCATTTCTTCGGCAGATGGTTCGCTAAAACCGATTTCATCTCTGATGATGCAACCTAGTTGAAGGTTTGATTGAAAATGACAGCTGGCATATGCAGTACGAGTGCCAGAAGATCTTAATTACAAGATTCTCTAGTAATAGAGGAGGGAATATGAAAATAATAAAAGACAAAGTTGCTAAACTGTCCTTTGTCGCACTGCTGATCACTTTGACAGCAGCGATGTTCTATGCTCCAACAGCATCTGCTCATGGTGAAAAGTCACAGGCTGCGTTTATGCGTATGCGTACTATTCACTGGTTTGACCTGAACTGGTCAAAAGAAGAAGTTGCTATTAATGACACAATGACAATTGGCGGCAAATTCCTGGTTTTCGCAGGATGGCCTGAAACTGTTGATAAACCAGAAATCTCGTTCTTGAACGTTGGTATTCCTGGTCCTGTGTTTATTCGTGCCGGTTCTTGGATCGGTGGTCAATTGGTACCACGTTCAGTTTCTTTGGAACTGGGCGAAGTTTATGAGTTCAAAGTTCTGCTGAAAGCACGTCGTCCAGGCGACTGGCACGTTCACGCTATGATGAACGTCAAAGGCGGTGGTCCAATTATTGGTCCAGGTAAATGGGTAACCATTACTGGTTCAATGAGCGAATTCGTTAACCCAGTAACTACATTGACAGGTCAAACAATTGATCTGGAACATTATGGTCTGGATAACGTCTACTTCTGGCATGCTCTGTGGTATGCAATTGGTTTAGCTTGGTTGGGTTACTGGATCAAAAAACCATTGTTCGTTCCACGTCACATCGCTGTGAGCACTGGTAAAGCTGATACATTAATCACTCCAACTGACAGAAAAGTTGGTATTTTGTTCGGTGTTGGTACATTGGTAATCGTTGCTGCTTCTATGGGCACAACCAATGATAAATATCCTGTAACTACTCCTCTGCAAGCAGGTTTGTTACGTGGTATGAAAACATATCAAATGCCAGAACAAACTGTTACTGTTAAAGTTGATGATGCAACTTATCGTGTACCAGGCCGTGCAATGCAAATGACCTTGACTATTACAAACAATGGTGATTCACCAGTTCGTTTGGGCGAGTTCAACACTGCTGGCGTTCGTTTCTTGGATCCTGCGGTTCATGTTGACGAATCTGGTTACCCAGATGACTTGTTGGCAGAAGAAGGTTTAACTGTTAGCGACAACAGCCCATTGGCTCCAGGTGAGTCACGTACTGTTGAAGTTACAGCTTCTGACGCTGCATGGGAAGTATATCGTCTTGCTGACTTGATATACGATCCAGATAGCCGTTTTGCTGGTCTGTTGTTCTTCTGGGATGCTAATGGCAATCGTCAATTGGTAACAATTGATGCTCCATTAATTCCAACTTTCATCTAATGAAAGTATTCTAAGCGCTTTAGCTTAGAATAAGGAGTTAAAAACCCCTGCTATCGTGAGGTAGCGGGGGTTTTTTTTAGGTTACGATTATTGTTTTAAAAGCAGAAAATGCTTATAAATTTAGTATCAAAAGAAGAGTAAAAAAATGAAGAAAATTCTAATCTATATCACCTTATTGATATTAGTAGGTTGTGCAGAAAAACAAGAATATGAACAAGCTGTTGTAGAACAGATGAAACAGGAAAAAGATATAAAGGATTATAAAATAGAGCCAGAGGAAATGGCAAAATGCGTTGTGCAAACAACCGCCAACAATATGCCAGGTTTATTTACGGCTGATCCTACAAGGTTAAACGCATATAAAAATTATACAAAAATGCTTAAACTGAATAGCAGTAGCGATCCTAAAAAAACATTAGAAGAACTAAGAACGGATTTCGGAGATGCCAAAAAATTAGCCGATGCACATGCAAATTACACTGAAAGTGTGCTTAACTGCATGTCAGGCTTAGTAACTAGTGATGAAAAAGAATTGGTAAAATAAAGTTGTAAATAGTGCGAGCAATGCAGGTTTAGTGATAAGCACGTATTATAAATAACCATAATGGCGTATAAGAAGCCATAATTTATGAGCATAAAACAATACTAGCTAAAATGAATTTTTGCTATAAAGAATTATTTAGCGTATTACTAAATTGATTTTGATACTCGAGAGGTGAAAATGTCTAAATTGACTATAAAAAAAATAATAAAGCCAGTTATTATATTGTGTATGTTGTTTACTCCAATTGCGGCCATGGCACATGCAATTTTGGTAAAGTCTCAGCCAGCAAAAGACGAAGTGTTGGCACAGGCACCCAAACAAATTGATTTATGGTTTAACGATGCAGTGCGTGGTGAATATAAAGCCTTAGCGGTAATAGATAGTAATGGTAAACGCGTTGATAATCACGATGTTGAGCAGAGTATAACTGATGGCTCAAACATACATGCTACAGTGCAAAGTCTAATCCCAGGTGTGTATACGGTACGTTATAGAGTGGTATCTGAAGATACGCATATCGTTACAGGAAAGTTTGATTTTACAGTGAAACCTTAAACAGCAATAAGGGCCAAATTAGTTATTAATATATGAAAATAAATTATAAGTTATTGCGTATCCAGATATTAATTAGTTGCTTACTAATATTATCCGCATGTGAAAAACTAGGGATCAATACAAATAAAACGAATGCCCTTGGTAATAGACCTGACTTAGATTGTATTATTGCAAACGATTTTTATGCAGTACATTTCAGTTCCTATATTCAGCCAGTAAAAGGCGAACCTGTGGGAGATACAAAAGCAGCGTTTGTGCCCTATTGTCAAAAAATACCTCACGCCGGTAGAATGTTTTTTACTGCTGATCTTATTGATCGAGATATACGTACAACGCCTATTGGTATTCGCTTAGTTGAAGTTGAAAAAACAACAGAAAAAGCACCAAATGACTATCGGGTAATACGTACCGTAGTAGATTTACCCGCTAAGTTATATCCAAGAGGTGCGGTAGAAGCACAAGCTGATATTGATAAGAATGGTGATTACCAACTGATTTTATTAATTGGAGATGCAATCGAAGATGATGATAAATTTAAAATATCTTTAGAAGTTGGTGTCGATCCAAATGCGTTACCTGTCTATTGGATAATAGTGTCAGGTGCTAGTTTATTGATAATTATCGTAATCTTTACTTTGATTTATCGTAAAAAAAATAAACACAAAGCAATTAATATAGAAAATAAGCAAAATAGTGACAAAATTGAGTAAATAGAGACGCTATTGATTGTGTTAAAAAGAAATTTTAATAGTTTTTCAAATAAAGAGAATCAAACAGTCATTATTATTGTTATTTTCAGTCCTAGTTAAGCACCCAATATAGCTTTATTGAAGTGCATAAAGCTTAATCGTGGCACAAAACAGCATTTGCGGCAGTCCAGTTAGTGATTGACTGGACTACGCAAACGTTGTGTTAAAACAATAACTGAGAGATGCTAATCTTATTTAATTATCACCATTCAAAGCAATTTTATTTTAGTTTGTTGGTTTATCAGATTATTTAAAGTTGACATATAATCAGCCAGTTTTTCTCGTTCTTTAACAATAACTTCGGGTGGTGCTTTATCAACAAACGCAGGATTATTCAGTTTGCCTTCAATACGAGGTAATTCTTTTTCAATACGTTGAATTTCTTTATCTAGACGTGCTAATTCAGCTGATTTGTCAATCAGACCTGCCATAGGAATTAGGATTTTTAAATCACCAACTAAAGCAATAGCAGATTCTGGGGCAATATCTTCATTGGTTAACCATGTAATGCTTTCTAGTCGGCCAAGTTTTAAAAGGTAAGTCAAGCTGTTAGATATACATTGTCTATCATTGGCAGAGCCATCTTGTAGTAGTACATTTAATGGTTTACTAGGCGCAATATTCATTTCTCCACGGATTCGGCGTATGCCAAGAATAAAAGCCATAAACCATTCAGTCTCATTGATGGCCGCTGTATTAATGAGATCGGCATCACTGACAGGATAGGGTTGTAGCATAATTGTGGCAGCCGTAATACCCGTCATAGGGGCAACACGTTGCCAAATTTCTTCGGTAATGAATGGCATAATTGGATGCGCGAGGCGTAAAACCGTTTCAAGAACTTTTAATAAGGTTTGTCGCGTACCCCGTTGTAAAGCTTCATCTTCAGACTGTAAAGAAATTTTAGCCAATTCAAGATACCAATCACAGTATTCATTCCAAGTGAAATCATAAATTGATTGTGCTGCTAGATCAAAACGATAATGATCAATAGCATCTGTAGTGGTTGCTATGACTTGATGTAAACGCGAAATGATCCATAAATCCACTGCGCTATAGCTACAATCAATGCAGCCCAGACCGTTGTCTTGCTCTTCGGTGTTCATCAGCACAAAACGTGCGGCGTTCCATAATTTATTACAGAAGTTACGATAACCTTCAGTACGCGCAAGATCAAAACGAATGTCACGGCCTGTGGAAGCCAGTGAGGCAAAAGTGAAACGTAAGGCATCCGTACCAAATGAAGGAATACCATCAGGAAATTGTTTACGAGTAGCCTGTTCTACTTTTTGGGCAAGATGGGGTTGCATCATGCCAGAAATTCGTTTGTCTATTAAAGACTGTAAATCAATTCCATCAATAATATCGATTGGATCAAGGACATTACCTTTAGATTTTGACATTTTTTGGCCTTCAGCATCTCGAACCAGACCGTGAATGTACACTTCTCGAAAAGGCACCTCGCCTTGGAATTTTAAACCCATCATAATCATGCGGGCTACCCAGAAGAAAATAATATCAAAGCCAGTGACCAGTACACTGGTTGGGTAATGTTGAGCTAGTTCAGGGGTTTTGTCTGGCCAACCTAATGTTGAAAATGGCCAAAGAGCGGAAGAAAACCAAGTATCAAGCACATCCTGATCTTGAGTCAAAGCATACTCAGCTGGTAATGCATGTTTTATACGAATGTCTGCTTCAGATACGCCCACATAAATATTACCAATATCGTCATACCAAGCAGGAATTCGATGTCCCCACCAAATTTGCCTTGATATACACCAGTCTTGAATATTACGCATCCATTCGAAATATGTATTCTTCCAATTATCAGGTACAAATTTGATAGCACCAGATTCAACTGCATCAATGGCTGGTTTGGCTAAAGGAGCAACTTTAACATACCATTGATTAGTCAAAAAAGGTTCAATGACGGCTCCAGATCTATCACCGCGGGGCACCATCAGTTTGTGATCGGCAATTTTTTCTAATAATCCTAAGGCCTCTAAATCAGCCACAATGAGCTTTCTGGCTACAAAGCGATCCAGACCTACATAGGTGGCAGGGATAAGCGTATATTCATCGTTATTGTCTCTAATAGCAGCGTCGAGGGTGAAGATATTAATCAGACCACCATGAGGTAAATCAACGATAGCGCTTATATGCTTGTGTCTTGTCCAAACTTCATAATCATTGAAGTCATGAGCCGGTGTAATTTTGACGCAACCAGTACCAAACTCAGGGTCGACATATTCGTCAGCAATAATTGGAATGCGTCGTCCAGTGAGGGGTAAGTCTACAAATTCTCCAAGTAAATGTTGGTAGCGCTCATCATTGGGGTTAACCGCAACAGCAGCATCACCAAGCAAAGTTTCTGGTCGAGTAGTGGCAACCTGAAGATAGCCCTTTCCATTACTTAAAGGGTAACGCATATACCACATAAAGCCATTTTCTTCTTCAGAAAGTACCTCAAGATCAGAAACTGCAGTATGTAAAATAGGGTCCCAATTTACCAAACGTTTACCACGATAAATTAAACCTTCTTCATACAGTTTAATGAACACTTCCTGTACAGCTTTGGACATACCCTCATCCATGGTAAAGCGTTCGCGATCCCAATCCAGAGAAGAGCCCATTCGGCGTAATTGTTTAGTGATGGTGCCGCCAGATTGTTCTTTCCATTCCCAAATTTTTTCAATAAACGCTTCACGTCCATAGTCATGACGTGATTTACCCTCAGCATTGATTAAGCGCTCAACAACCATTTGTGTAGCAATACCTGCATGGTCCGTTCCAGCTTGCCATAAAGTATTGTAACCTTTCATACGATGATAACGACTGAGGGCATCCATTATGGTATCCTGAAATGCATGGCCCATATGTAAGCTGCCAGTTACATTGGGTGGTGGGATCATTATGCAATAGGACGGGCCTTGTCTATTAGCAGCAAAATAGCCGCTCGCTTCCCAAATATGGTACCAGCGTTGTTCTATGGTATGTGGGGAATAGGTTTTTTCCATGACAGTATCAGATAGGTAGATGAGCTAATTTAAGTGGGTTGAGTCGTTATTTGCTAGGCATACTATGCCCGTAACGCAAATAATAGGTCGTTTTTTCAATGGCAATCAAAACTGGGGTAGCGCCAGCAATAGCTACGGCATCCACCAGACAATACCAAGCGGCTACGCCACTTGGCGGATTACCTTGCGGTAGCCTAGTGGCGGGGTCAATAGTGGCCCAAGCCCAAGTGCCGGCACTTGTACCTACTATCTCAAGCCATGAAGTGATGAAGAATGCACCCAAATAAACCATAGGTGATTTGCCTTTAAATAGATAAAGCAAAAATACGCCGAATAGTACAGCACCAATCAGGTCTTGACGTTGGCTAAAGCTGCTAATACCCCACAAAGTCCACAGGCTACAAATACAGACAACAAAAATGGCAATGTAGCGAGCGTGGCGTTGAAATAAGCCTGAGCGACCTAAAGCAACTGCGGTTAAATATACCAAACCATGCCCAGCAGGAACATAGGCGGGTAAATTACCAAAGCGGTAAATATAGCCGTGCATATAGATAGAAGCAAAATATTCACCAATTACGGCAAAGGTAACTGCTACAGCAACCTGTGTGCGTACATATTTACATTCCTTGCGTAAAAAGGCTAATAGGAATACCCAGCCGAAAAAAGCTAAGACATACTGCATGGCTTGTGGAGCAAATCCATCAGTAGTTAAGCAGATAGTGACCGTTACAAATGTAAATACAGCAATTCGATAGTCGCGTGAACGATGGTCGGCAATGCTATCTTTTGGGGGGAAATGTGGTAAAGAGATAAAACTCATTTTCGCATTGGAAAAAGCTGAAATCATGACAATAATCGCTGATATATTATACGAATGCGTATGCAACTGCCAGATAACGTAAAACTTTACCAGAAAAAATAGCGATAAACGACGAAATAGGGGGTAGTTTGAGCCAGCCACCAGCAAAACACAGTCCGTCGCCGACTATGGGTAGCCATGAGAATAATAATACCCAACCGCCCCAGTGACGAACAGTATATAACGCTTTTTGTTGTCGAGAACTAAGCAGAGTTTCGGCTGGGTATTTTTTTGCTGCCCAGATGCCTATTCCCCACGTAGTAATTGCACCTAATGTGTTGCCTATACTAGCAATAATAACCAGTTCATAAATAGAGTTTGCTGATCGATTGATCATATAAGCCAAAATAACTTCCGATCCACCAGGCGCGATGGTGGAGGATATAAAAGCGCTTAAGAATAATCCAGTTAAGCCTAATGATTCGAACTGCATATTTCATTTCTCATAAAAAGCCTCTGGAATTAGGCATTTCAGAGGCTTTAGATAATGCTTAACTTAAATAGTAAGGGTGAAATAGAAATCGGCTTAACTTTATTTATAGTGAGTTACAAGTATAACTGTATAGGTTAAGCTTTTATTTATCCGATAAAGGAATGATTTTTTTGCTTGAAAGTTGTTTAATCAAGCGCATAATCAGTCCAATAATTACTCCAATACCATGGGATGTAAGCTCTATTATACTGGCCACAATTTCACTTGCGCTCATGCCTTTAAATCTGTTCACTAGCAATGGGGCAATAATAAGGCCTATCGCTAAACCGATTATTGAGACACCAGAAAAAACGGAGGTAGTTTGAGATTGCGTTGTTACTGGAGCCGATTTAGCTGTATCGGTTAAGGTCGTAGGAGTTGGTAGCGGCGCAGAGTATTCTTCTGCAACATACGGTTTGCCACTATAATCATCTGGAAATATGCTGGCAGTTAAGCCAGGAATGCTAGGAAGTTCTTCACTGCCTTTGCCTACTTTTAATTGGGCTTTCATGCCTTTTTCCATATGCTGGGCAATATCGCAATGCACTAAATAGGTTTTATCACCGGGTGGCAAGATTAGAGTACCTGATACTTCGCCAGGTCCGCTCACTTCTAGATGAAACATGCCTTTCGGGTAAAGATACTTAGGTAATCCATGCATCATCCACTGATGACGAATCTCGTCTTCATTAATAAAATGAACTGTTAATTTAGTACAGGGATCGAAATGAAATTCTTGTTGGTCAAAAGCGTACATAGTACCCGGAAATTTTTCCGAATATTTATGACCAGCGCGTACGGTTATCTCTTTGGTTGCAGCGATTTTCTCACAACCACCGGGTAGTGTGTCAGTATTTTGCCCCATTACCATGCCGCCATCCATGTCCATCAGATGACCGTCACCGTGTGACATCATTTGTGTATGGTTTTGAAACTCTTTAGCGGAAACTGGGTTAACAGACAGTGCGCAGATTATGACAGCAATTGCTACTAGTTTGTCCATTATAATGTTTTCTCGGTATCTGAAATGATGGAAGATGCCTAATGATGGGTTATTCAGCTGTATGATGTACAGCTGAATAACACTTTATGTATTAAATTAAAACTCTTTCGCTCTACCCAAAAGTTCATCAACTTTACGTTTGAAGCCAGCATTGGATAAGTAAACTATATATAAACCAGCTAATAATACCAGAGCATATAATCCTAGATTTCCTTTACTGACAGGCTGACCTGCACCCGCTTTAAAGCTCATGTGTGCATCTAGACGCTCGCCATTATCTTGTAAAAGCGTAATATGAATGAGATATTTACCTGCTTCAGCAACCCCGTCATTTAGAGAAAGTACTACAGTTCCTGATTTATGTTTTTTGGCGCCTTCAAAGAAAACACGCTTACCTTCAGGTTCTTTGGTGACTTCAAATTCAATTGCCATATTACGATAGCGTTGATCCTGATAGTCAAATACTAATTGAATTAAGGTATTTAAATCAGGTAAATTACCGCAAAATTCTTCTGCCGGATAAGCTTTCGGTTCGTATGCAGTGTAATGGAGCCAGTGATCTTTTTCCAATTCAAATTTACATTGATCAGTGTCGGTTCCAGCTGCACCACCATGAGCCCATAGTGCCGTTGAAAAAAGTAGTGCCAATAAACCCAATAAACTATTTTTTAAAATGTGTGTTTTTCTCATGAACCATCCCCCTTAAAAATACTTATTTATTATTATTTTCATACACTTAGTAAAAAGCTTTGTTTCTGCTATAGCTTCAGTATACTTCGAAATAAGGCTAAAACAAGTCTTAACTCTAGCACATCACCACAACCAAATAAAGAGAATACTGATATTGTTATCAGCTTGACAATCAAGGGATCAATGATAATGAATTTAAATTTTTTGGCTTCGGTACTCTACAATACATATAATGGTGTAGTGGTTTTTGCCAGAAGCATAGTCATTTTTCAGAATTTCTGAAGACATTTTCCAGTTATAACTAAAATTATGTCCAAATTAATCAATTCCATAGAGTGGAACGCCGTTAAACAACATCATCAAGAAATTGCCAGAAAATATTGTATAAAAGAAGCGTTTGATAATGATCCGCAACGTTTTGCAAAATTTTCCCTTACATTTGATGATCTAATTTTCGATTTTTCCAAAAATCTAATCAGTCATGAAACTTTGCCTTTATTGATTAACTTGGCTGAACGCGCACAACTAAGTGAAAAGACCGAAGCTATGTTTTCCGGTTCTATCATTAATACCACCGAAAAGCGCGCAGTACTGCATACTGCCTTGCGTAATCGAAGCAATAAGCCAGTTTACTTTCGCGGTAAGGATGTCATGCCCGAAATTAATAAAGTACTCGGTAAAATGCGGGTGTTCACTGAGCAGGTTCGATCAGGTGAATGGACGGGTTACACCGGGAAAGCAATTACCGATGTTGTCAATATTGGTATAGGTGGTTCTGATTTGGGGCCTAAGATGGTGGATACTGCCCTAAAACCCTATGGTAAAGATGCCCTGAAAGCGCATTTTGTCTCGAATGTCGATCAAACAGATATAGTTGAAACGCTTAAACCATTAAATCCTGAAACGACCTTGTTTTTGATTTCTTCAAAAACTTTTGTTACTCAAGAAACCATGACTAATGCTCACTCAGCACGTAACTGGTTTTTGGAGGCCGCGGGGGATGTCGCACATATCTCGAAGCATTTTGTGGCGATCTCTACTAATGTGGAAAAAGTACGCGAGTTTGGTATCGATCCTGAAAATATGTTTGAATTTTGGGATTGGGTGGGTGGACGCTACTCTTTATGGTCGGTAGTGGGGATGTCTATTGCTTTATACATCGGCATGGATAATTTTGAAGAATTATTAATGGGTGCTCATTTAGCGGATGAACATTTTCGGTATACACCTTTCACTCAAAATATACCCGTGATAATGGGCTTGTTAGGTATTTGGTATAACAATTTCTTCGAAGCCGAAACCTATGCCATTTTACCCTATGCGCAGTCTTTACAATACTTTGCAGATTATTTTCAGCAAGGTGATATGGAAAGTAATGGAAAAAGTGCAACCATTAGTGGTGAGAAAGTTGATTATAATACGGGCCCCATCATCTGGGGGCAGCCAGGGACGAATGGGCAGCACGCTTTTTTTCAATTAATTCATCAGGGTACAAAATTAATTCCTGGTGACTTTTTGGCGGCAGCCCAAAGTCATTATGATTTGCCCGGACATCATGATATTTTGATATCCAATTTTTTGGCACAAGCTGAAGCTTTGATGCGTGGCAAAACTGAGGAAGAAGTGCGGATTGATTTAAGTCATGAACCTAATCTCGATGATGCATTGATTGCCTCAAAAATTTTTGAAGGTAACAAGCCTTCCAATTCATTTTTGTTCAAGAAGCTGACGCCAAGAACTTTAGGTACTCTGATTGCTTTTTACGAACATAAAATTTTTGTACAAGGTGTTATCTGGAATATCAATTCTTTTGATCAAATGGGTGTGGAGTTAGGTAAAGTTTTGGCTAAAGCCATTTTGCCGGAATTAAAGAACGAAGACACTATTAGCAGTCATGATAGTTCTACTAACGGCTTGATAAATGCCTATAAAAGATTACGTAAATAGCAATAATTTGGGTTTTTGGGTGACAGTTTTTCAGCGTGGCGTTAGGTCAAATAGATCTGGTAAAGTGGTGTTTTAGTTAAAACTGATGAGCTGTCTAAACCAGATCAAGTGCTGATGCTCGTTTTGGAGATCGCGCTTGAGTTATAAATTCGTATTTATTAATGGCATTCGCAACTCTTGTGTTTTCGTTTGGCTTTAAAAAAATCGGTAAGAATTTCAGAGCAAGCTTGTTCCTGTATGCCACCAGTCCAATCAATATGATGATTTAGGAATGAAGCCTTACTCAATTGCATGGCACTACATACTGCGCCCCGTTTGGGGTCAAAAGCACCAAAGACCAAGCGTTGAACACGTGCCTGTGCAATGGCTCCCATGCACATAACACAGGGTTCCAGAGTCACATACAAGGTTGTATGGGGTTGTCGGTAATTTTGTAAGTAGTGTCCTGCTTTTCTAAGCGCTACAATTTCGGCATGTGCACTTGGGTCATGGTTCTGAATCGATTGATTCCAACCTTCTGCAATACATTGTTCTGCATAAACTATTAGTGCGCCGACTGGTACTTCTCCTTGTAATTCAGCTTCTTGAGCCAAGCGAATAGCGTGTTGCATCCACTCTTCATCTGTCATATTAAACGGTAGCCTTGTTTAGCCTGTCATTAACCGCAGCCCAAGCTTCATGATCGGGTGGTTGTTCAATCAAAATCGTATCCAACTGAAGATTATCCAACTCTCTTAACGCACTGTAGAGCGCAGTTTCGTAATGTTCTGCGCATTCCGGTAGCTGTATCAGGTGAGGGCATGGAAGGGCAGCAATCACATCGCTAAAAGCTAAAATGCCAATATTTTTGCCTTTGGAACACATTTCGTCAACCATGGCAATTAATGTTTCCGCTGGGCAAAGTAAAGCCATGGTATGCGGTGCGTAGTGAACCGCAAGCAATCCAGGTGCACGTATCTTGTTTTGACTGGATAAGCGAATTTCAGTATGCAAAACGTTTTTTAGCTGGCTACGCGTAATTCTGCCTGGCCGGAGTAGGGTTGGATGTGTGTCGGTTAAATCGATGATCGTCGATTCGACGCCAACGCTACACGGTCCTCCGTCCAGAATGCAATCAACGCTATCACCTAATTCTTCTGCAACATGACCCGCTTGAGTTGGGCTGATATGCCCAAATCGGTTTGCAGAGGGAGCCGCTATGCCATTGCCAAAAGCTTCCAGCAATTGTAAGGCAACTGGATTGGCAGGTATGCGTAAAGCGACGGTATTCTGACCTCCAGTGACTGCTAAAGATACTTGGGCATTTTTGTTAAGAATTATGGTTAAAGGTCCTGGCCAGAAAGCTTCTGCAAGAATTAATGCCGTATCCGGCACCGATTCTGCCCAGTCATAAATTTGTGCTGCACGAGCAAGATGGACTATGACTGGATGATCTATAGGTCGGCCTTTGGCCGCAAAAATTTTTGCAACAGCATCTGGATTCGATGCGTCTGCACCCAAGCCATAAACTGTTTCAGTTGGAAAAGCCACCAAACGACCTATTTTTAATAGCTCTACTGCATGGGATATGGATTTTGTGGTTACAGGTATTGGAGTCAAGGTTAAAATTACCAATTAAAAAATATAATGCTAATTTTACCTATTGCTATAGATTTTTGTTATATTTTATCTGTTTTATAGCTCAAAATTTGTTATTTCGGCAGTGAAATCTGACTAATGTAATTTCTGTCTGCACGCCAATACCTAGTCAGCTCTGATGTGCAAAATTAATCTAAATTGGAGTGGTGGTGTATGCCGCTCGTATTGGGGGATATGACTTGCTAAGTCAATCAATTAGAGCTTAATTTATTTGGGAATGCTTTTTTTATCCAATCCGCAATAAAATGTAATTTGTTTTCCACAGTTGTATTAATTACAAAAGGGTAAGGATCGCTAATACCCATGCTACGATTTAAGCTGTTCAACACCACTGAAAATTGCATCCATACTGCAAGGCAATCAGTAAAACTGTCGGTAGTAGGATCAGTAGTACTTAATCCAAAGGCTGCTGCTGTTTCTAAAGTCTCAATAATATGCAGGTAATGAGTCCAGCATTCGGCCCAGTCTTCTAAAGGGTGTGCGCTTGCATAAGCACTGATATAGTGGTCTTGCCAGTTGCAAGGAGCGCCATGTCGATAAAAATATTTTAAATTTGCTTGATAATCTTGGCGTTCGTCACCAAATAATTGCCGGAAATGGTCTAAATCAGCCTTGCCGGTACTGTTATTTTGAAAGTGTAACCAGTAAAAATGTCCCATTTCATGGCGAAAATGCCCTAGTAAAGTTCGATAAGCTTCTTGCATCTTTTGTTGAGCTGCACTGCGATAGCTATCATCGGCTTCTGCAACATTTATGGTAATAAGGCCGCTGGCATGGCCAGTAAAAACCATGTCAAGCTTACTAAAACGATTACTGCGTTTGTCCTCCAAAAAATCGAATAATAACATTTGTTCTTGTTGAATACCTCGATTAGGTATTGGCAGTTGTAAGCGAAGTAACATGTAAAATGTACGCCGTTTAGTGGCCTCTAATTTTGACCAGCGTTGCAAATTATGGTTGATACTTAAATTTGGAATCGTTCGAGTTAGCCGACAGGACAGGCATTGTGGGTTCATGTCGGTGTTTTTAATTAACCAATTACAATTCAGCAATGTACGATGTTGACAGGGGCGATAATTGTCATAAAATTCGTGACGCACCAAAGATTGTAGTTCTGGAATAAATCCCAGGCTACCGTTACAACCTTTACACAAGGTGTTTTCGAAAAAAATTTCATTGCCACAATTACAGTAATAACGTTTCATACCAATAATTAGAAAGATGAACTGGTGAGTGTTATTTTCTTAGCGAACAGAAAATGGCAAAAAAAGTGGTTGAAAGTCAATCTAAACTCCTTATTTTGGATAAGTAAGGTGGATGAGTCATTATTTATTCGCTGGCAGATGCGAATCTGCCTCTATAAGAAGTGTGTATTGTTTGCTAATTTGTCAGAGTTAATTTTACGGCATGTTTCAATAATAAATGACAGTATTTAAAAATGATCATGCTATATAGGGTTAACAGTTTACTGCATAGCTGGACTGAAACCGAAACAGAAATTTATAGAGGAATGTATTAAATGTTGATGATTAGACCTGCGCAATTAATTGACATACCCTTTCTGTGTAATTTGTTGCATGATTTATTTAGCTTAGAATCAGAATTTACACCAGATCATTTTCTACAAAATCTTGGTCTGGCTAAGATAATTGCTAATCCTGAATTAGGGGTGATTTTGCTGGCGCAACGGCAGAATAGTATTGTTGGAATGGTCAATCTGTTGTTTACAGTATCTACCGCTTTAGGCGGGCGTGTGGCATTGTTGGAAGATATGGTCGTTTCTGAAGTGGAGCGTAATCATGGATTAGGAACACAGTTGCTTGAGGCGGCAATATTATTCGCAAAACAACAGGGCTGTCAGCGGATTACACTTTTAACTGATCAGGTTAATCAGGATGCGCAGAGGTTTTATGCCAGGCAGGGGTTTAAATTATCAGGGATGGTGCCGATGCGGCTGGATTTAGGTGCTGGATAGTCATCCTAAGTTTTTTAGAGATGTTTTTCCTTTTTGCAAAAATATCGTTTGTTTAACCCTATAAAAGCAACTATGGCTAGACTTAGCCAAAGGCTAACCATAGGGCCTACTACACCATCGTAGTTACTAACCAGGAACAGGTAATCAGATTGAGGATTAACATTGAATAAATCTTTGCTGGTTTTGATTTGCCAAACCCAGCCACAGTGACAGCCAATACACAGTCCTAAGCTTTGCGGTATGAGGCTTCTGATAGTAGATAAAAATACGCCGACTACAAATAAAGAGAGTAAGGCGCTCAGTATTGCTGGATTTAACCAATTGCCAAAGGCTTCCAGCATTAACTGAAAGCCACTGTTGATGGATAACTCAGTAAAGGGAATGCTGGTTTTACTTTTCAAAAAATGTAATGCTGCGTAATAAAGGGAGCTGATAGCAATAGCGAAAAAAATACTGAATCGTTGTCGCAAGGCACTTAATAGCAGGCCACGAAACAGAATTTCTTCAGAGAGAGCAATTAATAACGCCAATAAAAAGGCCAGACTTACTTTTCCAGTAACTTTCCCCACTGTCCATTGGCGTGTATCGTCAAAAATATGCACATCGAGTGCATACAAGCTAAAAAGCACAGGAAGTAAGGTGATTAATGATAGTAAAAAGCCTTGTAAAAATTGTTTAAAAAAAATGCGATTTGCAGAGAAGCCAAGATCAAACCAACTTAATTTTAGAATTCTTTTGAGTGGAAAAATGCTAAGTATGAGTAAAACTTCAGTGGTTTTACTGATGATTTTTTCTATAGGCTGTATGTCGCCGGTAAATTGCAACAAACCGTAGCTAATTAAACTTGCAGCAGTAATTACGGTTAAAAGTAAAGTAAGCGGTAATAGAGAAAAGACAATAGGGCGCATTAATTAAAGTCTCCCCATAGGGTTTGTACTGCGGCTAGAGCTGTCAGTATTGCTGTTTCTGTTCTTAAAATGCGGGCTCCAAGCCTTACTGGAATAAAGCCAGCGGCTAAGGCTAGTTTGCGTTCATGATCGCTAAATCCCCCTTCGGGTCCAGAAAGTAAGGTGATTTGTTGAGTTTTTTCAGGTAATTGGGTTAAAGTTTGTTCGGCAAAGGGATCGAGAAATACCTTTAGGCCCTGTTGCTGGTGCGCCCATGTTGCCATTGGGCATATTTGGCCAAGTTCGGGTATGCGTGTACGTCCAGATTGTTCTGTAGCGTGTTGAATAATATGCAGCCAATGCTGCCAGCGCTGAAGCTTTTTATCATCATTGAATTTTATAACGCAACGTTCAGTGATTAGTGGGGTTAATTGATTTACACCTAATTCCACGGCTTTTTGTATGGACCAGTCCATGCGATCGCCACGGGAAATGCCCATTCCGATGTGTACTGATAGCGGTGATTCAACATCGCGGTCTAGGAGTTTTTCAATTTTTACTCTAACGCTTTTACGGCTCACTTCAGTGAGTTTGCCAGCAAACTCTCCCCCTGTACCGTTAAAAAGAATGATGCTCTGTTCAGCTTTTAGACGTAAAACACTACGCAAATAATGGCTTGCTTCCTCATTAAGTGCAAGATCTTGTCCTACATTTAAGGCGGTATCAATATAGACTCTTGATACTCGCATTATTCACGTACCGCAAGTTGTATGCCTTGCCAGGCCACTTCAGCCATTAAAGCAATTTCCGATTCGTTGATGACATAAGGGGGCATAAAATAAATCACATTTCCCAAAGGGCGTAATAATACACCTTGGCTCAATGCATGTTGATAGACTTTTAAGCCACGGCGCTGCTGCCAAGGATAAGCTTCACGTTTTTGTTTGTTTTTAATAAGCTCAATGGCAACAATCATTCCGGTTTGTCTGACTTCAGCAATATTGGGATGTAATGCAAATTCGGCAGTTGCATTTGACATCAGGTTTGCCAGTTGTTGATTGTTTGTAATTACGTTTTGTTGCTGGAGTATTTCGATAGTGGTTAAGGCGGCTCGACAAGCTAGGGCGTTACCAGTGTAACTGTGAGAATGTAAAAAACCCGTTAGTTTTTGGTAATCATCGTAAAAAGCCTGATAGATTCCATCGGTGGTCATGACTGCCGATAATGGTAGATAACCCCCCGTTAAGCCTTTTGATAAACACATGAAATCGGGCGTGATGTTGCCCTGTTCGCAAGCAAATAAGGTTCCTGTGCGACCAAAGCCTACCGCAATTTCATCGGCGATCAGATGAACATTGTAGTGCAGGCAGGCTTTTTTAAGCAGCTTGAGATAAACCGGGTGATACATGCGCATATTCCCTGCGCATTGTACCAATGGTTCGATAATGACTGCGCATACGGAATCAGCGTGTTGTTCCAGAGTTTTTTCCATGACCGCGAAACGGCGTATGGAATAGTCTTCCCAGCTTTCGTTTTCTTGGCGAAAATAACAGTCTGGGCCAGGAACCGTGATGGTTTCCATTAATAGTGGTGCATATGTATTTTTGTATAAGGCTACATCGCCAACTGCCAATGCGCCTAATGTTTCGCCGTGATAGCTGTTTTCAAGAGTAATAAATTTTGTTTTTTGTATTTGTCCTTGATTTTGCCAGTAGTGAAAGCTCATTTTTAGAGCAACTTCAATGGCGGATGAGCCGTTGTCAGCGTAAAAACATTTATCCAGGCCTGGCGGGGTAATGCTTACCAGTTTTTCAGCTAGGGAAACGGCTGTTTCATGAGTAAGACCACCCAGCATGACATGCTCCAGTGTTTCTAGTTGATCTTTAATAGCCTGATTGATGATGGGGTTGGTATGCCCTAATAAGTTGACCCACCAGGAGCTAATTGCATCCAAATAGCGTTTTCCCTCAAAATCTTCCAACCAGACGCCGTTAGCAGATTTTATAGGAATTAATGGTAAAGTGTCTTGCGAGTTGGAGTGTAGCGCATAGTCTTTCATTTGGCTGCATGGATGCCAAAGTACCTTAAGGTCACGCATAACAATGGATGAATTGTTCATTAATTTTTACGGGTATTGAAACTGCTGCCTGATTTTTGTTTTAATGTAAGAGAGCATAAAAAAAGGCTGATGTAGCTTTTACTACGTCAGCCTTTTAAAGCATTGAGGTGATTATTTAGCTTAACTAAGCTATCAGTTTTGCAGAAGCTGCTTTATTAAACTGAGTAAGACTAAATAATAACGCGTTCAAGCAAGAAAGATTAAGCCATTGCGCGAAGTCTGGTATTTAATCTGCTTTTGCTGCGAGCTGCTTTGTTTTTGTGGATGATGCCTTTGTTTACAGCAGAGTCAATAATTGGCACAGCTGTTTTAAATGCGGCTTGAGCTTGCTCTTTGTCGCCTGCTCTTACAGCTGCAAGCACTTTTTTAATGAAAGTGCGCAAGTTGCTACGCTGTCCGGCATTGCGAATACGGCTGTTCTCTGCCTGACGTGCTCTTTTTTTAGCTTGTGGTGAATTAGCCATAGTCTATCAGTTGATTTGAGTAATTTATAAACGTCCTATTATGATTTTAGATGCTATGATTGTCAACTTTTAAATCAAATCTGCACTAAAAGGTTATCTTGACTAAGCAACTTTTCAAATCGTCTGCTATTGTTGGTAGTATGACTATGATTTCACGTATCATGGGTTTTGTGCGGGATATGTTGTTTGCCAATATCTTTGGAGTGAGTTCAGCAACTGATGCGTTTTTTGTCGCGTTTAAAATACCTAATTTTCTACGACGTCTGTTTGCTGAAGGGGCTTTTGCCCATGCTTTCGTTCCTTTGTTGGCTGAATATCAAGCGAAAGGAAGTCCTTCACAACTCAAACTTTTTATTTCAAAAGTTGCCGGTACGTTGTCACTGGTACAATTATTGTTAAGTATAATCGGTATTGTTGCCGCGCCAGTTTTAATTTTGCTCTTTGCACCCGGTTTTTTTTGGGAAAGTGGCCAATATGAACTGGCAGTGCAGATGCTACAGATCACTTTTCCCTATCTACTATTTATTTCCCTGACCGCATTTGCTGGCGGTATTTTAAATGCACAAGGTAAATTTGCAGTGCCAGCGATTACCCCTGTATTTCTCAATATCAGTATGATAGTAGCCGCTGTGTGGATTTCGCCTTTAATGGCTGAACCCATTTTAGCGTTAGCCTGGGGAGTTTTTGCTGCGGGTGTAGTGCAATTGGTATTTCAGCTTCCTGCTTTGTATCAATTAGGCTTGTTGCCAAAGTTAAGTTTGGGATTTAATGATCCTGACGTTAAACGCATGATAGGTCTCATGCTGCCCGCTATTTTTGGTGTGTCAGTAGTGCAAATTAATTTATTGGTTGATACCTTATTTGCCTCTTTTCTGGTTTCTGGTAGTGTGTCTTGGCTCTATTATTCTGATCGTCTGGTCGAGTTTCCGTTAGGCATCTTCGGTGTTGCTGTTTCAACAGTTATTTTGCCTCATTTAGCGGAAAATCATGCGGCTAATGATGTGGAGGCCTTTTCAAAATCGTTGGATTGGGGGTTGAAATTAGTATTATTGGTAGGATTACCCGCTACTTTGGGATTAACGTTTTTATCGGAACCTTTGCTTTCGACATTATTCCAATATAATGAATTCGGGGTTAATGATGTGCTAATGGCCAGTAAAAGCTTAATGGTGTTTTCTTTGGGGTTATTGGCGTTTATTTTAATCAAAGTTTTGGTGCCGGGCTTTACTTCACGCCAAGATACGGCTACTCCGGTGCGTTTTGGAATGTATTCGATGCTGGCAAATGTGGTGTTGAATGCGGTGTTGATATTGCCATTGGCACATGCAGGTCCCGCTTTAGCCACAACATTATCTGCTTATTTGAATGCGGCGCTATTATTGTGGGCATTGCTCAAACATAAAGTCTATCAGCCTTGCCAGAAGTGGTGGCAGTTTATCGGGCAGGTGGGATTGGCGTCGATGCTGATGTCGGGATTTTTGTATTATTTTGTCGATTCTGATTTATGGCTATACTGGAAAGCATCTCAACGTAGTTTGGCTTTATTATTAGTCATCGGTTTAGCGCTCTTAATTTATTTATTTGCTTTATGGCTATTAGGTGTCAGACCTAAACATTTAGCAGGTAGCCAAAGTAATTAGCGAGATGCTTAACTAGTTGAAGAGTAATGAAGATATGAAAAAAATGTTAGTTAAATTAATGATACAACTAAAATTCAGTCAGATATGAAAACAAGATCTATAGGATTTATTGGAGGTGGCAATATGGCCACCAGTCTCATCAGTGGCTTGATCGCCAGTGGTTATTCGCCACAGAAAATTTGGGTTTCAGATACTAATGAAGCAACCTTAAAATCTCATGCTGAGCATTTACAAGTTAATACGACTGTTAGCAACGAAGTGGTCATCGCTTCTGTAGAGGTGGTTGTACTGGCGGTTAAACCGCAAGTTCTTCATGAAGTTGCAAGGCAAATTGCACAGTTAACTCAGCAGAAAAAAGTATTGATTGTCTCAATTGCCGCGGGTATTTCTCAGTATAGTTTAGCGCAATGGCTAGGTGATGATGTAGCCATCGTGCGTTGTATGCCCAATACTCCCGCATTGGTGCTGACCGGTGCCACAGTTCTACATGCTAACCAAAATGTAAATAACGAACAAAAAGATCTGGCGGAAAATATTTTGCGCTCAGTAGGTTTGGCATTGTGGGTTGAAGATGAAACACAGTTAGATGCGGTTACCGCTGTTTCAGGTAGTGGACCTGCGTATTTTTTTCTATTGATGGAAGCCATGGAAAAAGCTGCGCTGGATATGGGTTTGGATGAACGTACCGCTCGTCTTTTGATTCAGCAAACAGCTTTAGGGGCTGCTAAAATTGCCTTGGAATCTACAGAATCACCTACACTTTTACGTGAACGTGTTACTTCACCGGGTGGGACTACGCAAAAAGCCATAGAAACGTTTCAACAAAATGATTTCACGGGGATAGTCAGCAAAGCCTTACATGCTGCCAGAATACGTTCGATTGAAATGTCAAAACAACTTGGAGACAATTAAATGGGCAGTAATTATATGACCGATCCGGTAGTATTTCTAATCGATACCCTGTTTTCATTGTATATTTTGGCGGTGTTATTACGCTTTTTGTTGCAAACCATACGCGCTGATTTTTATAATCCTGTCTCCCAGTTTTTAGTTAAGATAACTCATCCGCCGCTACGCATATTACGTCGTTTTGTACCGGCAATAGGTAGAGTGGATAGCTCTTCATTATTGTTGGCCTTATTGCTACAGATGTTGGCGAATTTTTCAATACTTGCTCTTAAAGGAGTCGGTATCAGTTTTGTGGCGTTGACTTTATTATCGTTTACCGATCTGCTGAAAATTTTGTTGGATATCTATGTTTATGCCATTTTCGCGGGTGCTCTGTTGAGTTGGTTTGCGCCCGGAAATTACAATTCAGTTGCGTCAATTTTGTATAGTCTGACTGATCCGTTATTAAACATTTGTCGAAAGGTATTGCCTGATTTAGGGGGTATAGATTTATCACCACTGGTGGCTTTGGTTGTTTTACATTTGGCTAAAATGATGATTTTGCCACCATTACAGCAACTCGCTAGCTTGTTGAGCTAGTTTACTGGTTTTAGTAAGACACAATGGCAGCTAATATTAAAAAGGTAATGTTTATTAGTTTAGCGCTTTTGCTAACCTGGCAGACTGCGTTGGCAAAAAAAATGTATAAATTGGTTGATGAAGACGGTAACGTTTATTATTCAGACCATGTCTTGGTCGAACAGGTTAAGCTACATCGAGAAATACTAAACGAAAAAGCCGGGGTAGTTGAGGTGCTAGAAAAAGCCAAAAATCCTGAGCAATTAAAAATGCAAAAGAAACTGGAATTACTTCGTCAGGAGCAGGATAAAATTATCGCTAAACAAGCGGCAAATGATAAAAATCTACTGAGTTCTTTTCACAGCGTAGAAGAAATTCAGAACGCTATGGTCAATAAACTGGGTACTCTGGATGTCCAGCAAAAAGCCATTGAAAGTAATGTGCAGCGATTTACCCAACAATTGGCTCAACAACACCAAACAGCTGCTGAGTTTGAGCGAAATAATCAAAAAGTACCAGACAAATTATTAGCTGAAATAGAAAGTAGTAAAAAATTGTTAGCTGACACTGAGCAAGAACTTAAGCAACATATCAGGAATCGGCAAAATACCGAGCAATCTTTTAAAGCGGATATGGAGCGTTACAAGTTCCTTGTACAGATCGCTAAGTCAAAAGTGGTCGATAAAAAGCAAGATGAAAATAATATAACCAGTGATTTAGGTTTATATGTTTGTAAAAATACCATGCAATGTGAACAAGCTTGGAAAATTGCTGGCGTATTTGTTGCTCGTTATTCCACAACGCCAGCTGATGTAGAAAATGAAAGTCTTATAATGCGTGCATCGCCAGTAAAAGATGATGATTTGAGTTTATCCGTTTCCAAACTGAACCAGATTGAAGGGCAAATGCAAATATTTCTTGATGTACGCTGTAGAAATTCTTCATTAGGCAAAGAGCTGTGCAGTAGTCATCAAGTACAATCGATACGCGAAGAGTTTTCTCCTTTTATTCAGTCTATGCTAGCGCCGCACTAATAAGGTTCCCACACCTTGATCTGTAAACAACTCAAGGAGTACTGCATGGTCTACTCTGCCATCAATGATGTGTACGCTTTTAACCCCGCCTTTTAATGCATCAGTGCCGCAGCGAGTTTTTGGAATCATGCCGCCGGAAATAGTGCCATCCGCAATCAGATCATCAATATCGGTTAATGATAAACCGGTCAGTAGTTGGCCTTGTTTATCCAGAATGCCTGGAATATTGGTTAATAAAATGAGTTTTTCAGCTTTTAAAACTTCTGCCACTTTGCCTGCTACTAAATCGGCATTGATATTGTAAGAAAAACCATCTTTGCCTACGCCAATGGGGGCGATGACTGGAATAAAATCGCTGTTACCTAACATTTCTACTACAGCAGGATCAATGCTGCTGACTTCTCCAACATGCCCCAGATCGATTATCTCTGGAGCGTCATCAATAGATACACCTGCTTTGGTCATATTGATTTTTCTGGCATGGATAAAGTTACCATCTTTACCGGTTAACCCTACCGCTTTACCCCCTTGCATATTAATCATATTAACAATTTCTTTGTTAACCAATCCGCCCAGAACCATTTCCACTACGTCCATCGTTTCGCTATCGGTTACCCGCATGCCGTCGATGAATTCCGAGGTTTTGCCTAGTTTTTGCAATAAATTACCAATTTGTGGACCTCCGCCATGCACAACGATAGGATTGATGCCCACCAGCTTCATTAATACAATATCGCGAGCAAAACTTTGTTTTAAGGCTTCATCAATCATGGCATTTCCGCCAAATTTGATTACAACAGTTTTATTTTTAAACTTTTGAATGTAGGGAAGTGCTTCGATAAGAACATGGGCTATCTGATGAGCATTTTTTTCTTTAATCATGGTCTACTTTAAAAGGGCAAAGAAAGGTCGGGTTTAATTTGTAACATTAGGAATTTAAATTTTCTTTGAATACGATTCATGGCTATTTTACTGTCTGCTTCGAAGCGCACAACAATAGAAGGCGTGGTATTTGACGAACGTACCAATCCCCAGCCATCAGAAAATTCCACCCTTAGGCCGTCTATTGTAATAATTTTGCCATCTTTAAAGTTAATGCGTTTACACATCTGTTCAATAAAGCCAACGTTTTCACCTTCTTCCATGGGTATATTCAATTCGGGGGTATTTATACTATCTGGATATTCGGCAAATAGTTCGGCGCTCGAGCGGGAGTCTTCAGCAACAATTTCTATCATTCGCGCAGCAGCATACAAAGCATCATCAAAGCCAAGCCAGCGATCATTAAAGAAAATATGCCCACTCATTTCCCCAGCTAATGCAGCCCCGGTTTCTTTTAGTTTGGCCTTTAATAAGGAATGGCCTGTTTTCCACATAATAGGCTGACCACCAAATTTACGAATTTGATCATCTAAATGTTTAGAGCATTTAACATCGTAAAGAATTTTTGCGCTTGGTTTTCTGCTCAAAACATTGCGGGCAAACACCATCATTTGTCTATCCGGCCAGATTATTTTTCCTTCTGAATCAACTATTCCCAGTCGATCACCATCGCCATCGAAAGCAATGCCAATATCAGCTGCTTCTTGTTTGACGGTTGTGATCAAATCCGCCATATTTTCAGCTTTACTAGGATCTGGATGATGATTAGGAAATTCGCCATCAATCGTGCAAAACAGCTCTATCACTTCGCAACCTAATGCTTTGAGTAGTTTGGGTGCTAATTCGCTGGCAGCGCCATTGCCACAGTCTACTACCACTTTTATGGGTTTGGAAATTCGAATGTCTTCGCAGATGGTGCCAATGTATTCGTCAACAAATGAGTTGCTCAGCATACTGGAACCCGGTTCGTCATGATTGAAATTTCGAGATTCGATACGTTGTTTAATGGCTTGTATACGGCCTTCAGCTAATGTTTCATTGTTTAAAACAATTTTTAAGCCATTGTATTCAGATGGATTATGGCTACCGGTAATCATAATGCCGCTACGTCCGTCTTTATGATGAGCGACAAAATATAATAACGGCGTAGGCACTAATCCTATGTCTTCAACATTACAACCAGATGCGCAAATGCCCGAGATTAAAGCGGCTGCTAAATCAGGGCTGGATAGCCTGCCATCACGACCAATGACAATAGAATTAATACCCTGCTCTTTTGCTTCACTGGCTACTGCTCTGCCAATATTCGTGACTACTTCTTCAGTTAACTCTTTTCCGACGATGCCGCGTATATCGTAACAGCGAAAGATATTCGCAAACTGAGAGGTTTCTGGTTTTTCAGTTTTAACATGCGGTGAAATTGACTTGTTCTTTTTGCTGGGTGATATCATTCTATTGGTTTTGAGTGGTTTTCCTTCAAGAAAACGCACATCATAGCCATCATCTAATATGTCCTGATTTTGATTTATAATTGGATTTTTATCTTGCAGTGCACGTTTGAATTGCAAAATATTTACAATAATCGGCTTCATTTCAGCTAACTGGATTGGATAGTTACCCAGGTTTTTGTCAGTTAGAATATCTTTAATTGCTTTTACTATGAATTGTTGGTCTTGCAGCATTAACTCAGCTAATTTTCTATAACCGATAAAAAATATCAGGCATGTCAGCAATATTGGAATTATTGTAATACTGGTTATTAAAATAAGCTCATTGAAATCAGGTTTGGTTTTTGCCCAGAAGTTGATAATCCAGCGACCATTTTCAAACGACAATGAACCGGGAGCACTCTGTTTGGCCGCTGCATCGCCATTGGTTGCCAAAATGATTTGATCTTGCATAATTTCAGCATAACTTTCACCAAAATTGCTACTTTGTACGGCCTGATTGAGAATATCTGTTTTAAAACTGACTAAAACGACACCAATAATGTGGTCATTCATGTTAACAAGGCTAGTCAGTGCCAAATGTCGATGTTCACCTTCACCTTGAATGACGGGTTTTTGTTTGCTTTTCAGTGTGGCCTGTACCATTTCCAAATCACCAAAACCCATATGAGGAGTTTGGGTAGTATCGATTTCGTTTGTAGATGGCAATAGTAATCTAACTTTTAAGGCACCAGGTATTAAAACTTGTAATTTTTTTGCTACATTATTAAGCGTGACGGGGTCGGCAGTATTTAAAGCAGCAATAACCTCCGGTATATGCGCTATACCATTAACACTTTGCTGGAGCGTATCCAACTGTAATCCCAAGTTGTTTGCCAGTCCTTGGGCTTTTACCGTGGTTAGTGCTATTTCACTATTCCTGACTTTTATTTCTGAAAGCCAATAACTACCTGCACCTGCCAGCAAAACCATGAATGCAGACAATATGGCTATAACGCTGAAAAAACGACTCATGAGTTAAGCCTGTGTGTTATGGGTGGACGTTTAATTTTATTGGATTCCAGAATGCCCCCATCCCCCAAGTCCTCGTTGCGATTCATCGCTGAATTCAGTAACGATTTCTAGGCTGGGTTGTATGACAGGCACAAACATCATCTGACAAATACGATCTCCAGGTTGAATGGTGTAAGCCTGTGTTCCATGATTCCAAACGGCAATACAAATTTCATTTTGATAATCAGAGTCTACGATGCCAATAAAATTTTTTAAACCTATGGCGTGTTTAAATGACAAGCCGCTTCTAGGTGCCAGAACGGCCATTATGCCTGGGTCGGCAATATAAATTGCAATTCCAGTTGCTATCATTACGGTTTCACCCGCTGGAATGGTGATAGCACTATCAATGCACGCTCTGAGGTCCATTCCGGCAGAGCCATCAGTTGCAAAAACAGGTAATGGAAAATCGGTACCGATTTTAGAATTAAGTATTTTAGTTTGAATTTTTAATTTCATATTGACCTCTGTGTCTATTTTAAAGCATCCAAGGCATATAAGTTAAGTTAGTGTTAGGAATTAACTTGAACTAGTGCAGAATAAAACATATTATTTGTTTTATATAGAGGATGGCTAAATGAAAAAATTAATTAAAATTTGCTTGTTGTTTCTAGTTTCAGCCAATGTAAGTGCTGAAACGGTTGGTTGTATTACCACCGCGTGGAAATTAATAGGAGCCAATCATCAGGTTTGTGTAGAAGCCTTTTCTGATCCTAAAATTGCTGGCGTCACTTGTCATGTTAGTCAGGCTAAAACCGGAGGTATTTCGGGTTCATTAGGTTTGGCGCAAGATCCTTCTCAGTTTTCTTTGGCATGTCGGCAAACCGGTCCTATTACAGTGCCTGCTAATTTGCCAAAAGATGAAGCAGTGTTTTCCGAGAGTACCTCTTTACTTTTTAAAGAAACCAATGTCATGCGTCTTTGGGATGAAAAGCATAAAACCTTAGTGTATGTGGCCGTTAGTCGTAAATTGATAGATGGGGCTCCCGCAAACAGTATTTCCACTGTACCTGTTATGACTTGGAGTGGCCAATAAAAGTGGGGAAGTCAACCATCAAACATAACCAAAACATGAGTAGTTAGCAGCTTATAGATACTGTTCTACACCTAATTGAGCATAAATTACTGTCGCATCTGCAAGTCTCTCCATGAGTCTATTATAATTTGCATCGTGTTGACTTCTATCATTTTGTGTATGCCACAGATGTAAAACCGGTAGCGCAAATCGACCGTCTTTACGTTTTATACCTAAATGAATCAGACGAATAACCAGATCAGAGTCTTCATAACCCCAACCTTGAAATAACTCGTCAAAACCGTTTATAGATAGGAAATCCTGTTTCCAGATGCCCAAGTTGCAAGTCATGGCTTTTTGCCAATTTTGAGGGCGTTGATAACGAAGATTATTAAATGGTAGGTATACCAACGGTAATATTCGATTAAGATGGCCTTTCAATCGTTGTTGAATGAAAAAACTGATAGATTTTTGATACAAAGGAATTTGATGCTTTAATGCCAGTGAAGTATAGGATTCACTTAATAAAATACGGTTACCTGGTACGAAATGTCCCTGTTCAGATATTCTACGATGCCGAGAGATGAAGTGGGGGAAAACCACGCAATCACCATCTAAAAACACTATGTAGCTACCATTACTCATAGCTACCGCTTTATTACGAATAGTCCCTGCTCGGAAGCCTATGTCAGCATGAAAGGCATGCAGAATAGGAATGGGACTGGTTTTGATAAAGTCCGCAATTAAGTGCTGCGTGCTAGTATTGGAGCCATCATCTGCAATTATAATTTCAAATTGTTGATCCTTTTGAGCTAGCAGGCTATTAAGGCAGGCGGTCAGTGCCAGTGGCCAATTATAGGTGGTGACGACTACCGAAATTAACGCGTTCATTTAAAATTAATTTGTTTACTAAAGACTGAATGTGTTTTATATGCGCTGAGTCAAATTTTAGCAAGTCTGAATTCTGGCTTATACGTTTTAGACTAACAGCAAACATAGGATTGAATTCAATACAAAAAATCTATGACAACCGCACTTAAAACCGCTATGCCGATATTCTGGTCACTAATAATGGTTTATGTGTAAAACTTAGACAGGATAAAACGGCAGCATTAAGTTTATTGCCAAATAAAACTGTTATTTAAACGAGTGCCATGCATTGTCATTCCAAATTGTGCTAATTCCTGATCTTTCCATTGTTTTAGCTGATTTTTATTGTGTATTTTTTTGAGCTTACGCTCAAGCCAGCTTTGTTGTAACAGTCGATAATTATAACGATAGCCTAAACCCTGTTTTTCAGACAAGCCTCGTTCCTGTTTCATTGCTGATTGGGTAATGGAGCCGTAATGATGCAACCAAGATGCCCCAGTGATAGCACAACGAATACCCGCTTTTTCTGCTTCATGAAAAAACAGTGTATCTTCATAGCCCAATAATTTTGGAATGGGTTGAAAATAACCAATTTCTTCCCACACGGAATGATGGACAGCTAGACAAACCGCATGACGCGCGCCTGAACGCAGAGCATGTTGCATTTTAAGCGTAGCTAGATCGGCAAAAGCATCAAAATCGTAATCTAAGCTACCTTCTATTAGTGAAGGAGAAATGATTTTAATTTGGTTCAGTTCGGCCGTATTAATCAAATTTTCCAGCCAATTTGCAGAAACCAGTACATCGTTATTCATGATGATAGTCCATTCCGATTGTAATGCTAATGCTCCTTGATTCCATGCAACGCCACAACCCAAGTTTGAACGATTAAAAATGCGACCACCCAGCGGTAGGGTTTGTAAATATTCCCGAGTGTCATCCTTTGAGCCATTATCAACAACAATCAGTCGGCTTAAATCAAAACCATGTTTAAGCATACTTTCTATACATTGGCGGGTGTAGTCGATTTGATTGTAACAAGCAAACGTAACGCTATATTTAAGTGGATTCATTAGTTGGGCGTTAAAATACGGGTAACTTTACCCAGAGAAAAAAACCTAATTTTAGCGGTGAGAAAATTAGTCATATATTTAATTTTACTGATTGCTATTCTCGGTTCACTTGTTCGCGCAGATAATTTGTGCAGTTAATCCGGCAATGATTAATCCGTAAAAAGTAGCTGTGTATTTCATGGTTAATACTTCACTACTAATACTACAAAACAACAAGCAAATGATAAAAGCGATTCCGTAATGACTAGCTTGGCACGATTGCACATTATCTTTGTTTTTCCAAAAGAATCTAAGTGTTAACAGAAACAATCCCAATACAGAAATTCCGCCCAAAATGCCAGAGCGTAATAAATTGGCTAATAACTCGTTATGTGGACCGTTTAATAAGATAATCTCGCGGGTTTCCGGGCTGGATATGGATAAAATCCAGTTTTCGTTTAAATAGGCTCCAAAATTGCCATCACCATAACCATACAGAGGATTATGTTTGAAAAGCTCCCAGGACATTTGCCACATCGTTAGTCGGAATCCGGTAGATGTTTCACGATTTGTGTTATCCAACCATGCTACGAATTCAGTGTAACCACTTAATAATCTTTGCAGAGTTTTAGGTTGTAAAAAACCGATTAGCACTAAACCGAACACAAAAAGTAACACAAGTAAGGTTAAGGTCAGTGGTGGCAACCTAGTGGCCTTCAGTTTTGCCCAGCTCAGTAATAAAAAGGGGATAACCAACCAACTGCCACGCGTTCCTGTGCCGGTCAGTATAAATAATCCAGCCAGTAAACCGGTCATCTGCAATGTCAGTAATTTGGGTTTTGTCAGTGTGGAGTTATCAATGCTAAACAAGCAAAAGGCTGTGAGAACGAGTGCATATGTGCCTAATTGAGTAGGATCAACCGCTTTTGTGGCAAATCGCCCACTCCAGTTAGCACTTATTTCTGGATGCATCAAAATGACAACGACCAATATCAAAAGTGATGGTGCAGTTAAGTATTCGATGAGTTTGCTGAAGTTGACTTGTTTGTAACTAAAATAAAACAGGACTGGTATGGATAAAAGCATACGAGCTGGTGCATCTAGGGCTTTTATATGCCAATCATGTCGGAGTGATTGGCTAATCAATACGGCAAAAAAGGGTAGAGCAAGTACAAGTATGATGGAGTAGATTAAGCGGAGACGACCTTTTAATTGAGCATCATTAATAGTGGTTTTAAATTCGGTCAGTGCGGGTAATAACAGCAGAAACAAACCCGCATTTGTACAGCCACGAAAAGATAGAAATCCTAATAGTGAAAGAGATAAAACGATAATTAAATAGTTGTCTAGCCATGCATTACGCGTATTTTCAATTATTTCGAAACGAGTCAAATTCATAGGGTTTTGGATCAGGTATTAATGGACTCTACTTAACGCGCATGCCAGCTTGGGCGCCTTCATCGGGTGATAATACCCATAAATCTTTGCCACCTGGCCCCGCAGCTAATACCATACCCTCAGACGTACCGAAGCGCATTTTGCGAGGTTTAAGATTAGCGACTACCACTGTGAACTTTCCTTCCAACTCCTCAGGTGTATAAGCCGATTTAATCCCAGCAAAAATATTGCGGGTTTCATTGCCAATATCGACGGTTAATTGTAGCAATTTTTCCGCATTTGGCACTGCTTCTGCTTTGATGATGCGAGCAATGCGTAAATCGATTTTGGTGAAATCTTCAATTTCGATAGCTTCAGCAATAGGTTCTATAGCTTGTAAGTTTGCCGTGGCTAGTGTTTTATCTTCTGTTGATTTCGATACTGTTGTGACAGGTGCAGATTTTTCTAGATTTTGTTTTGATGCCTCAATAATAGCTGCAATTTTATCGGCTTCGATTCGCGTCATTAATGGCACAAATGCATTTATTTTATGGTTAAGCAACGGTTGTGCTTGGCTTGGCCAGGGTTGCGGGTCGATGTTAAGAAAATGAGCGGCATTATTTGCTAAGCTGGGTATGACTGGTTGCAAATAAACTACCAATAGCCTAAACAGGTTTAAGCCCATACTGCATACAGCGTTGAGCTCTTTATCGCGCCCCTCTTCCTTAGCAATTAACCAAGGTTTTTTCTCATCAATATATTGATTGGCTTTATCGGCTAGTGCCATGATTTCGCGCATGGCTTTACCAAATTCGCGTTTTTCGTAAAAATCAGCAATATCAGTGTTGCTGTCGATAAACAGTTGAAAAAGGGCAGGTTCTGCGCATTCATCAGATAAAAGATTGTCAAAACGCTTATGCAAGAATCCGCTACAACGACTGGCAATGTTGACCACTTTTCCTACCAGGTCGGCATTAACGCGCTGTGTAAAATCGTCAAAGTTTAAATCGATATCATCGACACCGGCACTCAGTTTTGCAGCAAAGTAATAGCGAAGATATTCAGGATTTAAATGATCAAGATAGGTGCGGGCTTGAATAAAAGTACCACGCGATTTCGACATTTTCTCACCGTTTACCGTCAAGAATCCGTGAGAATAAATGGCGCTGGGTGTACGGAAATTTGCACCGTATAACATAGCTGGCCAGAACAGAGCGTGGAAATAAATAATATCCTTGCCTATGAAGTGGTAAAGCTCGGTCTTGCTTTCCTGCCGCCAAAACTCATCAAAATCCAAGTCTTTTTTAGAGCAAAGTGCCTTAAAGCTGGCCATGTAGCCAATAGGAGCATCCAGCCATACATAAAAATATTTGCCGGGTGCATCGGGTATTTCAAAGCCAAAATAAGGTGCATCTCGAGAAATATCCCATTCATGTAAGCCACTTTCCAACCATTCAGCCATTTTGTTGCTGACCTCGGGTTGTAAGTGTCCCGCCTTCGTCCAGTCTGTGAGCATTTCGCTAAAATCACCCAAGTTAAAAAAGTAATGAAGCGAGTCTTTTTCGATAGGTTTTTCGCCGGAAATAGCCGAAACTGCATTTTTTAGATCCATAGGTGAATAAGTAGCGCCACAGGCTTCACAATTATCACCATACTGATCGGATGCGCCGCATTTCGGGCAGTCACCTTTAATGAATCGATCAGGCAAAAACATCAGTTTAACGGGGTCGTAAGCTTGTGTAATGCTGCGACTACTAATATGTCCGCCGTCACGTAAGCGTAGATAAATCTGGCTGGATAGAATTTTATTTTCTTCAGAATGTGTACTATGGTAGTGGTCGAAGCCAATATTAAAATCTGCAAAATCAGCCTGATGTTGTTCCGCAACTTGAGCTATCAATTGTTCTGGGCTAATACCTTCTCGATCTGCTCGCAACATGATGGGTGTACCGTGCGTATCATCGGCACAAACAAAATAGCATTCATGCCCACGCATTTTCTGAAATCTTACCCAAATATCGGTTTGGATGTATTCAACTAAATGACCTAAATGAATAGGGCCATTGGCGTAAGGTAATGCGCTTGTGACGAGGATTTTTCTATCGGACATGGAGCTTTAATTAGAGGTAACAAAATGTGTGGGGATTATGGCATAGAATCGAATTATAAGCATGGACTGTATAGCATTATCTGTCTTGATTATGGAGCGATTTTGCCAGTTATCTCTATAACCATTATTGATCAGTAATGCATGTTTTAGCTGCCAGATGCTTTGTTATGTGAAAATAGTCAATAATTTATGTGTTAGGGTGTTTGACTAAGTTAGTTTTGCCTTACAGGTTTAGTCAATAGGGTCGATTTAACTTTCAGTTTAAGAAAATAATCATGCAAAAATTTGAGGAGGATGTGAAATTTGTGGCGTAGTAAGTGGCTAATATTCAATCTACACGTAAGAAAAATCAAGAGTGTTTTGATAATGGCAAGTTGCAATTCAGAGTTTGGTTTTTAACTTGAATAACAATTTGTTATGTTGTTAATCAAGATCCATTACTTTAGCCATCATTTTATGTAAAGTCATGATATTTTTAGATAGGCATTTATTTCAGCTGTCTAAACGGTTTTAATACTAACCGGATTAGAGGTATTATATTCTTACTAAATTACTTGGTTAATGGTTTTATTACGGAGTTCTGCATGACGAGTCTGGACAAAATTACTGTCGAAAATGCGCTTAAAAGTTTTATTGATCCTAATGTAGAAACAGATCTGGTTTCAGCCAAAGCTATCAAAAAAATAACTATTGAGGGTGGCAATGTGAGTGTTGATGTGCAATTGGGTTATCCAGCCAAAAGCTACATACAAACACTAAGCTCACAGTTGGAAGAACTGTTAAAAAAATTGCCGGGTGTGGATAATGTTCAAGTTAAGGTGAGTGTGAATATTGTTTCGCATTCGGTGCAGAAAGCCTTAAAGCCGTTGCCTAATGTTAAAAATATCATTGCAATCGCCTCTGGAAAAGGTGGGGTGGGTAAGTCAACCACTTCGGTAAATCTTGCCTTGGCTCTAGTGGCCGAGGGCGCGCAGGTAGGTATACTCGATGCTGACATATATGGTCCTAGTATTCCTACCATGTTAGGTTTGTCAGGTCAGCCAGTCAGCGAAGATGGTAAATCTTTCCAGCCAAAAGTTTCATTTGGCGTTCAAACCATCTCAATTGGTTATCTGGTCGATGCCGATCAACCTATGATTTGGCGTGGTCCTATGGTAACCGGCGCTTTGCAGCAGTTGTTAACGCAAACCCGTTGGTCTGATCTTGATTATCTGATTATCGATCTACCGCCTGGTACAGGTGATATTCAGTTAACCCTTGCGCAACAAATTCCGGTGAGTGGTGCCGTGATTGTAACCACTCCACAGGATATCGCTTTAATCGACGCGCAACGTGGATTAGGTATGTTTGAGAAAGTGAATATACCTATTCTAGGCATAGTTGAAAATATGAGTTTACACATCTGTAGTCAATGTGGACATGAAGAAGCTATTTTTGGGCAGGGCGGTGGCTTGGCAATGGCAACTAAGAACAAAGTGGATTTGTTAGGCGCGTTGCCGCTGGATATCAACATTCGCCAGTATGCTGATAGCGGTAGACCCACTATGGTTGCCGATCCTGAAGGAAGGCCGGCGCAAATCTATAAATCGATTGCGCGGAAAATGGCTGCAAAGCTGGCTTTGTTGTCCAGAGATTATAGTGGCAAGTTTCCAAATATTGTGATTCAGAATAGCTGATTTAGTTAATACTGAAGATCTTTTTAAAATAAAGATCTTCAGTATGTATACGCTTAAATATATTGGATTTTTGTTGAAGTGCGTATATTCAAATCAAAACCATATTATCTCTATGGATTAATTCATCTTCATCGGCATAACCCAGAAGAGCTTCAAATTCGCTACTGGATTTTCCGGCAATAATTGAAGTCTCTTCTGCGCCGTAGTTGATTAGGCCGCGGGCTATTTCCGTGCCGTTCGAATCCAGACAAGAAACCAGATCTCCGCGCTGAAAAGAGCCTTGTATGCTTTTAACGCCTACAGATAGTAAGCTTTTGCCTGCACCTTGCAGAATTTTAACCGCGCCATCGTCTAGAGTAACACTACCTTTAAGCTGTAGTTGGCCCGCTAGCCATTGCTTGCGCGCAGCAAGTGGTTCTATATTGGGTATCAAGTAAGTGCCAAGATCCTCGCCCTGAAATACTGAGGTAATGACATTCTCAATTTTTCCGGAAACGATAACAGTCGGTGCTCCAGAGCGAGCAGCCAAACGAGCTGCGCGTACTTTGGTAAACATGCCGCCACGGCCAAGACCACTGATGCTGCCGCCAGCAACTTCATCCAGCTTGCTGTCATTAACGCTAATACTGGAGATTAGTTTGGCATTAGGATGCAAGGTTGGATTAGCATCAAATAAGCCAAGTTGGTCTGTTAGTAGGATCAATAAATCAGCTTCTACCAAATTGGCAACTAAGGCACCTAATGTGTCATTATCGCCAAAGCGAATTTCTTCTGTTGCAACGGCATCATTTTCGTTGATAACGGGTACAACGCCAAAACTTAACAAGGTTAACAAAGTACTGCGCGCATTTAGATAACGGCGACGATTTGAGAGGTCGTCATGCGTAAGTAATACTTGTGCAGCAAGCAAGTCATGTATCTGAAATTCGTCTTCGAAGCTTCTCACTAAGCCCATTTGACCAATGGAAGCGGCGGCTTGCAGTTCATGCAAGGTTTTGGGGCGAGTTTTTAGCTTTAGGCGTGACATGCCTTCTGCCACAGAGCCGGATGAAACTAATACCACATCAACGCCTTGACGTTTTAGTGCGGCCATTTGCGAAACCCAGCCTGCAATTGCTTGCAGATTTAGGCCGCGACCACCGTCGGTGAGTAAGGAGCTGCCAATTTTGACAACTACCCTGCAAGCCTGTGAAAATTCAGAGCGGCCCACGAGGTTGCTCCTGTTGCTGAAGTTTTTTCTCCTCAAGAAAGTTCATAATGGCGTACATTAGGGCTTGAGTACCCTGATTTTTTATGGCAGAAATCAAAAATACCGGACCGGTCCATTCCAAGGCGTCGATAATGGTTTGGCAATAGGGCTGAATTTCATCATCAGTTAAGTGATCAATTTTGTTCAAAACCAACCAGCGAGGTTTATTGACTAATTCATCGCTCCATTTTGCCAGTTCATGAATGATTTTTTGAGCGGCTGCTACAGGGCTTATTTCGTTTTCATAGGGGGCAATGTCTACTACGTGCAAAAGCAACCCTGTTCTTGATAAATGCTTAAGAAATTGTAATCCTAGTCCAGCGCCTTCGGCAGCGCCTTCGATAACGCCAGGAATGTCGGCAATCACAAAGCTGCGCAAGTCATCAACACTAACCACGCCTAGATTAGGATGTAAGGTGGTGAATGGGTAATCCGCTACTTTGGGTCTGGCGGACGATACGGCGCGTATTAAGCTGGATTTGCCAGCATTGGGCATGCCAAGCAGGCCAACATCAGCAATGACAGTTAATTCAAGGCGCAGCATGCGATGTTCGCCGGCAGAGCCTTTGCTAAATTGTTGTGGCGCTCGGTTGATACTGCTTTTAAAGCGAGTATTACCCAGACCGTGAAAACCGCCTTTGGCTACCAATAATTGTTGTCCAGGGTCAGTTAAATCGCCGATTTTCTCACCAGTCGTTGCTTCGTATACGATAGTGCCTGGTGGAACTGGCACAAAACAATCATCGCCTTTTTTGCCGGTACAATCACGGCTCATGCCATTTTGTCCACGTTGAGCGCGATGAACAGAATGGTAGCGAAAATCTACCAAAGTGTTTACGTTTTCGGTGGCCACTAAATAAACACTGCCACCATCGCCACCATCGCCACCATTAGGTCCGCCTAAAGGAATATATTTTTCGCGTCGGAAAGAGGCGGTGCCATTACCACCGTCACCTGCTTCTACACGGATTTCCGCTTCGTCAACAAATCTCATAATTTACCGATAAAAACAAAAAAGCCCCGCTGAAAAACGAGGCTTTTCGTGTTGAATGCGCCGCAAGGCACAAGCAAAATAATTACGCAGCTGCAATGCTAACGTATCTACGGCTTTTTGGTCCTTTAACTTCAAAAACTACTTTGCCGTCGCTAGTAGCAAATAGAGTATGGTCTTTACCAATACCTACATTGTCACCTGGGTGAAACTGAGTGCCGCGTTGGCGAACCAGGATGTTACCTGCTTTTACCACTTGACCACCAAAACGTTTAACACCTAGTCGCTGAGCTTGAGAATCGCGACCGTTGCGGGTACTACCGCCTGCCTTCTTATGAGCCATTTTCTAACCCTCGTTAAATTATGCAGAAATGCCAGTAATCTGGATTTCTGTGTAGTATTGACGATGCCCCATTTTTTTCATGTGGTGCTTACGTCTTCTAAATTTTATGATTCTGACTTTTTTGTGTCGGCCTTGAGAAACTACAGTTGCAGTTACTTTGCCGCCATCAATATAAGGCTGACCAATTTTAATATCGTCGCCGGATTGAATCAACAGTACTTTGTCAAATTCTACGCTGTCGCCTGCGCCCAACTCAAGTTTTTCTATTTTTAAGGTAGTACCTTCTGCGACCCGATACTGTTTACCACCTGTTTGAATTACCGCATGCATCAACGTAAGCTCCATCAAGCATAATCTGTTAATAGTGAATAGCGGATTATAAATTTTATAAAGCTATTAGTCAAATACAAATTTAAAAAGTAGGTGAAGATTTCTCAGGTTCAACCAGTACGGCGGATCCATAACAGAGTACTTCGGTTAAGCCTGGCATCACTTCCGTGGCATCGTACCGCATGGCAATGATAGCATTGGCACCTAATGCTTTGGCGTGTTCACACATGAGTTGATAAGTTTCAGCCCGCGCTTTTTCGCAAAGATTACTGTATATGCTGATATTGCCGCCAAATAGTGATTGAAGTCCGCCAAAAAAATTGCCTACGACTGAGCGAGAACGAACAGTAATACCTCTAACAACCCCCAAATTACGTAGCACTACGTAGCCGGGTAACTCAAGAGCTGTGGTGATCATAGCGTTTTGCATCTGCATGATATTAGTTTGTTTAAAAGCTAATTATCTTCTTTATTTATGCAAATAGAAAGGGTTGGGTAACTGATTTCGTTTCCATGATTCCTTGATAAAAATAAAACATTTTCAGAAAAACGAAATCAATTTAAAAGATAGATTTGTTACATATAACTAATATTACACAGAGAAACTTTTACCGCATCCGCATGAGCCAGTGACGTTGGGATTGTTGAATTTGAAAGCTTCGTTAAATCCTTCTTTGGTATAATCAAGTTCAATGCCATTAAGTTTTTCTAAATCGCTGGCTTTGACCAGAACTTTAACATTGTGTTGGTCAAAGATAATATCATCACTGGCAATTTCATCCGCATAATCGAGTACATAAGCGTAACCTGAGCAACCAGACGGTTTTACACCCAATTTTAAGCCTACACCATTGCCACGTTTAAGTAACTGCTTTTCGATTTGCCGGGCAGCGTTTTCGGTAACTGAAATATTCATTATTTGGTCTCCTTTAATGAGTTTTAACCAGAGTCTTAAGAACTTGGACAAATTGGTCCACTTCTTGTTCATTATTATTTTTGCCTAAACTGATGCGTATAGCACTTTTGGCAAGCTGGGGGTCAATGCCCATTGCTTGTAAAACTGGGCTGGGCTCGGTTGATGTTGCTGAGCAGGCTGAGCCGCTGGACACTGCAATACTATGACGATCAAGTTGCATGAGCAACATATCGCCCTGATAACCACTAATGCCAAATTGCAGGGTATTGGCTAACCTAGGAGTTTGCTGTGCAAATATCACTAAATTGGGTATTTCAAGGAGCTGTTGTTCTAGTCGCGATCTCAACTGTTGCATGTTTATCATACTTTGTTCGAGCTCTAGTTTTGCTAGTTCTGCCGCTTTGCCAAATCCGACAATAGCAGCGACATTTTCCGTACCCGCCCGTAAACCATGCTCTTGATTCCCTCCACGTTGCCAAGGGTTCAGATTTAACGCTGTATTAAAGACTAATGCACCGCATCCTTTTGGACCATTAATTTTGTGGCTTGATAAGCTCATGAGCTGTACGCCCAGCTTTTGAAATGAAACGGGTATCTTGCCTAAAGCTTGTACTGCATCGGTATGAAATTTTATTTCCCGTTCATTTAAATATTCAGCAAAGTCGGCTATATTCTGAAGGGCTCCTGTTTCATTATTCGCCAGCATGATTGATACAAAATCGCCAGGTTTGGGTTCAGATTTTTTTAGAGTTGCAAGTGTAATCTGACCAGATTCTTCAATGGGAAGCACAATTAATGGATTTGCTAAGGCTTGGCTTGTTTCAAAAACTGAAGGATGCTCAATGGCCGATATATAGATAGAATTTTGCCCGGCGTTGGCAAATGCCAATGTATTTGCTTCGCTGCCGCCACTGGTAAAGATTATTTGTTCCGGCTTGGCATCAACTAAAGCAGCAATTTGTTCGCGAGCAATATCCACCGCGGTCCGAGCAATACGTCCCTGTTTGTGTAAGCTTGAAGGGTTGCCGTAAAAAGTTTGTAAATACGGCAACATTGCTGCAAGCACCCGATCATCAATGGGGGTGGTTGAATTGTGATCAAAATAGATCATTTATGCTGATTTGCGATCCTGTCTGGATTGTAATTCAATGATGTGTTCAAATTGATCTGCCTGTCTTTTAGCTACTTCGCCAATCATGTCGCGCTCTAAAAGTTGACCAAGGCTAATTTGTTTAAGATAAGCTCGAATTTGTTCGCTTAAGCCCATCCATAGATCGTGAGTTAAACAAGGCTGTTCATTTTGGCAGTTGGCTTTGCCTCCGCATTTTGTGGAGTCAACTGTTTCGTCAACCGCTTCAATAATGTCGGCGATATTAATGTCATGTGCATTGCGGCTCAAAGTATAGCCGCCGCCAGGACCTCTGACACCTTTAACCATGCCACCCTTGCGTAATCTGGCAAATAGTTGCTCAAGATAGGAGAGTGAAATGGTTTGTCTTGTGGCAATGTCTGTTAATGTAACTGGTCTAGTTTGGCTGTGATATGCCAAGTCTAGCATTGCGGTTACTGCGTAACGCCCTTTAGTGGTTAGTCGCATTGATGCTCCCTGATTTAACCTGATGAATATAAAGGTAACTATAAATAAACCAAGTAAATCAGTCAAGTATTATTACGTGGTATTTTTTGATTTAGTCGGCGATTTTTGCAGATGAATCATCAATACGTTACGAGCCTACTAAAAAACTTAGTTTTGACCGTTGTTTGGTCGTATTTTGTGGCTGCTGGTTGGTAGCACAATGATATTTTAATTATATGAAAATATTAAAGAAATTTCTGGTACTAGAAGGGGCGTCTCTTCATTGCGATATTGAGTAGTTTGAACGATGTTATTGTGTCAGACTAATCTTTCAAACATTTTAGCGTCGCTTGTTAGGCTTTAATATTAAGTAGAGAACCCACCTCATTTTTTTGAGTTCGAAGCAATTTTATTCCCGCATAGGTTTCCTGTTCTGCTTCTTTTAGACTTAATATGGGTTTAAACATATCGTTGGGCGAAGTAATCTGAGTGCCACCCACTTCGCCATTTTGAGTAGATAGATTAGCTATGGTTTGAGACGCAGTTGTCGCTTTTTGCTGCGCACTGGTGATAATACCTAAGCCAGTAGCAGATAAAGAGTTAATTTCCATAGTACACCTCCGATTTACAGGTAACTATCATACTGCTAAATTTATCGGCATACTAAGTGATTAATCTAATTTTTTAACTGTAATTTGCCGAATGTATCACAAGCCTATCGTAAATTTGTGCAGGGATACCGTTTGCTAAAAAGGTCAGGCTGGTTAAGCCTGACCGAGACTAAATGAATCATTAAAACTTATTTTGAACGGATTTTTGTATACCAGGACTTTATAAGTGGTAAGCCTTTATACACGGACCAATTCCAAATAAAACCACCGCTTTGTTTGATAAGGGTCCATATTGCTTTAAGAACATCCTCACCACCTATATCTCTGAATTTACCTTCCACATACACACTCCATTGCATATAGCGTTCACCTTGTGAATTAATAAAGGCTTTTTCAAAAAACCACATTTCAAGTATCGAAACAATCCACATAAAAGCAAACGAAATAGCCATGCCTGCGCCTGCAATAATGACCAACCATGCAAACATTGGATTAAGCTTGGTTAGCCACCAGGAAAGAATATCTACCAGCAAAAACATATACGGCATGCCAATGGCGATAGATTTGTATTTAATGGTACTGGTTTCAGTGAAACTGAAAATCAGGCCGACAAACATAAAAATAAAACCTATACCAAACAGATGGATATGCGAAACTCTGGTTAGTGAGCCAAAGGTAGCGCCTTGATCCTCTTTGGTTAACTCTTTCAATACTTTAAAATCGCTCAGATCAGGAATTGCGGCATCTTTGTTGTGACACATTACGCAACGTTCTTGTATGATTTTTTCAGTACCAGAGTCGGCATATTCATCCTGATCGGCGCCATCACGTACCCATTGGATAATCACAAAACGCTCTTGTTCTGAGGCATTGTCCTTCATAGAGCCATTCAGCTTGGTTTCTATCATAGAGCCCGAGCGGTTGCCATAATAACTATAAACAATGTCATCAATTGATAACCCGAATTTGCCATCGGCCATGCCGTGGGTAAACATGATTTGAATTATTGCAACCAGATATCCGACTGCGACCGTAGAAAGATAGCCGGTGAATAAAATTTTAACCGGCGTATCCAATTGTTTTAACGATGAGAATTCGCGTGCCATAGGAAAGGGTGTAGGTAAGTCGAGGAGTTTTGATTATAGCCCTATACCTTAAGAATACACGCTAAAAAATGAGAATTTTAAGCAAAAAAAAAGGCTCTTTAAAAAGAGCCTTTTTCACCGGAGTTTTTAGCGCTTATTTGGCTTGAACATTCGCGGCAGTCAAACCTTTAGGACCCGATTCAATATCAAACTGAACGGATTGACCAGGAGATAAGGTTTTAAATCCCTCGCCGAGAATCACCGAGTGGTGAACAAAAACATCCTCGCTACCTTCAGATGGCTGGATAAAGCCAAACCCTTTGGTATTGTTAAACCACTTCACTGTACCTATTGCCATTTACAAAACTCCTACAAAATAAAACTGATGACTACTCAGAAGCAAAATATTGACATCCTGTGTGTTTAATTGCACGGGTTATACTCAACATTTAGTATCCAAGAGCCAATAATTGTACTGGGATTTAATGCGCTTTGCTACGTCATGTGTAGCAATTACCGTGCTATTTGCTTAACAAATTAAGCAGTAAAAGACAAAATTTTCCGGTTTATCAATTGGTTTTGAAGTCTTTGTGAGAATGGATTGCATTCTCAATCATAAGCAATTTTCTTCACTCTATTGAGTGCCCAAGTATTTAAAAATACCAGAATAGTATTATTCATCACGACTGGCTTGAAAATAGGCCGATTTCCCCCCACTTTCATGTGTATATATAATTCATTGAGGTACCTTGTATGCGCATGGATAAACTAACCAGTAAATTTCAGATAGCTTTAGGCGATGCACAAAGCATTGCTTTAGGTAAAGATCATCAATTTATCGACCCGCTGCATGTTATGTTGGCACTCTTAGATCAAGAGGGTGGTAGCATTCGCCCGTTGCTGATACAGACGGGCGTGCAGATCAATACCTTGCGCAAAGATTTACTACAGGAAATTGATCGTTTGGCAACAGTTTCGGGAGCGGGGGGGGATGTACAAATATCCGGCGAACTGTCACGAATACTAAATGTAACCGACAAATTAGCTCAAAAACGTCAGGATGCCTTTATTTCCAGCGAACTGTTTTTACTAGCCGCTTTAGAGAGCAAATCAACACTACAAAATTTATTAAAACGTGCCGGTGTTACGCCAACAGCTGTCGAAAAAGCCATCGAAAATATGCGTGGCGGACAAAATGTGAACGATGCAAATGCTGAAGATCAGCGTCAGGCACTAAAAAAATACACCGTAAACTTAACTGAACTAGCTGAACGCGGCAAATTGGATCCGGTCATTGGTCGGGATGATGAAATTCGTCGCACCATTCAGGTATTACAGCGACGTACCAAAAATAATCCAGTTTTAATTGGTGAACCAGGAGTAGGAAAAACCGCTATTGTCGAAGGATTGGCTCAGCGTATCGTCAATGGCGAAGTACCTGAAGGCATAAAAGGTAAACAATTGCTGTCGTTAGATATGGCTGCGTTGATAGCAGGTGCTAAATTCCGGGGTGAGTTTGAAGAGCGTTTGAAAGCCGTTCTAAACGATGTAGCCAAACAAGAAGGGCAAGTAATTCTGTTTATTGACGAATTACATACCATGGTCGGCGCAGGTAAAGGAGAAGGAGCAATGGATGCCGGTAATATGCTGAAACCCGCTTTGGCTCGGGGCGAATTGCATTGTGTTGGTGCAACTACATTGAATGAATATCGACAATATATCGAAAAAGATGCGGCTCTAGAACGACGTTTCCAAAAAGTATTGGTTGATGAACCCAGCGTAGAAGATACCGTGGCTATTTTGCGCGGTCTAAAAGAACGTTACGAAATACACCATAGTGTTGATATAACCGATCCAGCAATTGTGGCTGCAGCAACCTTATCGCACCGCTATATTTCCGACAGGCAATTACCTGACAAAGCCATAGACCTGATTGATGAAGCTGCCAGCCGTATTCGTATGGAAATGGACTCCAAGCCAGAAGCCATGGATAAACTGGATCGTCGCCTAATTCAGTTGAAAATTGAGCGCGAAGCGATGAAAAATGAAAACGATGCCGCTTCAAAAAAACGCTTGGAAACTTTACAGGTAGAAATTGCTGAATTGGAAAAAGAATATTCCGATTCCGAAGAAATCTGGAAAGCCGAAAAAGCGGCATTGCAAGGTACTGCTTCCATTAAAGAAAAACTGGAACAAGCACGTCTGGAACTAGAGGCGGCGCGGCGTAATCAAGATTACACGCGGATGTCCGAATTGCAATATGGCGAAATACCCAAGTTGGAAAAAGAGCTGGATCTGGCCTCGCAAGCAGAAATGCAAGATACCCGATTGCTACGCAGTAAAGTCACCGAAGAGGAAATTGCCGAAATAGTCTCCAAATGGACAGGCATCCCCGTTTCCAAAATGATGGAAGGCGAACGTGATAAGTTGTTACGTATGGAAGACGAGCTGGGTAAGCGCGTTATTGGTCAGCAAGAAGCATTAAAAGCTGTCAGCAACGCCATTCGTCGTTCTCGAGCCGGATTATCGGATCCTAATCGCCCCAATGGCTCATTTTTATTCTTAGGACCAACAGGGGTAGGTAAAACCGAATTGTGTAAAGCCTTGGCGGCGTTCATGTTCGATACCGAAGAGGCCATGATTCGGATTGATATGTCGGAATTTATGGAAAAGCATTCCGTTGCCCGTTTAATAGGTGCCCCCCCCGGTTATGTGGGTTACGAAGAAGGTGGATACCTGACTGAAGCCGTGCGTCGCAAACCCTATTCGGTTATTTTGCTGGATGAAATTGAAAAAGCCCATCCAGATGTATTTAACATCTTGTTACAAGTGTTAGACGATGGCCGCCTGACAGACGGACAAGGACGAACAGTTGATTTTAGAAATACAGTCATTGTGATGACTTCCAATCTGGGGTCGCAGGTTATACAGGAATTGGCAGGCGAAACTAACTATGTCGCCATGAAAGATGCAGTGATGGACATAGTCGGGCAACATTTCCGACCAGAGTTTATCAATCGTATAGACGAAGCCGTGGTATTCCATCCATTAGATGAAAAGCAAATACGTGCTATTAGCAAAATTCAGATTGATATGCTGGTTAGACGTTTGCAATCGCGTGATATTGGTTTTGAAATTAGTGAAGCAGCATTGGATATGCTAGGCGAAGCAGGGTTTGATCCGGTTTATGGTGCAAGGCCATTAAAACGCGCCATACAACGGCAATTAGAAAATCCGTTGGCCACTGAAATACTCGCCGGGCATTTTTTACCGGGCGAAGTAATTAAAGTTGATGTAGCAAATGATGGTTTAACCTTTAGTAAGTAAATTGAATTAAAAATCAGTTCAATATTTGGGCTGATTAGTTAGATTGGCTTGGTTGGGCAGTGAGGTTACTGCTCAACAAGCCCTACAACAGTTTTTGCAAAACTAAAATTGCAAGCGTAATTGTGGAATATATAATCTTCATGAGGTTCATTGATAATATTTATTACCCTTCTTTTCACGGTTAGGATGCAAAGTTAACTTTTATCGCCAACCCCAACTTAAATTCAATACTTCACGTTCTTTCAAACATCATCAGTTTTATAAATGGTACGTCATTAAATAATGTCATTTAACAGTGGTTACGCGATCCATTATGGTGTGCCCTAACCCAACAATATGACGGAGACGACAATGAAACGAATAACCCAATCTTGCGTGGCACTGCTGTTTGCTACGTTTGAGGCCTTAGCTGACGGCAACTCTAATTTCGAGGTGTTGACTAACTTGGAGACTGGGCCTGGCAATGTCACGGCTACGGCTAATGGCCGGATCATTATGAGCCAACACCAGTTTTATCAACCTCAATACACTGTGGTCGAATACAAGGATCAAACCTTGGTGCCGTTTCCCAATAAAGAAATGGTTGCGGCCGATTCAACGGCAGCGATCAAGCTCGACTCGGTATTAGGCATCCGTTCCGATAGCAATGGTATGGTCTGGATGCTGGACAACGGCATGCGCAGCGGGGTAGTACCCAAGTTGGTTGGCTGGAATACCAAAACCAACAAACTCCAGCGCTTAATTTACTTGCCGGCACCCATTGCACCGAAGGATGCGTTTGTTAACGACTTTGCTTTGGATCTCAATCATAATCATGCTTTCATAAGCGATCCAGCCGGGGGTAATAATGCAGGACTGATTGTGGTCAATCTTGTTACCGGGGCTGCCAGGCGGGTTTTAGAGGGACATGCTAGCGTCATACCGGAGAATATCGATTTGATCATCGACAACTCGCCAATTCAGGTCAAGACTGCCACTGGTGAGACCGTTCGGCCCCATATTGGCGTCAATCCGATCACCGAGGACTTAAATAATGAATGGGTGTATTTTGGGCCTATGCACGGGCTAAGCCTTTATCGGATAAAAACAGCGGATTTGATCAACGAAAGCTTGAGCAAAACAGAACTGGCAGCCCGAGTTGAACGTTACAGTGATAAACCTATCTCAGATGGCATCAGTATTGACAAGGACAACAATATTTATCTCGGCGATCTAGCCAATAACGCCATTGGCGTGATAACGCCAGACCGCAGATATCAGCAATTGGCGCAATGTCCAAGATTATCTTGGGTAGATTCCTTCAGTTTTGGCAGCAATGGGCAATTGTATGCCGTTGTTAACCGCTTACATCGCTCGGCCATACTGAACGGCGGCGATGATCAATCTAAACCGCCCTATTTTCTTTTGAAGGTCAAAGCCTTAGCCGAAGGTCTGCCTGGACGTTAAAAAAGTATTGCACTTGAGTCTATTTTCCGGCCTATCGAGCTAATCTGTTCGCGTAACCAACAGTGGGCCGGATCTTTTTCCCACAAGGGATGCCAAATCATAGCTAAATTGTAGTCCGGCAAACTGACCGGTACGGGCCAGATATTAAGTGGCACCAGTTTCTGAAATGCTGTGGCCAACCGATAGGGTAAGGACAAAATCATATCAGTCTGAGCAACGATTAAAGGTGCCGACAAGAAATGCGGCACTATGCAATTGATGCGACGCTCGACCCCTGACTCTGCCAATTTCTCGTCTATGACACCCGCTTTATCGCCAGTTCTGGATATCAGCATATGCGAGGTTGCCAAATAATCCGCCAATGAGGGAGTCTCTTTAATTCGGGGGTGATTCTGACGAATCACACAAGCCATGCGATCCATGAACAAATGGTCGCAGTTTAAATGCGCTGGTGGATTAAGTACCGAGGTAAAACCTAACACGACATCCAGACTGCCGTTTTCCAATTGCGATAACGGAAAAGAAGAATCTGTCCGTTTGATATGAATATCCACGCCAGGAGCAGATTGATCGATTAATTGGGATAGTTCGGGCAATATTAGAAACTCCATGTAATCGGTCGCGGCGATGGTGAAACGGCGTTGACTGGATGCTGGATCGAAGGCTTGGGGCGTCTCAAGCAGCCGTTCCATTTCCTGTAAAAGACTGCGTACCGGCTCCACCAAAGCCAGCGCTAGCGCGGTTGGTTGCATGCCAGCAGGCGACTTAACCAATACAGGGTCATTCAGTTGCTGGCGCAAGCGGTGCAGCGTATGGCTCATCGCCGATTGCGTCACGAACATGCATTCCGCAGCGCGAGTGACATTGCGCTCCCGCATCAAAATATTGAAAGCCAGTAAGAGGTTTAAGTCGAAGGTGCGTAGATTGGCCATAGGGAATACTCCTCAAAGATAACGGCTTCATACTAAATAAAAACTATATAAACCGCCATGAACAATCTTGATGAGACCAGATGAAATTTCACCATTTCACAGCTCATGCATTTCCCCCTACCTTATACCCCGAGCGTGTCGATCAGCCATTAAGGTTTTAGGTTGCGACTGGTTGACGACACGCCCAAATGTTCATGCGACGACTGTCGTTCACAAGACATCATAGGAGAATCTACTATGTCCGCACAAATACCAATTTCAACGTTTAAACCGTACCGTGGCGAGAAAGTCCGGTTGGCTAGGGCCTACGATTATCTGATCCTGGTTTTGGCCCTGTTTTTATTTATAGGTTCGTTTCATCTGCATTTTGCCCTGACCGTCGGCGATTGGGACTTCTGGGTCGACTGGAAGGATAGGCAATGGTGGCCGTTGGTGACACCGTTAATTGGCATCACCTTTCCAGCAGCAGTTCAGGCAGTAATGTGGGATAAATTTCGACTGCCTTTTGGTGCAACCTTATGCATCGCCGCCTTATTGCTGGGCACTTGGGTTACCCGCGTATTTGCCTATCACTACTGGAATTATTTCCCCATCAATATGGTGTTGCCAGCGACCATGGTGCCCGGTGCTCTAGTACTAGACGCATTGTTGATGCTAACTAATAGCCTGACCATCACTTCAATTTTCGGCGGCGGCGCGTTTGCGCTTTTGTTTTACCCCACCAACTGGCCGATCTTCGGCATGTTTCATCAAGCGGTCGAATACCACAACAGCCAACTCAGTGTGGCCGATTTATTCGGTTTCCAATATATCCGTACTGGCATGCCGGAATACCTGCGCATCATCGAGCGCGGTACATTGCGGACTTACGGCCAGTATGCGACACCGCTGTCTGCATTTTGTTCGGCGCTGCTGTGTTCGCTGATGTATCCGCTGTGGTGGCATATTGGCAAGTGGTTTGCCAGTACCCGTTATTTGACCAAAATTTAAGGGGGAGCCAACATGAAAACGTATTTTAAAACTTGGCTATTAGCCTTAATCGCACTCACTGTATTGTCCGGTTTGCCGGTGTCATCCGCCCAAGCCCATGGTGAAAAAGCCTTGGAACCCTTCATCAGGATGCGGACTATTCAATGGTATGACGTGCAGTGGTCCACGCAAAAATTCAACGTCAACGATGAAGTCAGCGTCAGCGGCAAGTTTCATGTCGCCGAAGATTGGCCGATCAGCGTGCCTAAGCCGGAAGCCAGCTTTTTGAATATTTCCACCCCTGGGCCGGTAATGATTCGTACCGAACGGTATCTTAACGGCAAGCCGTGGACCAATTCGGTGGCCTTGGAACCGGGCGGCGATTACGACTTTAAGGTAGTCATGAAAGGCCGATTGCCAGGGCGTTATCACATCCACCCGTTTTTTAACATAAAAGACGCGGGGCAAGTCATGGGACCAGGTGTTTGGCTGGAAATCGGTGGAAATGCCGGCGACTTTAACAACACCATCAAAACCATCAACGGTGAAATGATCGACATGGAAAGTTTCGGCTTTGCCAATGGCGTGTTCTGGCACCTATTTTGGGGCGTTTTGGCCGCCGCCTGGCTATTATGGTGGGTGCGTCGGCCCTTATTCATCAGCCGCTATCGGATGCTGGATGCTGGCTTAGAGCATGAACTGATTACGGCGCAGGATAAGTTAATTGCCAAGCTAGTGTTGGTTGGCGTACCCGTATTGGTGTTGGTTCTGAATGCCGTAACCGCCAATCGTTATCCGGATGCCATTCCACTACAAGCTGGATTGGATCAAATACTGCCGCTACCTGCGCAAGTCAATGCCGGAACCGTGAATGTTGATTTGTTAAAAGCGGAATACAACGTCTCTCAGCGTGCAATGGTGCTGCAAGTCAAGGTCGACAATCGTAGCCAAGATGCGGTGCGGATTGGTGAGTTTTCCAGCTCTAACGTGCATTTCATGAATGCCGAAATGTTTGGTGTTGGTTACGCCCCGAGCAAGGATGATGTCAGCAACAACGGCCTAAGCTTGAATGACAATTCACCGATTCAGCCTGGAGAGCAACGCACCGTCACCCTAGAAGTGCGTGATGCCGCCTGGGAGTCGGAGAAATTGGATGGTCTGATTCGTGATGCGGATTCCCGTCTGGGAGGCTTGCTGTTTCTTTACGATGACACGATGGGCAAACGTTATATTTCCAGCATTACTGCCGCCGTAATTCCAAAATTCATTTAATCCAGGAGCAGAACATGGCTACTACTAGCGAAGACATTGTCTCAACCCAAGAAAACTCATCATCTCTACCTTGGTATTTGATAGACATTCCCAAATATTTAAAGGGCTTTGGCCTATTAACCGTCATTTACGTTAGCTTACGACTCTATCAAGGCGCCTTTGCCGTAGAGCACGGTTTAGATTCTACCGAACCGGCCTTTGAGCAATACTGGATGCGGCTGTTTTATATCGAAATGGTCATCATCGCCGCCGTCGCCAGCGGCTTTTGGGGCTATTTATGGCTCTCCCGCGACCGGCAATTGGATCAACTAGAACCCAAGGAAGAAATTCGCCGCTATTTTACGTTGACGATGTGGATCAGCATTTACACTTTTGCCGTGTATTGGGCGGGCAGTTATTTTGCAGAGCAGGACAACTCCTGGCATCAGGTGGCAATCCGCGATACGCCGTTCACAGCCAATCACATCATCGAGTTTTACTTCAACTTCCCGCTGTATGTGATTCTGGGCGGTTGTGCCTGGCTGTATGCCAGAACCCGCTTGCCATTATATGCCAAAGGCATTTCGTTACCGTTGACGCTGGCAGTATTTGGACCATTCATGATTTTGGTCAGTGTTGGCTTTAATGAGTGGGGACATACCTTCTGGTTTCGCGAGGAATTCTTTGCAGCACCAATTCATTGGGGCTTTGTAATCGGTGTTTGGTTTGCACTAGGCGTAGGCGGCATCTTGCTGCAAGGAGTTACCCGACTGATCGAGTTGCTTGATCAAATTGAAGATGTTGAATAAATCTTTTTTCAAATAAATTCTCACAAAAATGTTTAAGTCGTTAGCAACAATGCCCAAGAGTCATACTTACTCATTTCACTATGCGTGGGTAGTACTCGCGGTCACTTTTCTGTGCTTGTTTGTTGCTTCGGCACTGCGCTCTATTCCAGGGATCATCATGTTGTCCCTGGAACAGGAGTTTGATTGGAATCGGGAAACGATTAGCGGCGCAATTTCACTTAACCTAGTTTTATTTGGTCTTGCCGGTCCATTTCTAGGTAGGTTGATGGATGTCTACGGCGCCAAACGCATCAGTGTTATCACGTTGATTTTGTCGGTGGCAGGCGCCGGTGGTAGCGTTTTTATGCAGGAGTCCTGGCAAATGTATTTGCTTTGGGGATTACTGATTGGAGCTGGTTCGGGAGGCACTTCAATGATTATGGGATCGGCGTTGATCAATCGCTGGTTCCATAAACACAGGGGGTTGGCGATAGGAATATTAGGGGCGGCTTTCTCCTCTGGCCAGTTAGTTTTTACCCCTGTCCTAATGCATATCAATGTTCATGAAGGCTGGCGCGCGGCGACAATGTTTATCGCCTTGGCATTAGGCTTAGTGGCTTTACCCTTGGTCCTGAAGTTTTTAAGAGACGATCCCGAATCAAAAGGGTTGTTGCCTTTTGGCGCCAAAGGCGTTCATGGAACAATACTTAAACCTGATCTAAATCCAATGCGATCGGCCATGAGCAGTCCTCAGTTTTGGCTGTTGGCTTCGAGTTTTGGGATTTGCGGTTTAACCACCTCCGGTTTGTTTCAGACTCATTTGATTCCCCACGGCATCGAACACGGCTTCACTGAAATGACCATGGCGATGTCGTTAGGGGTAATGGGCGCGGCCGATGTGTTCGGCACCATTTTATCCGGTTGGTTATGCGACCGCTACGGCAAGCGCTGGCCGCTGGTGTTTTATTACGTAGTCAGAGGCGCATCGCTCATACTTCTGCCCAGCATAGATACTACAGGACAATTAATGATTTTCTCGATTATCTATGGCATGAATTGGTTGTCGACCATTCCGGCAACCTCATCTTTGACCGCAGATTTATTCGGAAAACAAAACGTCGGCGTGGTATTTGGCTGGATTTGCTTCGCACATCAAATCGGGGCGGCCATTGCCGCCTACAGTGCTGGTTACGTCCATAGTCTGATTGGCGACTACAGGTTGGCGTTTGTTGCGTCAGGCCTGTTCGCTTTTGTCGCAACTGGCATCGTTCTTTTTATAAAAGAACCGCAACCAGTTCGTTTTTAACTTAATTTTGGAGTAATAACATGCCTTTGGTTCGAATATCGTTAATGAAACAAGAAAAAAAAGAGTTCGGGAGAAAGATCGGCGAAATTGTCCATCAGGAAATGGTGCATACCATCAGCGTGCCTGAAAAAGATTATTTTCAGGTTATTACTGAGCACGATGGTAACTCCCTAATCTACAACTCAAGCTATCTTGATATACAACGCAGTGATGGAATTATTTTTATACAAATAACCTTGAATGAAGGAAGAAGTGTTGATTTAAAGAAGTTGCTTTACAAAAACATAGCCGATCGTCTCCATCATGAGTTAGATGTCCGTAGAGAAGATGTTTTAATAAATCTGGTTGAAGTCAAAAAGGAAAATTGGTCGTTTGGGAATGGAATTGCACAGTATGCCTACCTAATGTGTACTAGCCTTACCTAATGACTAATACACCTAATGAGATAAGTTA